>JBMSKG010000092.1:0-9794 GCA_049419625.1 Paracoccaceae bacterium | reverse complement strand
GACGACAATCTGGCGCGGGTCTTTGGGGTGCGGGGCTTTCATGCGGAAACGCCCGATGGTCCGGTGTTCCAACCGATGGGGGTGGTGCGATGAGAGCGACGGTCACCCTGGACCGCCCTTGGCTGCGCATGGACCTGCCTCGCGAGATGCGGGTCCTCAGCTGGGCGCCGCATGGCGCGGGATACACGCCCGCCAATGCGATTGTGTGGCGTGAGGTCAAGAATGCCGATCTCACGCCCGATTTTGACGCCGAGACTTGGTTGTCCCAGCAGATGCCAGTCCGCGCGGTGGGCATGCTGACCTCACGCGATGTCGGCACTTGGGCAGACGCCTTTGCCGAGGTCGAGGGGATCACGGCGCATTGCGTGGCCACCGTGGGCCTGTCGAACGCCGAGGCTGTGGGGCGGCGGTTGCCCTATCACAGCGCTGATTATGGCACGATCAACATCGGCCTTTTGACCAATGCCCCGCTGACCGAGGCGGCGCAGTTGGAGGCGATGAGCATTGCCGTGCAGGCCCGCACGGCAGGGGTCATGGCGGCGGGGCTGGAATTGACCACGGGGCTGGCCACCGGGACGGGCACCGATTGCGTGGCGCTGGCTTGTCTGCCCGGTGCAAATCGCTATGCGGGCTTGCACACGCCGGTCGGCGAAGCAGTCGGAGCGGCGGTGCGCGACTGCCTAACGCGGGCCTCCCAATCTTGGGTCGTCTGGCGCGACGCCGAGCGGGCCAAACGGGCCAAGACATGAGCTTTCATCGGATCGTCTGCCTGACAGAGGAAACCGTCGAGACGCTGTATCTGCTGCGGCAGGAACACCGCATTGTCGGCGTCACGGGCTATGCCATCCGCCCCCCAAGGGTGCGCAAGGAAAAGCCGCGGGTCGGGGCCTTCACCAGTGCCGATCTTGAGAAGATCAAGGCGCTGAACCCTGATCTTGTTCTGACTTTTTCCGATTTGCAGGCCGACATTGCCGCCGGGCTGATCCGGGCGGGGATCGAGGTGCATGCCTTCAATCACCGCGACGTGGCGGGCATCTTGCGGATGATCCGCACGCTTGGCGCTCTTTTGGGATGCATGGATCAGGCCGAGGCCCTGATCGCGGGCTACGAAAGCCGGATCGCCGATTTGCGTGCCATATCTCGCCCGTACCGCCCGCGCGTATTCTTTGAGGAATGGGATGAGCCGATCATCTCGGGCATCCAATGGGTCAGCGAACTGGTTGAAATCGCAGGTGGACAGGACATCTTTCCCGAACTGGCGGCCGAGCCATTGGCCAAGAACCGTATCCTTCTGCCTGACGCCATTCCGCCGCGTGCCCCGGAGGTCATTCTCGCCTCATGGTGCGGCAAGAAGGTGGTGGCCTCGCGCATTTCGGGGCGCGCGGGCTGGCAAGAAGTGCCTGCGGTGGCGGCTGGCCGGATCCATGAGATCAAGTCGCCCTTGATCTTGCAACCGGGGCCTGCGGCATTGACTGACGGGCTGGATGCCATCGTGGCCGCACTTTGGCCGGGCGATCAGCGCGCCGCTGGAAGGTAAAGCCTTACTATATCGGCCACAGCCTCGGGCGTTAGCGGTTTGGCCAGATAGCCGTTCATCCCGGCCGCAAGATATTGTCTGCGATGCGCCTCGGTCGCATCTGCGGTCATGGCGATCACGGGCAGGCTGGCGTGCCCGGGCAACGTGCGGATGCGCTGCAGGGTTTCGGTCCCGTCCAGACCCGGCATGTTCATGTCGAGCAGCACCAGATCGATACCGCCCTGCTTCAACCGGGTCAGAGCCTCGGCACCCGAGGCGGCTTCATCGACCGCGATACCATGAAAATGCAGATGCGCCTTAGCGACCAACCGGTTGGTGGCAATGTCATCAACCACGAGCACCCGAAGTTTTTCGGACAAGGCATTTGGCGGGCGTATGGGGTCCTTTGGTGGCTCAGTTTCGGGCGAAGATGCGGGCGACACTGGGGGCGATACTGGTGGCGAAACTGGGGGCAGCGCCCCGAGGGCCAGTCGAAGGCGGAACTCGGCGCCCAAAGGACTGGGAACCAGCTGTAGGTCTCCGCCCATCGAACGCGCAAGTGCCCGGGTGATCGAAAGGCCAAGCCCGGTTCCGGGCTGATCGCTGGCACCCCGCTGGAACGGTTCAAAGAGCCGTTCGGCCTCCGCCTGAGGGATGCCGGGCCCGGTGTCGGCAAAGCTGATGATAAGATCGCCGTTGATTGCCAATTCGGCGCGCAAAGTGACCCCGCCCGTCTTTGTGTGTTTCAGGGCGTTGGAAAACAGATTTGACAGACATTGGCGCAGGCGTTGCGAATCCAAGGCGGCATGCGCGGGCAGATCATGGGACAGTTCTAGCGTCACGCTCAGGCCCTCGGCCTCAAACAGCGGGCGGTATAGGGCGGCAGCCGTGGTGATCTCTTGGGCAGGATTGCAGGGCATGGGCCGGATTGGCAAGTGACCCGCTTCGATTGCGGACATGTCCAGAATGTCGTCCAGAATAACGGCCAATCCCCGCGCGGCATCTGTCATCAGCCGCAGCCGTTCCTGAGAGGCAGGGTCGGTGGCTTGGGCAAGTTCGGCATGGCCAAGGCCAAGAATGGCGTTCAAAGGCGTGCGCAGTTCATGGCTCATCTGCGCCAAGAACCGCGACTTCGCCTGATCCGCCATTCGAGCAATCGCCCGCTCGCGGGCGATGCCGTCATGTAAGCCATGATTGCCCCGAACGATGGCTGCGATGAAATAGGCCGCCGCCACAAGGGCAATCAGGCTCATCATTAGGCCGGTCGCGCCGGTTCGACTTTCCCAGTCATAAAGCACAGCGCCAACGCCAACGGCAAAAGTGACCGATAGGCCGGTAATGGCATATGGCAGGTGGATGATCCGAATGGAGGCCATCTGCAACATGGTCAGCGTCAGAACCCCGGCGGCGAAGGGCTGGGCGAGGGGCACATCGGACTGATAAGCCAAGGCCAGCACCATCGCATAGGCCAGTTGTGACATCATGCCCGCTGCGACGGTTGCCAGATAGCGCCGTGGTGCCCGTGCAGGGTTCAGCCCCTTCATCCAACGTAGGCCAAGCCGTTCGCTGCTGAAATCCACCGCAGCGCAGATCAGAACTACGGGCAGGGGAACAAAGAGCGCCGCCAAGGCGTAGACCAGTCCCGTCAGAACCGATCTTAGCCGAACGCCATCGGTCAAGAGCCTGTGCTGCCGCGCCAGCTCATCAGGGGGTATCTTGGCAAGTCTGGCGGCCAGGTCCGCCATGGCCGGCAGGGGCATCTTGGTCCTTTGGAATGGCTATGGGAAGCGGTGCGATGTCAGTAGCGCCAATGCCGCGCCGGGCGTCAAGCCGGAAAGCGGCGCGGTTGGGCGGCAGGATCAGGGTGCGGCCACACCTTCCAATGGGATCCTTTGCAAAAGGTCACCCGAGGGGCTGAAGATCAGAATTTCTTGGCTGGTTGTCACGACCGCGATCCAGCCCTTGCCCAGCGTCACCGCCTCGGCCACCAGCCCCTCAGGCAGGGCGAGCGCATTGGGCAGCCGCGGGGCGGTGCTGCTGGCATCGGGCATGCGGGTGACAAGCAGGCCAACCACGGTTATGACACCGACAATCATGGTGATCATCAAGATGATCACCAAGCTTTTCAGAAAACGCAGGCTCGGCGGCAGGTCGGGTTCATGCTCAGGAGTGTTCGTCATGGCAATGCCTTCTTCCCCGGGGTGGTTGCACCTGACCATTGGCGAGGAGGCCCCGAACCGCCTTGATAAGGCGCTTGCGGCGCTCGTGCCAGAGGAAGCGGCACTGTCGCGCTCACGCCTGATGAAGATGATCGATGAGGGCGATGTGTTTTTGGATGGTCAAGCGGTGAACAACCCCAAGGCCAAGGTGGCCGAGGGGCAGGTCTATGCTTTGCGTCTGGCCCCGGCAGTCGAGTTGGAACATCTGCTGGCCGAGGACATTCCCTTGACGGTGGTTTGGGAGGACGCCGACCTCATCGTCATCGACAAACCCGCCGGGATGGTGGTGCATCCCGCCCCCGGCACGCCGTCTGGCACTTTGGTTAATGCGTTGTTGGCCCATTGTGGCGACACGCTGTCGGGGATTGGCGGGGAGCGGCGGCCGGGAATCGTCCACCGCATCGACAAGGATACAACGGGGCTGTTGGTGGTTGCGAAATCTGACCGCGCCCATCACGGCTTGGCGGCACAGTTCGAAGATCATTCGGTCAACCGGCGGTATCTCGCGGTCGTCCACGGTCAGCCTGACGCCTATGATCCCCGCCTTCGGGGCCTGCGCGGGATCAGCTTTGAAGCGGGCGGCATCCTCAAGATCGCCACCCACCTTGCCCGCCACAAAACCGACCGCCAGCGCCAAGCCGTGGTCTGGAACGAAGGCCGCCACGCCGTGACCCGCGCCCGTGTGGTCGAGGACTTCAAGGGTGCGGCCAGCCTGATGGAGTGCTGGCTGGAAACTGGCCGCACCCACCAAATTCGCGTGCATATGGCCTATGCGGGCCATGGGCTCATCGGAGATCAAACCTATGGCGGCAAGCGGCGGCTGCCAGAAAAGCTGTTTGGTCCGGCGGCGGAGTTGGCCAACAGCTTTCCCCGCCAAGCGCTGCATGCCGCGACCTTAGGCTTTGAACACCCGGTTACGGGTGAGGAGTTGGAGTTCGAAAGTCCGTTGCCCAAGGATATGGCGGGTTTGCTAGAGGCGCTCCGGGCGCAGTGAGCGCCGTCTGGCTCACGCATTTGTTGCTGCTTGTTACCGCCTCGTGAGAGGCGTAACCTGAACACAGGCCGATAGAATCGGTTCATGCGTTGGAGTTCTCGCAGGGGCGTTTGCCAGACGCCCGGAATCGCAAGGTTGATCTCGCCCGCCATGGGCCTGTCACCCACCAACTCACCCCCCCAATCCAAAGCTGGATATCATGATCCAAGATACCGTCCGCCCTGCGGACCATGACCAATTGCCGTTGTTTGACGAAGAGGCGCTGGACATCGCCGATTACCTGCGCGCCGAGGCTGAGGCTGAAGCCGACATTCACCAGCCCAGCCACGACAAACAAAGCCTTTCGGCCTTGGTCATCGGAGCGGTGGGTGTGGTCTACGGCGATATTGGCACGTCACCGATCTATGCATTCCGCGAGGCATTGCATGCCACGGGCGCGGCGAGTGCGATCGGAAGAGCCGAAGTCCTTGGCCTTTTGTCGCTGTTGGTCTGGACCTTGGTGTTGATCGTGACGATCAAATACGTCTTTGCACTTCTGCGCGCCGATAACCGGGGCGAAGGGGGCGTGCTGGCCCTTTACACGCTGGTGCGGCTGGCAATGGGGCGGCGATCGCTGCCCATCCTTGCACTTGCGGTCGCGGCAGCCGCGCTCTTCGCCGGCGATGCAGTCGTGACGCCGGCAATTTCTGTGCTTTCGGCGGTCGAAGGGATGGAACTGGTTATGCCCGCGTTGCACGCTTGGATCTTGCCAGTGGCCATGGGCATTCTTTTGGCGCTGTTCTTGATGCAAAAAGGTGGAACCGCGCGGATTGCGCGTTGGTTTGGGCCGATCACGGCGCTGTGGTTCTTGGCACTGGGCGGGCTTGGCGTCTGGCATATGCTGGCCAATCCCAGCGTTTTGGCTGCCCTGAACCCAGTCTGGGCCGTGACATTCCTAACCCAACATTCGGCGGTGGCGTTCGTGGTTCTCGGCGCGGTTTTTCTGGCTGTCACCGGGGGCGAGGCGCTTTATGCCGACCTTGGCCATTTTGGCCGGCGGCCCATTGTCATCGCTTGGTTCGCGCTCGTGTTCCCGGCCTTGGTGCTGAACTACATGGGGCAGGGGGCCTTGGTCCTCACCAAACCTGAAACCCTGTCGAACCCGTTCTTCGCGATGGCCTCGGGCCACGCTTTGCCGGCGCTTGTGGCACTCGCCACGGCGGCTACTGTGATTGCCTCGCAAGCAGTTATATCAGGGGCATTTTCCATGGCACGCGCCGCTATTCAGCTTGGCTTTCTGCCCCGCTTGGCGATCCGCCACACCGCAGAAAACCAAAGTGGCCAGATCTACATCGCCGCCGTCAACTGGATGTTGCTGTTCGGCGTTTTGTGGCTTGTCCTGTCCTTCCAGACGTCAGCGGCATTGGCCTCGGCTTATGGAATTGCCGTGACGGGTACCATGGTGCTGACCACAATCCTGGGTGCCCTTTATCTGCGCAAGGCACGTCGTATGGCGCTGCCGTTGGTCTTGCTTGTTTTGACGCCATTCCTCGCGGTCGAACTGGCCTTTCTGGCCTCCAACCTAATGAAAATCGCGGACGGCGGTTATGTGCCAGCCCTGATTGCCGCCGTGCTCTGCCTTGTCATGGTCGCTTGGTGGCGCGGTACACAACGGGTTTCCGCTCGGCTGCACAAACAGGCGGTCTCGCTGGCCAGCTTTGTTCGTTCGATGCGCCGCTCCTCGGTTCATGTCATTCCCGGCACGGCATTCTTCTTGACCCCGGACGCCGACGTGGTGCCTTCAGCACTCTTGCACAATCTCAAGCACAACCGGGTGCTGCACGAGCAAACCGTGCTCTTGACGGTGGAAACCCTGCGCGTGCCTTATGCAACTATGGAGGAACGCGCCGAGTATAGGGTTTTGGATGGCCATTTCGCCGCACTGATACTCCGTTTTGGCTTTATGGAGACCCCGAATGTCAGCCGTGCAATGGTGCATGCCCGTCGCGCCGGACTGAAGTTCGACGTTATGGCATCGACATTCTTCCTTGGCCGCCGTCGACCGGTGGCCTCCGGGCCGTCGGGGCTGGGTCTGCTGCTTGACCGCATCTATGCTGCGTTGTCTAGGGTTTCTGCCGATCCAACGGACTTTTTTCACTTGCCACGAGACCGGGTGGTCGAGCTTGGTGAGCGAGTAGCAATTTAACAGTCACTGACAAAAGCGTGAGGCCTTTGTTACACTCCTTTTCCCGCGGCCGAGGCATGCACATCTGACGTTCATCAATGCGTGATAGCCTGGCACTTGAACATATTACCCGGCGTACATAGATCACGCGACTTCGGGGGCCGAAATCGGACCCGATCACATAAAGGGGGCACGAATGAGCACCTACGCAAATCTACCTGCACCCAGCCCGGAACAAGGGCTGAACCGCTATATGCAGGAAATCCGCAAGTTCCCGATGTTGGAACCGGAAGAAGAATACATGCTGGCCAAGGCCTGGGCCGAACGGCAGGACCCAGAGGCTGCGCATCGGCTGGTGACAAGCCATCTTCGATTGGCCGCAAAACTGGCCATGGGCTATCGCGGCTATGGTCTGCCGCAGGCCGAGGTGATCTCTGAAGCCAATGTTGGCCTGATGCAGGCGGTCAAACGGTTTGATCCGGAAAAGGGCTTTCGTCTGGCCACCTATGCGATGTGGTGGATCCGCGCCTCGATCCAAGAATACATCCTGCGTTCGTGGAGCCTTGTGAAACTTGGCACCACCAGCGCTCAGAAAAAGCTGTTCTTCAATCTGCGCAAGGCCAAGGCCAAGTTGGGCGCGCTGGAAGAGGGCGATTTGCGTCCCGAAACGGTGGCAAGAATCGCCAAGGATCTCAGCGTGACCGAAACCGAGGTCATCGACATGAACCGCCGTCTGGCGGGATCCGACGCCAGTCTGAACGTGCAGGTCGGCAACGACGGCGAGGGTGGCAGCCAGTGGCAAGACTGGCTGGAGGACGAGCACAGCGATCAAGCCGGGGCCTATGCCGAGAAAGACGAGATGGAGATGCGCCTGTCTCTCTTGTCTCAGGCGATGGATGCGCTGAATGATCGGGAACGTGATGTTTTGGTGAAGCGCCGCCTGTCGGACGACCCGGTGACGCTGGAGGATTTGTCGGAAAGCTATGGCGTCAGCCGTGAGCGGATCCGCCAGATTGAGGTGCGCGCCTTTGAAAAGTTGCAGGCCCGCATGCGGGAACTTGCCAAGACCAAGGGCATGGTGGTTCCGGCCTAGGCCGCGATGCGCGGGGTTTTCCTTGCCCCGCGCGCCGTTCACCGCTAGGACCGCGCCTGACATGCGAGGTTTAGTGCGATGAATATGCTGGACACCTTTGTAAAGCCGATGCACCCCGAGGGCTGGCGCTTTGTCGCCATCTTTGGTGCCATCACGGCGGTGCTGTTCTTTATCTGGGACCCGCTGGGTTGGATCGGCCTTGGGCTGACCGTCTGGTGCTATTACTTCTTCCGCGACCCCGTTCGTTCGGTGCCCCTTGATGAGGGTCTGATTGTGTCACCCGCCGATGGGGTGATTTCGCTCATCGAACGCGCGGTGCCGCCGGAAGAGCTGGGCATGGGCCCTGAGGCGCTGTTGCGGGTGTCGGTGTTCATGAACGTGTTCAACTGCCATGTGAACCGCATGCCGGTTGCGGGCCAGATTGATGCCATTGCCTATCGGCCGGGCAAGTTCCTCAATGCCTCGCTGGATAAGGCAAGTTCAGACAATGAGCGCAATTCGTTGGCCATTCGTATGGCCGATGGGCGCAAGGTGGCGGTGGTGCAGATTGCCGGGCTCGTCGCGCGACGGATCGTTTGCTTTACCCGCGTGGGCCAGACCCTGCGCATGGGGGACCGCTTTGGCCTGATCCGCTTTGGCTCGCGGCTTGATGTCTATCTGCCCGAAGGGGTGGAGCCGCAGGTGGCGCTGGGCCAAACCATGGTGGCCGGTGAGACGGTGATTGCCGATCTGACGCGCGCCTTGCCTGCGCGTCTGGCGCGGAGCGAGTGAGATGACTGACCTGCCGCCCGAAGAAAACAAGCGTGCCGAGGGCAGCCCCGTGCTGCGCAGCCGTTGGACGGGCAAGCCACGCCGCGACATGTCCTTGGTGCAGTTGCTGCCCAATATGATGACGGTTGCGGCCATCTGCGCCGGCCTTGCCTCGATCCGCTTTTCGGCGGCTGAGGCGTTTTCGGCGGCAGTTGTGATGATCTTGTTGGCGGCTGTGCTGGATGGGCTAGATGGTCGGCTCGCGCGCTTTTTGAAAAGCGAAAGCCCGCTCGGGGCGGAGTTGGATTCACTGGCCGATTTTCTGAACTTTGGCGTCGCGCCGGGTATGTTGATGTACTATTGGGCTTTTCCAGCCGGAAACGACTTTGGCTGGGGTGCGGTGTTGATCTATGTGGTGTGCACCTGTCTGCGCCTTGCACGGTTCAACATCGGCAACGAGGTGGCGGCTGGGCTGGCACGGCAAGGCAAATTCCAAGGCGTGCCATCCCCTGCTGGGGCCATGCTGGCCATGGCGCCCTTGTACATCGCCTGGCAGTTTCCCGACTGGGCGATGGCGCCTTGGCAGATTCTGGCAGGCTGGATGGTGCTTGTCGGGCTGCTGATGATCTCAAAACTGCCCACGCCTTCGCTGAAATCGGTGCGGGTCCCGACCGATAGGGCCGCCTTTGTCGTGATCGCGGGCATTGCGCTGGTGGTATTGTTGCTGCGCTATCCTTGGGCGGTGATGTCGGCTGTGACGGTTGGGTATGCCGCCGTTCTGCTGTGGGCCTATGGCAAATCGCTGATTATGCGGCGCTAAGCGCGCGGTCACAGTTGTCTGCCCTCGCGCACTGCCCTAGTCTGATCCAAACAGGGCAGGAGAACGCGCGATGGCATCGGTCAAATGGGGTATTCTGGGGGCATCGAATTTCGCGCTGCACCGGATGGGACCGGCGATCCATGCCGCCCATGGGGCGGAGCTGGTGGCAGTCGCCTCAACCAGCGCTGACAAGGTGGCAGAGTTTCAGGCCTATGCTCCCGCCGCGCGCCATGTCCCG
>JBMSKG010000091.1:0-9819 GCA_049419625.1 Paracoccaceae bacterium | reverse complement strand
CCGGGATCTATTTCAAATACAGAAAAAGAAACGGATCAATTGCTTATGGTTCTCGGTCATACAGCCGAGTCACTCAAACTTTCTGTGAATGAAATTGAGCTCGAATTAGTATCTGGTTCGAGCATGGCCTTGATCGAAGCCGGGACTCGACTCGTCCGTGATTATGGCGTTTGGCTTGATGTCCGAACTAAATCTATGCGGGGTGATAGCCTTGCCAAGGCTAAGTTAGGAGCAAATCGGCCCCGCTCATCACGGGGCCGGTCATCGCGGGGACGTTCCTCGCGGGGCCGGTCGTCGCGGGACCGGTCGTCGCGCGCGCGATCGCGGTTGCGGTCATCACGGCGATAGTCGTCACGGCGCTGCTGCGAGGGTTGTTGGCCCTGCTGCGGCCGGGATTCGGGCAACTCAACAAGGGTGCCATCATCGTCGCCACCCACAACGCCAAAGCCCTCGGCTGCATAGCCTCCGTCGCTTGGCTGCTCACCGCGATAGTCGCCGCGATAATCGACCCGCTCATTGCGGTCACGCGGGCCATTGCCCTGCCCTCCGCCCGGCTGGTGCTGGCGCGCCTCTTGCTCGGCGGCCTGTTCGCGCATGGCTTCGGCCAAAAGCCGTGTGTAATGCTCGGCGTGTTGCAAGAAGTTCTCGGCCGCCACCCGGTCATTTGACAGTTGGGCGTCACGGGCCAGAAGCTGATACTTCTCGATGATCTGTTGGGGCGTACCGCGCACCTTGCCTTCGGGACCCGAACTGTCGAACACCCGGTTGATGATATTGCCGAGGGTACGCGGGCGGTTCTGCTTGGAACGCGAGCGGGACTTGGAAGAGCGCATCTTGACCTTTGGGACGGTGACCCTGCGCCTGTCGCCCTTCGAGGCGCGAGTGAAATGGCGGGGTGGCTGGCGTTAAGCACCAAAGCGGCCTTGGCGGCCAAGCGATGTGCTGAGACCGGGATTATCACATGCGCAGCCTCTGGCAAGCGGATTCTTTGGTTTGCTTAGAAATTCAGTAGGATTGGCCTTGGGCATGATGGTTGGACTTTAGCCCATCGTCGCGGTGACCACCCTGTCGCGCCCATCCATATCAAGCAGGATGCGGATATCATGCAGCCTTGCGGCTGCGAATAGTGCCGCCACTGCCTGCCCTTGGGTTGGGCCGATCTCAACCAAAAGCCGCCCCTGCCCCGTCAGATGCGCGGGCGCCTCGCGCGCAAGGATGTGGTAAGGTCCCAGTCCGTCACCCCCGGGCGTCAGCGCCAGATGCGGCTCCCAATCGCGCACTTCGGGGGCAAGGGTCGGCATCTCGTCTGCGGCGATATAGGGGGGGTTCGACACGATCAGGTCAAAGCGGCCCGTGACATTGGAAAACCAGTCAGAGGGGCGGAAGTCGGCGCGGGCGGTCAGACCCAGCGCCGCCGCATTGCTTTCGGCCACGGCAAGGGCTGCGGGCGACAGGTCAACGCCCAGACCTTGGGCTTGGGGCATCGCATGCAGGCAGGACAGCAGGATGCAGCCCGTCCCGGTGCCAAGGTCCAGCATGGTCTGGAACGGCGATTTCAGCGCCTCGGCCACCAGCGTTTCAGTATCCGGGCGGGGATCAAGCGTGTCGCGGGTCACGCGAAAGCTTAGGCCCCAGAACTGGCGTTGGCCTATGATTTGGGCTACCGGCTGGCGGGCAAGGCGTGCCGCGATCGCCTGTTCATAGGCCAGCCCTTGTGCGGCCGACATCACCTCGGGCAGGTGAAGCGTCAAGCGGTCCTGAGCAATCCCAAGGGCATGGGCCAGCAGCAAGCGCGCATCCAGCGCCGCATCCTCGATGCCTCCCGCCCGCAGGCGCGCGATGGCCGCGCGCAGCACCGCGTTCGCCGTCATCCTTCCATCTCGGCCAGTTTGGCGGCCTGATCATGGGATGTCAGCGCGTCAATCACCTCACCGATATCGCCCTGCATGATCTGGCCCAGCGAATAAAGCGTCAGGTTGATGCGGTGGTCGGTCATCCGGCCCTGGGGGAAGTTATAGGTGCGAATCCGCTCTGACCGATCGCCACTGCCCACCTGCGCCTTGCGATCCGCAGCGCGCTGGCTGTGCAGCCGTTCGCGTTCCGCCTCATAAAGTCGGGCGCGCAAGACCTGCATGGCGATCTCGCGGTTGCGGTGCTGGGATTTTTCCGAACTGGTTACGATCATACCGGTCGGCAAATGGGTGATCCGCACCGCCGAATCCGTGGTGTTCACATGCTGGCCACCCGCGCCCGATGAGCGCATCGTGTCAATTCGGATATCAGAGGCGGGGATGTCGATATCCACCTCCTCCGCCTCGGGCAGCACGGCCACCGTCGCCGCCGAAGTATGCACCCGCCCCTGCGCTTCGGTTTCAGGCACGCGCTGCACGCGGTGCACGCCGGATTCGTATTTCAGCCGGGCATAGACCCCCTCGCCCGAAATCAACGCGGTAAATTCCTTGATGCCGCCAAGGTCCGAGGCCTGATGCTCCAAAACTTCCCATGTCCAGCCCATGCGCTCGGCATGCCGTTGATACATGCGCACAAGATCACCCGCAAACAGCGCCGCCTCGTCGCCCCCTGTGCCGGGACGGATTTCCAAGATGGCCGGGCGGGCGTCGGCAGCATCTTTCGGCAAAAGCGCCAGCCGCAAGCGGTCTTCCATCTCGGGGATACGAGCCTTGAGCGCGGGGATTTCTTCCTCGGCCAAAGCCTTCATGTCAGGATCGGCCAACATCGCCTCGGCTTCAGCCAGATCAACCAGCGCCCGATTATAGGCCGTGATTTCCTCGGCCACGGGCTTCAACTCAGAATATTCCCGCGCCACCTGCGCGATTTCCGCCGGGGCGGCACCCGCGTTCAGGCGCGCCTCGAGAAACTCAAAGCGTTGGGTGATCTGGGCGAGTTTGTCTTGCGGAACCATGCGCCCGGGTTTGGCCTGTTGTGCCGGGTCGGTCAAGGGGCCTCAGGCGGCCGTCTGATCCTGTTCCTCAGCTGATTGGCGGGCCCACATCGCGGCATACTTGCCGTCCAGCGCCAAAAGCTGGTCATGGCTGCCTTGTTCGGTGACGCGGCCATCTTCCAGCACCAAAATGCAATCGGCATCCGCAATCGTCGACAGCCGATGCGCGATGGTGATGACCGACCGGCCCTGCCCCATCTCGTTCAGGCTTTCCTGAATCGACTGCTCGGTCTGGGTGTCCAAGGCACTGGTCGCCTCGTCCAAGATCAGGATCGGCGGGTTTTTCAACAATGTGCGCGCAATGCCGACGCGCTGCTTTTCCCCGCCCGACAGTTTCAGCCCCCGCTCGCCCACCGTGGTGTCATAGCCATCGGGCAAGGACATGATGAAATCATGAATCCGGGCGGCCTTGGCGGCGGCATGCACCTCAGCCTCCGTCGCGCCGTCGCGGCCATAGGCGATGTTGTAGTAAACGGTATCGTTGAACAAAACAGTGTCCTGCGGCACAACACCGATCACGCCGTGCAGGCTGGTCTGCTGCACATCGCGCAGGTCTTGGCCATCAATGCGGATGGCCCCACCAGTGACATCATAAAACCGGAACAAAAGCCGCCCGATGGTCGACTTGCCTGAGCCCGAGGGGCCAACAAGCGCCACCTTTTGGCCCGGCCGCACAGTCAGCGAAATACCTTTCAGGATGGCGCGAGCCGGATCATAGGCGAAGCTGACATTGTCAAAGATAATCTCGCCGCCGCGCACGGCGATAGGGGCTGCGCCGGGCTTGTCCACCACCTCCGCGGGCTGGCCCAATAGGCCGAACATCTGGCCCATATCGACCAAAGCCTGCCGAATTTCGCGGTAAACCGTGCCCAGAAAGTTCAATGGCATGGTGATCTGGATCATATAGGCGTTGACCATCACGAAATCGCCCACCGTCAAAACCCCGGCCTGCACACCCTTGGCGGCCATGATCATCACGATCACCAACCCCGTGGTGATGATAAAGGACTGCCCGGCATTCAGGAACGACAGGCTTTGCCCGGTCTTGACCGCCGCAACCTCATAGCGCTGCATCGCCACGTCATAGCGTGCGGCCTCGCGGGCTTCGGCGTTGAAATACTTGACGGTTTCAAAGTTAAGTAGACTGTCCACCGCCTTTTGATTGGCGTCGGCGTCCTGATCGTTCATCTCGCGCCGGATGCGCACGCGCAGTTCGGTCACCTTGAAGGTGAAAGCGACGTAAATCGCGATCGTCACCACCACCACGGCCATATACTGCCAGCCAAACAGCACCGCAAAAAGCGCCGAGACCATGGTCAACTCAAGGATCAGCGGGCCAACCGAGAACAGCATAAAGCGCAGCAGGAAATCGACACCCTTCACACCGCGCTCGATGATCCGGCTCAGGCCCCCGGTCTTGCGCGTGATGTGATAGCGCAAGGACAGCGCGTGGATGTGGCGAAAGGTCTCCAGCGCCAATTGGCGAATAGCGCGCTGGCCGACACGGGCAAAGACCGCATCGCGCGCCTCGCCAAAGGCCACGGCCCCCAGCCGCGCCAGACCATAGGCCACCGTCAGGCCCACAGCTCCCAAGGTCATCATCCAGACCGGATCTTTCGGCGCGACCCCACCCAGCCGGTCCACGGCCAGTTTGTAAAGATAGGGCGTGGTGACCGAGATCAGCTTGGCCATGACCAACAAAAGCAGCGCGCCCACCACCCGGCGCTTGACCCACCCCTGACCCTCTGGCCACAGATAAGGCAGCACACGGGCTATGGTCTGCCATCCCGAGGCGGGCGCGGGGTTCTGATCGGCAGAGGTGGCGGTGTGGCGGCGCATGGCAAAGACTCATGAAGGGCGGTGCTGACCTCCTCCCTAGAGTCGGGGGTGGGATTGTTCAATCCTGCATCAACGCGCAGTTGGGACCGCGCGACCTGCGCGGAACCGCCCCTCAAGGCTCAAGGCCTGGATCTGGGACCCGGTCGCATCTTTGGAAACCTTAGGGCGCGATGTCGCAAGACCGAAGGCACGCCGCCACCCCCAAGTCTCTGCCCTGCGGTTTCATCTTGGCCCAAATACCCCCGCCGGAGGCCCCCGGCCTGGCCCAGGCGCAGCGGCCTTGACCTGTGCCTTAAGGCTGAGGCACGGTAAAGACCTGTCCGGGATAAATCAGATCGGGGTCCTTGATCTTGTCGCGGTTGGCTTCGAACACCTGCACATACAGCACCCCATCGCCATAGGTCTCCCGCGCGATCGCCCAAAGCGTCAGACCGGGCTGCACGGTGATGGTGATTGGCGCTGGGGCTTGCGCTGCGGCGGCTTCGGCAGTGCCGTCGCTTGCCGCGGCGACTTGTGGCGATTGAGCTTCAGCCGCAGCCACTTTCTCTGTCCCTGCTGCGGTCTCGGTCGGTGACCGCGTCTCTGCCGCAGCCGGCGCCTCGGTCGTGGCCGTAGCCGTTGTCTCAGTCGCGGCCTCAGTCGTTGTCTCAGTCGCAACTTCAGTCTCAGCCTGCGCCTCAGCGACAGCTTGGGCCGGCACCTCGCGGGTGAAGGGCGTCTCAAAGCGCGTGACTACGGCCCCGGTGGCATCGATCTCATCGACGCGCAGCACATGCGGCCCCGCCGACACGTCGGCCAGCACCGCGGTCCAGCTGCCCGCGCCATCTGCCACAGCTTCCACGACAGGCGTCTCGTCCAGATAGATGCGCAGTTTGGCACCAGGCCCGGACTTGCCCGAAAGATTAACCTCTCCTGCCGCACCATAGGCGATGGTGTCGATGGAAATTGGCAAGGCAGGCGCGTCAGAGGCGTTACCGCTCGCCACGACGCTGACCCCTTCGGGCGAGACGACAAGGCCTGCAGGCTCCGTCGATGTTTCGGCGGTTGAACCGGCGGCCTTCACAGGTGCAAGGGCCAGATTGTCAGGCCCCGGTGTCTCGGTCCCATCTGGGCCGATCTGCACAAGGCTCAGCAGGCGCGGAACTTCCGACGGCGGCAACGTGAGCAACGTGGCAAATTGACCCGAGGCATCGGCAGCGATCTGGCTCAACTCGGCCCCGTCCAGCCGTAACGAAATCATAGCGCCCGGCGAAGCCGTGCCAGCGATGGTCGCCATACCCCCCTCATCCACCCGCACCACATCAAGGCGTGGCAGCGCAACAGTGGCTTCGGGCGCAGGTTCAGCGGCTGCGGGTTCAGCGGCTGCAGGCTCAGCGGCTGCGGGTTCGGCAGCTGTCGGTTCGGAGGCCGTCGCCTGAGCGGGCGCTGTCGCCGGTGTTTCGACGGCAGCCGTTTCCGGCTGTGGCGCGTCAGGTTGCAATGGGCGCAAAAACCAAAGCGCGCCGATCACCGCCAGCGCCGCCGCACCAATTGCCACGGCCCCTTTGGCCGATCCATTTGCCTTCATGATTGCCTGTCTCCCCAAGCCCTTCTTTTCTTTGCATGGGAACCCCGTTACATCACTGAAAGCAACCTTTTTTTCAGGATCGTGAAGATGACTGCTCCCCGCTTTTCGATCTGCGTGTTCTGCGGCGCGCGCACCGGCACCAACCCGGCCCATGCCGAAGCGGGCCGCGCCACCGGCGCGATGATTGCGGCCAACAACTGGCGGCTGGTTTACGGTGCGGGCGATGTCGGCATCATGGGCGAGGTGGCGCGCGCCGCCCAATGTGCGGGCGCCGCCACCATGGGCGTCATCCCGACGCATCTCATGAGGGCAGAACGCGGCAAACGCGATGTGACCCAGTTTATCATCACCCAAGACATGCACGAGCGCAAGAAGGTCATGTTCATGAACTGCGATGCCATCGTGGTCCTGCCCGGCGGCGCAGGTTCACTTGATGAGTTCTTCGAGGTGCTCACCTGGGCGCAGATCGGCCTGCACAAAAAGCCGATCTTTCTGTTGAACAGCCAAGGCTATTGGCAGCCACTTGAAGCACTTTTGGCCCATCTCGTCGCCGAGGGCTTTGCTGATCCGTCGATGCGAATGCTTTACACCAGCGTGCCCGATGTTGGGTCGCTCGAGGCCGCGCTGCGTGCCGCCCTTTGCTGACGTCTGTCCTGCTTCCAAGCCTCAAATGAATAGACCGCCAACGCTGCCCAGATCAGACCAAAGGCCACCGCGTGCCATAGCTTAAAGGGCTCGCCCATCACCAAGACGGCAGAAAACGCCTGCAAGGTCGGGTTCAGGTATTGCACCAGCCCCAGTGTTGAGAGCCGCACCCGCTGCGCGCCCCAGGAAAACAGCACCAAAGGCACCCCGGTGATGACGCCGGTGACCGGCAGCATCAGCGTCGAATAAAGGTCGGCTCCGAACCAGCCCCCTGCCCGGCCAAAGATCTGCCCGCCCAAGGCAGCCCAAACCAAAAGCGCCAGCGCGAAAGGCGCAATCAGCGCCACCTCCGCGGTAACCGAAACGGCAGCAGGTGCATCCAGCTTTTTCTTCAAAAGCATGTAGGGCGCAAAGGAAAAGGCCAGGGCCAGCGCCATCCACGGCGCCACGCCCAGACCCCATGTCAACAGCCCCACCGCCAGCCCAGCAAGTCCGACCGCAGCCCCCTGCGCCCGGCTAAGCCGCTCGCCCAAAAGGACGACCCCCATCACCACGGTCACCAGCGGAAAGATGTAATAGCCAAGACTGGCCTCGACCGCATAGCCTGCCTGAATGGCAAAGATGAACAAGCCCCAGTTCAGCGCCACAATCGCACCCGCCAAGGCAACCCGCGCCCGCATGGGTCCCGCCAACAGCCCTGCCACCTGCGATAACCGCCCCCGCAGCGCCAGCACCGCCCCAAACAACACAAGCGTCCACAACGACCGATGCGCCAGCACCTCAAGCGGTGGCACAAATGACATCGCCTTGTAATACAGAGTCGCAAAGCCCCAGATCACACAGGCGCAAACAATGGCCAGAACCCCTTTTGTCGCCTCAGTCATCCCAGCCCCAAACGAAAACCGCCGCCCCTGCTCGGGACGGCGGTTGATCCGTGACACAGGGGCGTGACGCCCGCAAGCCTTAGAGCTTGGCGGCGACCGCTTCCCAGTTCACCAGCTTCTCAAGGAAGTTGGTCAGATAGGCCGGGCGTTTGTTGCGGAAGTCGATGTAATAGGAATGTTCCCACACATCGCAGCCCAAAAGGGCGGTCTGGCCAAAGCACAGGGGGTTCACGCCGTTTTCGGTCTTGGTGACCTTCAGCGCGCCGTCCTTGTCCTTCACCAGCCAGCACCAGCCCGAGCCGAACTGGCCCGCGCCTGCAGCGGCGAAATCTTCCTTGAACTTGGCTACAGAGCCAAACGCCTCAACCAGCGCCTTGTCCAAGGCACCCGGCATCTTTTTGTTTTCGCCCGGGCCCATCACTTCCCAAAACAGGTTGTGGTTCCAGTGCTGCGAGGCATTGTTGAAAATGCCGTTCTGAGCCACAGCGCCGGCATTGTAGGTGCCGCGTACGATGTCTTCGAGCGACTTGCCTTCCCATTCGGTGCCAGCAATCAGCTTGTTGCCGTTGTCGACATAAGCCTTGTGGTGAATGTCATGGTGATATTCGAAGGTTTCCTTCGACATGCCAAGCGAGGCGAGCGCATCGTGGGCATAAGGAAGATCGGGAAGGGTGAAAGCCATCTGACTTCTCCTGTTCAGGGGTTCGCGGTTCGTTGGAATAAGGGGGCAAGACCGAGGAAGGTCAAGGGCCGATCAGGATTTTCCACTCGGAAGCGCCGCTTCTATGGCCGACCACAGCACCTCCAGCGGTTCAACGCCGATTGACAGGCGGATGAAGCCCGGCGCCACAGCATCACCCCAGCGGGCCCGCCGTTCGGCCGCCGTGTGCACGCCGCCAAAGCTGGTGGCCTGTTCGATCAAGGGGCAATTGCTCAAGAACGCCTCGGCAGTCGCCTCATCGGCCAGTTCAAAACCGATCAGAAAACCGCCATTCACCATCTGCCGCTGCGCCACCGCATGCGCCGGATCCGCCGCACGCCCCGGATAGCGCAGCCCCGACACCGCCGGATGCGCGGCCAGACGATCCGCAATCACCGCAGCGCTGTCGCACATGCGTGCAAGCCGCACCTCCAGCGTCTCAATCCCGCGATGCACAAGATAGGCCTCAAACGGCCCCGGAACCGCGCCCGATTGCCGCCGCCATTCGCGGATCCGCGCCATCAGATTGGCATCGCGGCCCGCAACATGGCCGAACAGGGCATCAGAATGACCAGCAGGCGCCTTGGTATCAGCGGCGACGACCAGATCAGCCCCCAGATCCAAGGGGCGTTGCAGCAAAGGGGTCATGGTGGTGTTGTCGGCAATTACCAATGCCCCTGCAGCATGGGCGCGCGTGGCTATGGCGGCGACGTCGATGACATCCAATGCCGGGTTCGACGGTGTCTCAATATAAACGACGTCAAAGCCCGTGAACTCTGCCGCCGCCATCTCCAGCGTTGGCATTTCCACCACCTCAACCCCGTAGACCTGCAACAGATCACGCCCCAAGAGCCGCGTGACGTAATAGCCATCTGACGGAATCATCACCCGTGCCCCGGCCTTCAAACAGCAGATCAAGGCCGCCGAAATCGCAGCCATGCCCGAAGGGAAAGACACCACCTCGGCAGCTTCCAAAATCGCAAGCTGCGTCTCAACCGCATCCCAAGTCGGCTGACCCGAGCGGCCATAGTAATAGGCCGCCCCCTGCGCCTCGGGCAGATGGAAGGTGGTCGCCACGGAAATCGGCGGGACCACAGGATCACCAAGGCTCAACCCCGCCTTGCGATGGTGCAACACCTGCGCCATCCGCGCCTTGGCCATCTCATCCATGTCACGCGCCCTTCATCTTGGCAAAAGTACCCCACGGGGGTCCGGGGGTGTG
>JBMSKG010000090.1:0-9858 GCA_049419625.1 Paracoccaceae bacterium | reverse complement strand
CACCGGACTTTTCGTCTGGCAGAGCGTTGAGCGGAAGGTGGTGAAATCATGCAGCCCGATGAGATGCGCAGCGCCTGCGCGCATCGCATCAAGATCAAGGCTGTGCTGCACCCGCCAGGCCAGTTGGGCGTCATGGGTAAGAGGCGCGCGGCGCTGGATTAGCCGAAAGAGGTAGCGTCGTTCAAGGGCCGAAAACCGCGCATGAAAATCATCTGCCACCCGCCTGGCGGCCAGAATGGCCACGGGCTCTGGGCGCAGATGGTGGTTCAAGGCCTCCATCAGGCGAAAGGGGTCCCAATCACGCTCTATATCCAGCGTGGCCACTTGGCCTGTGGCATGCACGCCCGCATCGGTGCGCCCTGCGGCGGCGATGGTGTGGGCGCGGGGTTCGAGCTTGGCCAAGGCCGCCTCCACCGCGCCTTGCACCGAGGCCAGCCCCTGCGATTGGCGCTGCCAGCCCGCAAAGGGGGCACCGTGGTATTCGATTTTCAGGGCATAGCGCGGCATGACCCCGGAATTACCGCGCAGGGCCCTGCGCGTCCATCCTTGAATTGTCGGCTAGACTTCCACTGTCAGCCCGATGCCGCGCTCTGTGGCCCGCGCGACGGCCAGCGCTGCCCCCGCCAGATCCTGCAAGGCCACCCCGGTGCCGTCATAAAGCGTGATCTCCTCAGCCGATTGCCGCCCCGGTGCCAGACCTGCCAGAACCGCGCCCAAGGTGATGATCTTGCCCGCATCCACCAGCCCCGCCGCCACCGCGTGCTGGGCCTCGCCGATGCTGACCGATTGGGCGACCTCATCGGTGAACATCCGCGCACTTGCGACCAGCGCGGGCTCGACCTCTTGCTTACCCTTGGTGTCGGTGCCCATGCAGGCCAGATGTGTGCCGGGGCTGACATGGGCGGCCAAAAGGCTGGCGCGCGGCGAGGAGGTGATGGTGATGATCGCATCCGCCTCGACCATGCGCGGCAGATCCACCGCCTCAAAGGGCAGGTCCAATTCGGCGGCAATGGCCCCCAGACGCGGCAGCATTTCGGGGTGCAGGTTCCAGCCGATCACCCGGTCCCAAGGCCGAACATGGGCGGCCGCGCGGAGCTGAAACCCGGCTTGATGTCCGGCCCCGACAATGCCCAAAACGCGCGCATCGGGCCGTACCAGCCGGTCGATGGAAATCGCCGCCGCCGCCGCCGTCCGCAGCGCGGTCAAGAGATTGCCCCCCACCATGGCCAAAGGTCGCCCGCTGTCAGGGTCAAACAGAAACACGCTGGATTGGTGGTTGATGATCCCCCGCGCGGCATTGCCGGGGAAATACCCCCCCGCCTTGACGCCCATCTGACCCGCCGCCCGATCGATCCCCGATTTGAACCCATATTGCCGCCCCTCGCCCAAGGCTTGGCGGATCACGGGGAAATTCTCGGCCTCACCGCGTGCCGCCGCGACCAGACAGGCCATGACCGCGCCATAGGCATCTTCGGGTGTCACCAGATCGGCGATCAGGGCCTCGGGGATGATCAACATGGATTTGCGCCTTTCCAAATACTCCCGCCGGAGGCTGCGACATCGGCCACAGCCCCGACGGTTCCCGTTATCAATAGGCCTTGCCACGGGCAGAGACCGGCCAGACCACCTCGACCACCCCGCCCCGCACACCGACATACCAGTCGTGGACGTTGCAGGTCGGATCACAATGGCCGGGCACCAGCCGCAGCTTGTCATTCACCCGCAACACGCCTTGCGGGTCTGCGACGACGCCATGTTCATCCGAGCATTTGACATAGCTCACATCGCTGCGGCCAAAGACCACGGGCAGGCCGGAATCCACCGATTGCGCCTTGAGCCCGGCATCGACGATCGCCTTGTCGGGCTTGGCATGGCTCATCACGCTGGTCAGCAAAAACAGCGCATTTTCCCATTCGCCTTGGTCAATGCGCTTGCCGTCCTTGTCCAGAATACGGCCATAATCGGCATCCATGAACGCGTAGGATCCACATTGCAATTCATTGTAAACGCCGGATGTGCCTTCGAAATAGTAGGACCCCGTCCCGCCGCCTCCCACGATGTCACAGTCCAACCCCACCGCCCTTAGCCCCGCCATGGCATCGGCCACCTGCGCCACCGCGATGTCAATCTTGGCCTTACGGTCGGCGTAAAGATCCATGTGCTGCATCGCGCCTTGATAGGCCTGAAGCCCGGCAAAGCGCAGGCCCGGTGCTGCATCCACCGCTTTGGCAATCGCCACCACCTCAGGCGTGGTTCTCACCCCACAGCGCCCGGCGCCGCAGTCGATTTCCACCAGAACCTCAATCGTCGTGCCATGGCGCAGCGCGGCAGCCGACAGATCCGCCACATTGGCCGGATCATCGACACAGCAAATCACCCGCGCGCCCAGTTTGGGGATACGCGCCAGCCGGTCGATCTTCATCGGATCGCGCACCTGATTTGACACCAGCACATCCTTGATGCCGCCACGCGCAAAGACCTCCGCCTCGCTGACCTTCTGGCAACACACCCCGCAGGCCCCGCCCAACCGCTCTTGCAACAGGGCCACATCCACCGATTTGTGCATCTTGCCATGCACCCGGTGGCGCACGCCCATCTGAGCGGCAATCGCGCCCATCTTCGCGATGTTGCGCTCCAGCGCGTCCAGATCCAGCACAAGGCACGGCGTCTGGATCTCGGCCTCGGTCATGCCGGGCAGGGCGGGAATGTCATAGCCAACCTCAAGCCCTTCGAAAGACGTCACTTTGTTCATCGCATTACCCTTTCATCCATGGCAGCCGATCCAGATCGACATTGCCCCCGGTCAACACCACACCCACCCGCTTGCCCTGAAACGGCGCACGGTTCTTCAAAATCGCCGCCAAAGGCACGGCGCAGGATGGCTCCATCACCAGCTTCATCCGCGCCCATGTCAGGCGCATGGCGGCAATGATCTCCTCTTCCTCGGCCGTCAGAATGGCGCGCACATGCTGGCGCACGAAATGCCATGTCAGATCTTTGAGCGGCACCTTCAGCCCATCGGCCACTGTCACCGGCGCATCATCGGCAATGATATGGCCCGCCGCCAAGGATCGCGCCGCATCATCGGCCTGCGCCGGTTCGGCGGCATAAATCGCGATCTGCGGTGCCAGATGCGACAACGCCAGACAGGTGCCGGAAATCAACCCACCGCCGCCAATCGGCGCCATGATTGCCTCCAACCCCGGCACCTGTTCTATGAACTCCATCGCGCAAGTGGCCTGCCCGGCAATCACTCGCGGGTCATTATAGGGATGCACAAACTCGGCCCCCGTCTGGGCCAACACCTCGGCAAACACCGCCTCGCGGCTGGTGGTTGAGGGCTCACATTCCACCACCCGCCCGCCATAGCCGCGCACGGCATCTTTCTTGGCCTGCGGTGCGCTGTGCGGCATCACCACGGTGCAGGGAATCCCGCGCCGTCCGGCGGCATAGCTCAGACAGGTGCCATGATTGCCGCTGGAATGGGTCGCCACCCCGCGCGCCGCCTCTGCCGCGCTCAGCCCAAAGACCGCATTCGACGCCCCCCGCGCCTTGAACGCCCCGGCACGTTGAAAATTCTCGCATTTGAAATACAGCTCCGCCCCGATCAAATCATTCAGATACCGCGAGGTCATCACAGGCGTCACATGCACATGCGGGCGAATGCGTGCCGCGGCTGCCAGTGCATCGTCAAATGTCGGAATCTGCATGCGCCATCCTTTTCATCTTGGCAAAAATACCCCGGGGTGCGCGAGGGGCTGGCCCCTCGCTCCCGCAGGCTCCGCTACTGTGCCGCCAGGGCCATGGCGGGGACGCTGCCTCGATAGAAGTCCTGCGCCGCCGCCACGCCCGATCCCAACTTTGTCGGCCAGCCCAGATCGGCCATGCACATCTCGGCAGTGGCAAGACCTGCCAGCACCATCACATCGCTCAGCATCCCCAGATGGCCGATGCGGAACACTTTGCCCGCCACCTCGCCCAAGCCCACGCCAAAGGCGACGCCGTATTTTGAGGCGGCCAGTTGCACCAGATCGGTGCCGTTGCAGCCCTCGGGCACCACAACGGCGGTGATGGTGTCAGAATACAGATCGGGCGATGCGGCGCAGGGGCGCATGCCCCAGGCGGCGACGGCCCGGCGCACGCCTTCGGCCAGACGGTGATGGCGGGCATAGACCGCCTCTAACCCCTCATCCTCCAGCATCTCGATGCTGCGCGACAGACCCGCGATCAGGCCAACCGGCGGGGTATAGGGAAAGCCTCCGGTGGCATTGGTGCGGATCTGGTCGGCAAAGTCGAAAAAGCAGCGCGGCAGGCGAGCGGTGTCCATCGCGGCCAGCGCCTTTGGGCTGACGCCTAAGATCGCAAGGCCCGCAGGCAGCATGAAGCCCTTTTGGCTGCCCGCCACGGCAATATCGACGCCCCAGCCGTCAAAGTCGAACGGCATCGAGGCAATCGACGACACCCCATCGACAAACAGCATTGCCGGGTGGCCTGCCGCGTCCAGCGCCGCCCGGATGCCCGCGATGTCGGATTTCACCCCGGTCGCGGTTTCATTATGGGTGGCCAAGACCACCTTGATCTTATGCGACGGGTCGGCCCGAAGCGCGGCCCTAATCCGCGCCAAGGGCGCACCTTCGCCCCAGGGGGTTTCCAGAATCTCCACCTGCAATCCGAGGCGCTGGCACATGTCGATCCAGCGGTGGGAAAACATGCCAAAGCGCGCCGCCAGCACCGTATCGCCCGGCGAGAGCGTGTTGGAAATCGCCGCTTCCCAGCCCCCCGTTCCGGTCGAGGGCAAAAGGAACACCTCGCCCTTGCCCATGTTCAGCACGCGTTTGACCCCCGCCACCGCCGGGTGGAACATGCGGCCAAAGGCGGGTGAGCGGTGGTCCAGCGTGGGAATATCGCAGGCTTTGCGCAGGGCCTCGGGCATATTGGTTGGGCCGGGGATGAAAACCGGGTTCTGGGCAGACATGGGGGAACTCCCTTTGATGTCAGCGCAGGTTAGGCCGCTGGTCCCCAGGGCGCAATTTTTTCGAAAACATTTTTCACCTGTTGAAAAATGTGATAAAGCCAAGGCAAATCAAGGGACAAAGGTTTTTCACCGCCATGGCTGATCTTGCAAAACCAAAAGGCCGCCCGAAATCGTTTCACGACAAGACCGACCAGAACACCATTCAGGCGCTGAACCGCGCGCTGGGGCTTTTGGAGATTCTGGCCGCCCATTCCGGACTGACGCTGTCGGATCTTGCGGCGAAATCCGATCAGGCGGTGGCCACGGTCTACCGCGCCTTGGTCACCCTGCAGGGGCGCGGGATGGTCGAGGTCGAGGATCCCGGCCAGCTTTGGCACATCGGGGGTGGGGCGTTTCGGGTGGGCTCGGCGTTCCTGCGCCGCACCAAGGTGATCGAACGCGCCCGCGCGCCGATGGAGGGGTTGATGCGCGACACCGGCGAGACGGCGAACCTTGGCGTCGAAGTGGGCGATGAGGTGTTGTTTCTGGCCCAAGTCGAAACCCATCAGGCCATTCGCGCCTTTTTCCCGCCCGGCACCAAGGGGCCGATGCATGTCTCGGGCATCGGAAAGGCGCTGATGGCGTGGTATGATCCGGCCAAGCTGGCGGGTCTGGTGGCCCGGCGGGGGCTGGAGCGGTTTACCGAGTTTTCGTTGACGACCTTGGGTGATTTGCAAGCCGATCTGGCTGCCACCCGGTTGCGCGGCTTTGCGATTGACGATCAGGAACGCGCGCCCGGCATGCGTTGTGTGGCGGCCCCCATTTTCAATGCCTATGGTGAGCCTGTGGCGGGGCTTTCGGTCTCGGGCCCGGCCTTTCGCATGGGGCTGGACGACGCGCCGCGCATCGGGGCCATGGTCCGCGCCGCCTCCGATCAGGTGACCGAGGCAACGGGCGGCATACGTCCAGTTTGACCAAATTCTTGGGCCATGGTTGCAAGCTTGCCCGGCCCGTGATGATCTGCGCGCAAGTCTGGGAGATCGGCGATGAATGTCTTTATCAACGGCTTTGGGCGCATCGGTCGCTCGGTTCTGCGGGCATGGGCGCTGGGGGCGGCGCCCGAGGTGAAGATCACCGGGATCAACGACATCGCAGCGCCCGAGATGTGCGCCTATCTTTTTGAATTCGACAGCGTCTTTGGCCCGTGGCACGGCACTGTGGCCTTGGAGGCAGGGGGGCTTGTGGTCAATGGCCGCGCCATTCCCCTGCACCGCACGCCCGATCTTTCAACGCTGGATCTGCGCACGGTGGATGTGGTGATGGAATGTACGGGCCGGGCGGACAGCCGGGAGGTGGCCGCGCGCGGCTTGCAGGCAGGGGCGCGGCGGGTGCTGGTGTCTGGCCCGTCGGCGGCGGCGGATGTGACGGTTGTTCTGGGGGCCAATGAGGCGGCGTTGACCGATCAGCCCATTGTGTCGAACGCCTCATGCACCACCAATGCGCTGGCCCCTTTGGCGCGGCTGATCCACGCGCAGTGGGGCATTGTCACCGGATCAATGACCACCATTCACTGTTACACCGGCAGTCAGCCCACGGTGGATGCCCCGGCGGCGGATTTCTCGCGTTCGCGCGCGGCGGCCCTGTCGATGGTGCCCACCACCACCAGCGCGCAGCGGTTGCTGGACACGGTCTTGCCGCAGATTGCCGGGCGGATCGAAGGCTCGGCCGTGCGGGTGCCGACGGCCTCTGTCTCGGCGGTGGATCTGGCGGTGATGACCGAACGACCCGCCGCAGCCGCGGCGGTGAACGCGGTTCTGGCGGCGGCGGGTGGGGTGATCGGCAGCACGACCAAGGCGTTGGTGTCGTCGGACCTGCGGGCGCGGCCGGAAAGCATCATCATGGCGCTGCCCGAAACGCGGGTGACCAAAGGCGGGTTGCTGCGGGTTTTTGGCTGGTATGACAACGAATGGGGCTTTTCCAACCGCATGCTGGATGTCGCCCTGCGGATGGGGGCGCGGTGATGGCGCTGCAAGGGTTTTTCACCGCGGGCCCCTATGATGACGGCGATCCGGTGACGGGGCATTACTATGAGGTGGCCTCGAATGACCCCGCCCGCGCGCAGGTTTGGGGCTATACGGGCGGGCTGTCCTATGCGCCCGGAGAGCGGCTGACGCTGCATGCCATGTCGAGCGCGGCAGAGGCGCGGTTGGTAATTGCCCGCGATGGGGTGGTGGTGGAACCGGTCTTGGAGACGGTGATTGCCACAAGCTTTGCCGAAACCCCTGCCGCGAGTTCGGTGACGGGCTGCGGCTGGCCCTTGGCCTTTGAGATGGTGATCCCAGACGATTGGAAAAGCGGGGTCTATACCGTGACCCTGACCATTCCCGGCCACCAATCGCAGCATATGTTTGTCTTACGCGCGTCACAGCCGACGGCGCGGATCGCCATGGTTTTGGCGACGGGTACGTGGTGCGCCTACAATGATTGGGGCGGGTCGAACCATTATCAGGGGCTGACGGGACCTCAGGGCGGGGATTTTGCCCCGCATGTCAGCCTGTTGCGGCCTTGGGCCACTGGGTTTGTGGCTTGGCCCGATGATGCTCCGCGCATCCCGCATGCCTCGCCGCTTTTGTCCAAGCCACGCTATCCGCATATGGATTATGCCCGCGCCAAGGGGATTTCGAAGAAATACGCCTCGTCGGGCTGGGCGGCGTTCGAGCGGCCCTTTGCGCTGTGGTGTGAGGCGCAGGGGATCGCGCTTGATTACCTCACCCAGCACGATTTGCACCGTGATCCGCAGGCGCTGGCGGGCTATGCCCGCGCGCTGATCGTGGGGCATGACGAGTATTGGTCCTGGGAAATGCGTGACACGCTGGACGCCTGGCTTGACGCGGGTGGGCAGTTGGCGCGCTTTGGCGGCAATTTCTTTTGGCAGACCCGGCTGTCGGAGGACCTGCTGACCCAGACCTGTTTCAAATCCACCGCCGAGGGGGTTGACCCAATGGCGGGGACGAACCGGTTGACGAGCTATTGGGACCATCCGCAGGTGGGCCGTCCCGCGGTGGCGACGATGGGTCTGACCGGCAGCATGGGTGTTTATGCCGGGTGGAGCCGCTGTGCCGCCCATGGGTCGGGCGGGTTTGCGGTTTATCGGCCCGATCATTGGGCGATGGCGGGCACGGGCCTTGGCTATGGTGATGTGTTGGGGGCGGCGTCCAAGATCTTTGGCTATGAGGTGGACGGGATCGACTACACCATTACCCACGGCCTGCCCTTTGCGGCCGAGGGGACGGGGCTTCAGGGGGACTTGACGATTGTGGGCCTGTCGCCCGCGACCACGTTGGCCCATTCCACCGGGCCGCAGGATGCGGATCCGTTCATCGGCACGCTGGACGCCGAAGAGGTGGCGCAGAAGGTCTATGGCCGGATTGACGCCGAAACGCTGGGGATCGCGAGCCGGGGCAATGGCTGTATGGCGGTCTATCAGCGGGGCCGGGGGGCAGTGTTCAACGCCGCGTCTTGCGAATGGGTGGCCGGCTTGATTGCGCAGGAGCGGCCTGTGGAGCAGGTGACGCGGAATGTGCTGATGGGGGATTGGGGGCAGGGGTGAGAGGAATGTTCCACGATGGGACATTTTAAATATATTTTGAAATCAATGTGTTGAGTTGGTGGAATTAGGGATTTGTTAAGGTTTGACCAGAGGTCATACCTTCAGTCCTTCGGGAACTTGGTCCTTAGCCACTTCAACACCTCGCGCTGATCCGCTGCTGTCGCTCGTCTGATTTGCACCAAGAGTTTGGTCAAGGAGGGGCGGTCTAGTGTAAGGTTGGCAGCGCCTTCGTTACAAACCGAACACAAGGCCCGCAGATTACTGGGATCGTCAGAACCACCTTGTGATTTATCAATCACATGGCCAATCTGCAGCCGCGTCTTGCGCGATGTATCGTAGGGATGGGGCTCTCCGGCCACGGCGCCGCATTGCTGACAGGTAAAGCCATTGCGATCCAAAACCAAAGCCCGGGTTTCTTTTGATATGGCACGCTCAAAGGCTGGAATTGGCTTGGGCGAATTCAAGACATATTCGCCGGGCTTCAATTCGCTTAGATCATTATGGGTCAGGATCTGATAGCCCTCTTCGTCCCGCAGTTCTCGTACGCGTCTGGCCCATTCGCTGATGTTTCCGGCGACCACCCGTAATTCATCCGAGGACATTTTACGTCCAAGATTGGCCAGAAAATGCGCCCGAAGCCTTGCCCGCACGCCGCCCTTATTCGGGGAGTCGCTCATTCCGCGGCCACTGAAGCACGCGACGTCATTTCAGCTTCGGCGGCTTCGATAGCACGGCGTATGCCCAAGCCCAAAGCCTCAGCCACAGGCGGAGGAAATGCGTTCCCAACTTGACGGTAAGCATTTGTTTTCTTGCCGGTGAAAATCCAAGTGTCGGGAAATCCCTGAATCCGCGCCACCATGCGCGTGGTAAGCCGAGGCATGCCAACAAAGTCTGGGTCCGGCGCCGCATCGGCAATGGTCGAGCCGTTGACGTTCAGCTTTTCCCAAGCCCGCCTTGCGCGGGTTGGTCCAAGGTCAGGCCCGCCATGCTTTTTCGACCCACCAACGATCGTTGGGGCAATGTCTTGCGCGAGTTTTGCCCAAGCATCTGCCCCTGGCCACCCATTACTTGCCATAGCATCGCGCAACAGATCGCCCACAGAGATCGGGGCAGTGGCCTTGGGCGATGGAAAGCTGAAGTGCGACCAGTATTCTATACGTGCCGCGACAATTGCGACTCGTGGACGCAATTGCGAAACGCCAAAGTCTGATGCTTGCAGCAAGCGCCAGTCGCTTTGATAGCCAAGTTTGGCGAGGCGGTCTTTAAGGGTCTTGCGATAGTCTGCAATCACCGG
>JBMSKG010000089.1:0-9859 GCA_049419625.1 Paracoccaceae bacterium | reverse complement strand
CGCCGCCTCAGCAGGAGCCAGCAGGCGGGTCGGCTTGGGGCGAGTGTGGGGAGGACGTGCAGAGTCAGACATCGTTCTGGTCTCCAGAAAGAGGGGTGTCGGTGGCGAGTTGCTCTTCAGTGCGAAGGAATGCATGCGCCGCTTGCCGACCAAGAAGGCGCGCAATGGCAAGCAAAGCTTCAGTTGGGGCGGCGCAATCCGTTAGCGAACCTACGTCTAGAGTAGGGCACGCGTACTCAGCGGTGTGGTCCCTCGCCGAGGGTAGGTCTTGCAGTGAGGAGTGAGACTGACGGATCATGCTCCGCAGTCTGCTCCAAGCCATTGATCAGCAAATGTTGGCGCAATCTTCTGCCAAAATGGTACGGTTTACCTCTTTGGTTTGCCCCGCTCCAATGCCCGGTACAGGCTGCGCATTGCCTCCGGTGTGCGCGGCGGGCTCGCTTCTGCGAGTGTTGCACTGAGGAGTTCTTCGAATGGCGTCATATATCCGGGCCCTAGCGTAGTTTGGGAGGAGCTGAGGCCTGGGGTCTTGCCAGTAATCTGCTTGTAAATCAGAGCAACACCTTGCACCAAGCAGCGCAGGGCTGGCGGATGCTCGGTGCCCGGCTTATTGCCAAGCCAGCTGCGTGCTGTGCCAACTGCGACTAATAAGGCTTCCAATTGTGTAGGTATGCTGAGATCGACTTGGTCAATCTCGTCGATTGGTGGTGTCTGAAGCCTCAAACGCATATTGATAAAAATGCGTGCCGTCTCACTCAACCGCGCAATCCGCTTCGCTCCAACGGTCGGATTGTTGGAGCGACGCAGGCTGCGATGAAAGTGGTTTAGTTCTTTAGTAACCGCCGCCGAGCCGCCCTCGGCCTCTCGAGCTTCTCGCTCAAGGTCCAGCCGATATTGTTCAATTGCGCCTGCCAGCCAGACTGACCAACGTCCAGCCTCTTGGTCACCTACGCTACAACGGCGCAGCGCAACAAAGATCGCATCACTTTGAGGTTGCAGCAACATATGGATTCTGTTCCTCCAAAAGCACAATGCCATAATGCCAAAACTACGACAGGAATGAAGAGCCACTCGTTCGGATGTAAACCAAGCGCTCCCCGCCCCCGGCTTCTCGCTCCCGAAACGTCGCTGCAGCTCGCCGCAATCTGATAGGGTCAAGGTGAACAGGCGTGCTGCCGGTTCGAATCACTCTTGATCCGCCACTTGCACACAGCAAACCCGAGATGAGGTCCCTGACGGGGCCTTTTTTCTTTTTGTTTCAAAGGGGTTTAGCGAGGCCATCCGACTTTTGGAGACTGGCGGTTTGGCCGAAATCGGTCTCTGAACGCCCCGCGTCTCTTTCCATCCGCCCTTCGTAAAAATCGAGACGGATTCAAAAATTGATGATTTTTCAGTATGTTGTTGGAATCGAATTGCGCCGTAGTTGAAGCGGGTTCGTCTGCTCTCGGTGCAAACAGAGACACCCGAAGGCGTCGTGGTCGTGCGAAGTTGCGCAAACTTCAGCGCGGGGTCAGCCTTCGGGCCCGAGGTCGCAAGAGGCGGAAAGACGTCCTTTAGCGTGGCCTACGGTTGTCCTGGAAGTGGTCGCTCGTTGGTGCCGTCTAAACAAGGCGAACCAATCTACGTGACCCCCACCACGGCTTGCCTTCAGGTAGCAAAGCGGCGGTGCTACTCAGCGAGAGTGGAGACGTGGACTTATTTGCAGATGTCGCGGTATTGTAGGTGGCGCTCCGTCGGAAAGGGGTTGTGGACCGGCCTTATATTGAGGGGTTCGTACGGGCTGTCGGAACTGGGGTCGCATGGCATCGTTCAGTCACCTTTTCGCGACCCGGCGGCGGTGAAGTGGCGCGGGAACTGGCCTGCCAGATAGGCGTAGATCTGCGCTTTGGCATCGTCATTAGTGAACCGCGCCGGATACATCAGGATGTTCAGCCAGAAGCCATCGAAGAGCGCTTCCAGCGCTTCGCCAATGCCTTCGGGGTTCACATCATCATATCCACCCTGGCTTATTAGGGCGCGGCACAACTCAGTCGAGGTGTCCAGCCGCTCCATGTCAAGCGCGGCCGTACATTCGCGATAGGATTTCCGCTGCTTGGTCTCGCCGAAAAAGGCGAACCAGACGGCAAGCTTGCGGCGATTGCTGATGCTGCTTTCGAAATGCGCCTCGACAATGGCAGAGAGTTTCTCATGTGGCGCAAGATCGGGCCGCCGCGCTGTCTCTTGCCAGCGGTCGCGCAGTTCGATGGCGAGGTAGTTCAGGGTTTCGACCAGAAGCGCGTCCTTGGACTTGAAGTGGAAATTCACCAGGCCCAGCGACAATTCTGCGATCCCCGTCACGGTCGTCATCGTCGTGCCCGAAATCCCATGGCGGCTGATCGACGTGATCGTCGCCTCGATCAACTGTCTTTTTCGCTCTTCTGGAGGAGCAGTCCTCCTCTTCCTAACACCTTCTAATTTATTCATTATCTTTCTTCCATTGAATGGAAATTCAATCAATACTTGCTTTTGTCGCCAAGTCAATCAATGCTTTTGACCAAACCATGATTCGCGAACAGATGATGCAGCAGACGCTTCCCTCCCACGCCAGGGCCGTTGTGATCGGCGGTGGTGTCATTGGTACATCCACGGCCTACCACCTTGCCGAAGTTGGTTGGACCGATATCGTCATCCTCGAACGCGACAAGCTGACATCCGGCACCACCTGGCATGCGGCGGGTTTGATCGCTTCTGCTGGCATGTCCACCGAAACGCTCAGCTGGATATTCCGCCACTCGCGCGACCTCTATCGGAGACTTGAGGCGGAAACTGGCGTCTCGACCGGCTTCCATCAATGCGGTCATTTGCACATTGCCACAACACAGGCCCGGCGAGAGGCGCAGCGGCGTGAGATGAATTTCATGCGCCTGATGGGCCACGTGAAGCACGAGGTGTCGCCCGCCGAGGTCAAAGCGATGTTCCCGCTGATCAAGACCGAGGGGATGCTGTCAGCGATCTGGTCACCTGAGGACGGGCGTGCCAATCCGGTCGACGTGACCATGGTAATGGCCGCCGGGGCGCGCGCGCGCGGCGTGCGGATCTTCGAGGGCTGCCCGGTCGATGACGTTCTTGTCGAGCGTGGCAGTGTCAGCGGCGTCGTCACGCGGCAGGGCACGATCCGGGCCGATAAGGTCGTCCTAGCGGCAGGTATGTGGTCGCGCCAGATCGGGGCGAAGATCGGTGTTCCGGTGCCCCTGCAGGCGATGGAGCATTACTACCTTTTGACTGAGCCGATGGAGGGCGTTCATCGCGACCTGCCCGTGGTCGAAGACCCCGAAAGCTACGCCTATGTCCGCGAGGAAGGCGGCGGGCTGCTCTTCGGCTTGTTTGAGCCAGTTGGTGCGCCGTGGCGCCCCGGAGGCATTCCCGATGACGCCAGCTTTTCCACCCTGTCACCTGACTGGGACAGGATGACCCCGCATCTGGAACATGCTTTTCGCCGCTTCCCGGTGATGCAGTCGGCGGGGCTCAAGACCTTTTTCTGCGGCCCCGAAAGCTTCACGCCCGACGGCAAGTTCCTAGTTGGCGAATGTCCGGAGGTGCAGGGGCTTTATCTTGGCACCGGCCTGAACTCGCTCGGTATTCTTTCGGGGGGCGGTGTCGGTGCGCTGCTAGCCGAAGAGATCGTTCACGGCTATGCCAGCCAAGACATGACCGGCCTGACCCCTGCGCGCATGGGCGCGCATGAAGCGGTGCGCCACTACCTACTCGACCGCCTGCCCGATGCGCTGGCCTACGGCTTCACCAACGCCTCATTGCCGAACTTCAAGCACAAGAAAGCGCGCGGCGCGCGCCGTCTGCCCCTGCATGACCGCTACGCCGAAAAGGGTGCCTATTTCGTCGCGCTCTCGGGCTGGGAAATGCCCTATTGGTTCGCGCCTAAGGGGCCGAAGCCCGAGGTGAAATATGCATTCGGTCGGCAGGACTGGTTCCACCTTTCCACCGCCGAACACACGGCGACTCGTGAAAGCGTTGGGCTGTTTGACAAGACCTTCATGGGCAAGTTCGTTGTGCAGGGGCGCGACGCCGAAACGGTGCTGAACCGGGTCAGCGCCAATTCCGTCTCGGTGCCCATTGGCACGAACATCTACACCCAGTGGCTGAATGCGCAGGGTGGCATCATCTCGGACCTGACGATCACCCGGACGGGCGCGGAAGAGTTCCTGCTGGTCACCGGCGACGTGCTGCAACGTCTCACGCCGTCCTGGCTGAAACGTCATACCGGGCCGGAGGAGTTCTGCGCCGTCACCGACGTGACCTCGGCGTATACGATCCTGTCGCTTCAAGGCCCCCGCTCGCGTGACTTGCTGGCCGCGCTCACTGGGGCGGACCTCTCGACCGGAACGCTGCCCTTCCGCGGCTCAACCTTTGTCGAGATCGGTTATGCACGCATCCGCATCGTCCGCGTCACCTATGTGGGCGAGTTGGGCTATGAACTTTACATACCGTCCGAGCAGAGCCTCAATGTCTATGACGCGCTGGTGGCGGGGATCGAGGCGCAAGGCGTATCCTGCACCCATTGCGGTCTGATGGCACTGGAAAGCCTGCGTCTGGAAAAGGGCTATCGTGACTTCGGCGTGGATATCGACAACACCGACACGCCGTTGGAGATGGGCTTGGGCTTCGTCGTGGACCTATCGCGCGACTTCATCGGGCGGGATCGGCTGCTTGCCCAGAAGGAAGCCGCGCCCCTGCCGAAGCGCCTGGTCGCGCTGAAGCTTGAAGATCCCGAGCCGCTGCTTCTGGGGTCCGAACCCGTCTTCGCGGATGGAATTCCCGTGGGCTATGTCCGTGCCGGCGCCTTCGGACATACTCTTGGCGCGTCGGTCGGTCTGGCTATCATAGAGCATCCTGGCGGGGTAACGGTCGATTATCTTAGGTCACGGCACTTCACCGTTGCCGTCAACGACCGGATGGTCCCTGCGACTGTCTCCTTGGCGCCGTATTACGATCCGAAAAACGAGAGGGTGCGCTCATGAACGAGGCTATTGGCATCCGCGGTGTCGGCAAGGTCTTTGGAGCGGGAGAGGCGGCCTTCACTGCCGTCACTTCGGCCACCATCAGCATCCACGAGAACGAGTTCTTCACGCTCCTCGGCCCATCAGGCTGCGGCAAGACCACACTTTTGCGTATGATTGCAGGGTTCGAGTTTCCGACAGACGGCGAGATCCTTCTGGACGGCAGGAACATTGCCGAAATGCCGCCATTCCGCAGGCCGATTAACACCGTCTTCCAAAGTTATGCACTGTTTCCGCACATGACGGTGGCAGAAAACATTGGATTCGGTTTGCGGATGCTCGGGCGCTCTAAGGCCGAGGTCGCGAACCGGGTGGCCGAGATGCTACGCCTTGTGCAGATGGAGTCCATGGCCAGGCGGCGGACCAGCGAAATCTCGGGCGGGCAACAGCAGCGCGTGGCCCTCGCGCGGGCTCTCGCCCCGCAGCCGAAGGTCCTGCTTCTGGATGAGCCGCTGTCGGCGCTGGACTACAAGCTGCGCAAGGAGATGCAGCTGGAACTGAAGCGGATGCAGCTTGAAACCGGCATCACCTTCATCTTTGTCACACATGACCAGGAAGAGGCACTCACTATGTCGGACCGGATCGCGGTGATGAATCGGGGCCGAGTCCTGCAGGTGGGCAGCCCGCGCGAGATCTACGATGCCCCGGCCGATCGTTTCGTTGCCGAATTCATCGGCGAGACGAACTTCCTGACTGGCCGCGTCCGGTCCATGAGCGATGGTCTGGCTGCGATCTGCCTGCCGGGCGGCGACGGGCTAACTGCACAAGGGGATGGTGCCGGAGTGGGCGAGGAAGCGACGATCGTGGTCCGCCCGGAACACGCCAAAGTCGTCGCCGCCGCGCAATCTGGCGGAGCGCCTCTTCTGCGTGGAACGTTGGAGAATGTCGTCTACTTCGGCACCGACACGCACTACCACATTCGGCTTTCCGACGGCTCTGTCTTCGTGACCCGGCAGCAGAACCGGCCCTGCGTGACCGGAGATTTCGCCATTGGCAGTCTGGTGGGGATCGCTATCGCCCCGGGTGCCGCCCGCATCCTGAAGGCCCCGGTATGAGCCGGGCCGCAATCAAGGCAGACTATCGCCGCTCGCTCCTGCGCCGCTGGTTCTTGTCGTCACCGGCCCTTCTGATCGTGCTCTTGGCAGCAACCGGCCCACTCTTGGTCGTGCTCCTGTTCTCGTTCCTTGCGCCCGGCCCCTATGGCGGCGTGCTGTCGCAATTTTCTCTGGAGGGTTGGACCGCCGTCTTTATGGAACGCGGTCTTTTCGATGACAGCTTGTCCATTGCCGATGCCCATCTGTCAATCTTCTGGCGCTCAATCAGCCTGTCGATCCAGACCACCGTCCTCACCCTGATCTTCGGCTTTCCAACAGCCTATTTCATCGCCACCCGCCCACCCAACCGGCGCGAACTCTGGCTGTTCCTTATCACCATCCCGTTCTGGACCAACCTCTTGATCCGGACCTTCGCCATCCTGCAGATCATCCGCAATGATGGCACGATCAACACGATCTTAATCGGCCTCGGCCTGACCGATGCGCCGCTCAAGATGCTCTACACCGACGGCGCGATCCTTGCGGGCATGGTCTACGTCTACCTGCCACTGATGGTTCTGCCGCTTTATGCCAGCATGGAAAAGCTGGACTTCCGCACCGTCGAGGCGGCCTACGACCTCTATGCCACGCCGTTCCGCGCGTTGCGGCTGGTTATCATTCCGCTGGTCAAGCCCGGCATCGTCGCAGGCTGCATTCTGACCTTCATCCCGTCGCTGGGTGCCTATGTCACCCCCAGTATCCTGGGTGGCGGCAAGAACCTGATGATCGGCAACCTGATAGAGCTGCAGTTTGGCCAGGGTCGTAACTGGCCCCTTGGTTCGGCCTTGTCGATTGCGCTAATGACGGTCGTGATGATTGCCCTGCTGGTCTATGTCCGCAATTCGACCGGATCGGAGAAGCGCCATGGCTAAGGCCTTCTCGGTCCGCCGTCAGCGCGGCTTCACCACCATCGCGATGATCACCTTTGCGGCGCTTTATATGCCGATCTTCGTTCTGGTGATCTTCGCCTTCAACTCGGCCTCTTCGCTCAGCCACTTCGAAGGCGTCTCGCTGCGCTGGTTCCACGAAGCGGCGCAGAACCAGCAGGTCATCGACGCGACGGTCCTGTCCTTCAAAGTGGCCTCGATCGCGGCTGTCATCTCGACCGTGGTGGCCACAATGGCGGCCCTGGCGACCACGCGCACTGGACCCTACCCAGGCCTGATGTTCAAATATGGCCTCTTGAACGCCCCACTGATGATCCCGGAAATCGTCACCGCGGTCGCCCTGCTGATCGTCTTTTCGCAGATCAAGGGTTGGACTGGCTATACCGGGATTGGTTATCTTGTCCTCGCCCATTCCGCATTTTGCGTGCCCTTTGCCTATCTGCCGATCCGCGCGCGACTGGAGAGCATGGACTTGACCCTGGAAACAGCAGCAGCCGATCTTTACGCCACGCGCTGGAACACCTTCCGCTTTGTAACGCTGCCGCTCCTGTGGCCAGGGATTCTGGCAGGACTGATGCTGGCCTTCGTCATCAGCCTGGACGATGTCGTCATCACTGAATTCGTCAAATCAGCGGGCCAGGACACCCTGCCAACCTACATGCTCGGCCAGCTCCGCCGCTCGATCACGCCCGAAGTGAACGCCATCTCGGCCGTGTTCCTGCTGTTCTCGGTGCTGATCGTCACATTGTTCTTTTTCGCTAGCAAGAAACGCAATTGAGAAACACACCAAAGAAGGGGGTTACCATGAAACTGACCAGACTTGCCGTGGCACTGCTTGCCACAACCACGTCGGCCCAAGCCGAAGGCGTGCTGAACATCTACAACTGGGGCGACTATACCAATCCGGAGCTTATCAAGAAGTTCGCAGAGATCTATGACGTCAAGGTGACGCTCACGGACTTCGACTCGAATGAGACTGCGCTTGCCAAGGTGCGCGCCGGAAACACTGGAATTGACATTGCGGTCCCCAGCCAAAGCCACCTGCCGATCTGGATCGCCGAGGGTCTGCTGCTTGAAACCAACGCTGGCCAGATGGAGAACGGCAAGAACATTGCGCCGGAATGGGCCGATCCTGACTTTGACCCTGGTCGCAAATATTCGGCCCCCTGGCAGCACGGCACGATCGGCATCGCGGTCAATACCGATGTCTACAAGGGGCCATTGGGACAGCTGGGCTATCGCCTTCGATCCGCCCGAGGAACTGAAGGGTAAGGTCAACGTCGTGCCCGAGATGAGCGACATCCTTTTCGCGGCCATCGCCTATAACGGTGGCGAGCTTTGCGCCTCTGACGAGGAAACCCTGACCAAGGCGCATGCCACGTTGATAGCCGCCAAGGAAAACTGGGCCGCAATGGAATACGGCACCATCGAGCTGATGGTGGCTGGCGATTTTGCCGCGACCATCGACTGGAACGGTTCGGCCATGCGGCAGCGGCTGGAAAATCCGGCAATCGCCTATGTCCATCCGAAGGAAGGCACCGCGACCTGGTCTGACAATGTGGTCGTGCTTGCCGAAGCCCAGAACGTCGAAAACGCTAAGCTTTTCCAGAATTTCATTATGGACCCTGAGAATGCGGCAATGATCTCGGCCTTCGCGCGCTATGCCAACGCGATTTCTGGGTCCGAGGCCTTCATGCCGGAAGATATGAGAGGGGCGCCTGAACTGACGATCCCGGAACATGCCAAGGCCAACATGGTGAATATGCGGATCTGTGCCCCAGAGGTCATGGACCTTTACACTCGAATTTGGACAGACGTTCTGAAGTGAGTTCTTGGCGCCCGTCCTTTTGCGGGCGGGCGCTTGTCCCTTACTTTCCTAACCAGGGATTCCACCATGGCGCAGACTGCACGGCACTTCGGCGATTATAAGATGGGGCTCAGGGCCGCTGTTGAAGAAGAATACATGGGCGAAGCTTTGTTCGACACGCTCGCTGGCTATCACGACGGTACGGCGCGGCAAGCGTTTCTTCTGATGGCTGAGATCGAACGCGCTGTCATTGAGGCAACTATGCCCGCAATCCGACGGAACCACCTGCGGCTCCGCGATGCCGAAAGCCTACGCGCTGAAGGACGCGCCGAGGCAGAGGCGATGCGGGATTTGAGCTGGCAGGATTTCCTCAATCACGTTGTTACCGACTATCCCGCATTCTTGGAAGAATTCGAGCAGGTCGCCCGCCTCGCGCCGCCGCTTGACGCAGCTGAGGCTCAACTGCTGTTTGATCATGAGGTGGCGTTCATCGACTTCGCGGCCTGCTGCCTCCACGGCGACCCGGATTGCAATAGCGTCCTGGACAGATTTCTCGCTAGGGTAAAATGAAACCGATTTTTCTTCGCACCTATGGCGAGCTATCGCAAAATTCGCCCATGCAGCGAATGTATCTTAAGTTGAATTTTGTTAACAATGCAGTTTTAGGTTGAACTTCCGCTCTGGGCCGATCGCGTTAATTGGTTGTCCCAAACACCACGCCTGCCTGTTCCACCCATGGCAACGCGGCGCTCTCGGTGAGCTGCATAACCGTAACGGCTGTGACTTCCCGTCCAAACACCATCCGTTTCAGCACCTCGGGCGCCAGATAGGCCAAGCGCAACTGGCGGCTAACATGACGCTCTGCAAGGTTCACGGCGGTTGCGAGGTCGCGGACAGTGCCGAACTCGCCGGCCTCCATGCGCGGCTGACGGCGGCAGAACGGCGGCTTCCCAGTTCTCGACTTTGGTCTGCCCCCTGAAAAGTGGTCCTCCCTGAGGTATGGCTTTTGAGCCATTT
>JBMSKG010000088.1:0-9903 GCA_049419625.1 Paracoccaceae bacterium | reverse complement strand
CCACGATGGCTCTCATCCACCCATCTATCTGTGCCATCATCTCTATATTGTCGATGAAGGTTTCCATCACCGGGTCGAGGCGGTTCATGTCCGCCAGTTGCAGACGCAGGCACTCGGTCAGTGAACGGGCAAAAACCCCAGCCGGGTCGATCCGCACATCTTCAAGGCTGATCTGCGTGACAAAAGCGGCTGGCACAGACCCACCAAGCGGCCCCGAGAGCCGCGCGCCCGTGGCATCCAAGAGATAGGTCTGTCCCGAAGCCTTTGCCCGCAGGGTGGGGCTTTCCACCTCGATCCGCGACAACTTAACCAAACCGCTTTGCGCCTCATAGGCCATGGCAAATGACGCACGATCAAAAGGCACAGCCGCCGCGGCCGGTGTGGGCCGCAAGGCCCCTTTTCCGATCTCGAGCTGACCCTCGAGTGCCGTGACACCGGTTTCACCAAGCTCAGCCGCCAAACGGCCCGAGATTGCAGCTTCAAAACTGGCCAAAGGCGCCAAAAGCGGCGCTTGGGCCGCAAGATCAATGGCGCTGATGTCATTGAACTCGGCGCTGATGCGGGCGGATGAGCGGGTCTTCTCGGTCACAATCTGCACCACCGCACGGCCAGGCCTTAGCGCTTGGCCTTGCAGCGACACCGACAGCTCGGCAGCAAGCGCGCCGGGGCGGTTGTCCACCGTCAAACGCCCATCGCCAAGCTCATAGACCCGCCCGCTGCGCCGATCATTCACCGCCACCGACAGCCCTTCCGCCTCGATTTCAGTCAGATGCTCCAACCCTGGCAAGGTCAGAACCCTGTTCACTTGCGTGAAGAGATCGGAGAAACTGGCCAAGAACGGCGTGGGATCCACTTCGGTCGCCTCACCCACCGCCACATCAAAGCGGCCTTGCGCATCGCGGGTCACCACCAGCCGTGCCCCGGTGATACGCAATGATGAAAGGCGCGTCTCGCCTGACAAAAGAGCGCGTCCCTGCAACGAAATTCGCACCTCGGGCAAGGACAAAAGTGTCGTGCCGTCAGCCTTTATTAGGCGAAGATCCTCCAACAAAAGTCGCGGGATGAAATCCTCATCCAGCGTAAGATCCACCATGCCAAGCGCCAATGCGACATCAGGTGCCGCCGCGCCCAAGTCGCGGTTCAACCGGCTCTCGACTTCGGCCACAACCCAGACTGGCAACGGTATCGTCCGCCCGATCAAGCCAAAGGCCCCCAGAACCAGCGCCAAGATGATCGCAACACTTGCCAAACGCCAGCCCAGGCCCGTTCGCCGCGTGGCGCGCTTTGGGGCTTTGGGTTTCATCGCTGTCGTCGGCGAGGGCTCAACCAGATCAGGCTGGGACGCGGTCAGGTCAACAGACGCCGCCGGGGTGTCATCCCCCGGCTCTGCTCTGCTCTGCCCCTGCTCCGTCATCGCGATTGGCCCATCCCCGTCTGACACTGCACCAAAGCCGGCACTTTATAGATCCTTTGCGCGGGCTTGCCTTTATCTTTGCCGAAAGGCAACTAGATCGCCAAGGGTCAGACCCACAAAAGCAAGGAGCCGCCCATGTTGACCGTCGCAGACACCGCACCCGATTTCACCCTGCCCCGCGACGGCGGTGGCACTGTCACCCTCTCGGCCTTCCGCCCCGGCAAGGTGGTTTTGTACTTTTACCCAAAGGACGACACACCTGGCTGCACGCTTGAAGCGCAGGACTTTACCGCACGCGCCGCCGAGTTCGCGGCTGCGGGCACGACGGTCATCGGCGTGTCGAAAGACAGCGTGAAAGCCCATGACAAGTTTTGCAAGAAACATGGGCTGCAGATCATCCTTGCTTCGGATGAGGGCGGGACGACCTGCGAAGACTACGGCGTCTGGGTCGAGAAAAGCATGTACGGCAAGACCTATATGGGTATCGAGCGCAGCACCGTTCTGATCGATGGCACAGGCCGCGTGGCGCGGATCTGGCCGAAGGTATCGGTCAAGGGCCATGCGGATGAAGTTTTGGCTGCCGCAAAAGCGCTGTAACGCAGGTCATTTGGCATGACGTCACTCGCCGAAATGGCGGTCGAGGTACTGAGCTGTGCCGATGGGCGCGCAAAAACTGCATTGTCGCGTGCCCATGCGGCAGCGTGGTTTGCGGCGCGCGCAGCGGGGCAGCCTCTGCCCGTTGGCAATGCGGCCCCGCCAGATTTTCCCGCGCGACCAACGCGACCAGAGCTTTTGGACCCCCGCGATGTACCGCGCCGCCGCCTTGGCAGCCCGGCCGGGCGGCTCGCGTTGTTGCATGCCGTGGCCCATATCGAGCTTAATGCCGTTGATCTGCATTGGGACATTATCGCACGCTTTGCCCACCATCCGATGCCGCTTGGGTTTTATGATGATTGGGTGAAAGCGGCGGATGAAGAATCCAAGCATTTCAATCTGGTGTCAGACAGGCTGGAGGCCTTGGGCAGCCATTACGGTGCCCTGCCCGCCCATGCCGGCATGTGGCGCGCCGCCGCGGACACGGCGCAGGACTTCATGGGCCGACTTGCCGTGGTGCCTATGGTCCTTGAGGCGCGCGGGCTGGATGTCACGCCGGGGATGATCGAGATCTTCGATCGCGCCGGTGATCCAGAGACCCGCGCGGCGCTTGAGGTGATTTATGCCGAAGAGGTCAGCCACGTCGCCTATGGCTCAAAATGGTTCAATTGGCTGTGTGGACGCGAGGGGCTGGATCCGAAAGATCAGTTTCACAATCTTGTACGGACGTACTTTCATTCGACCCTGAAACCACCATTCAATGAAGAAAAGCGGGCCGAAGCAGGGCTTCCCCCCGATTTCTACTGGCCTTTGGCTGAAAGCACACCTGCTCGGGGTTGACGCGTTCGGCAGAAACTCGCCGATCCTGGCCGCCGGACTGGGGGCTTTCGGGGCGCACGGCGCAAAGCAGTTGCGAGGTTGCCAAGCCCCCGCTAATCAAGAGTGGCCGCGCCTTGGGCGGGCTTTCATCGGTCCATAGTCCCAGTCACGGAACCGTCCAACGTGTTAACGCGCCTTGCCTATCAGATCCACCTGACGCTCGAGCGGCACTTCCCCGAACAGCGTCTGTTCTTGAAGTCTGACACGGAAACCCGTTTTATCCGTCTGCGCCCTGCCACGCAGGCCGTTGCGGTCGTGGTCGGTGGAATTGCCCTTGCCTGGACAATTCTGGCCACCGCCATCTTGTTGTTTGACTCAATCTCCGCCGGGTCTTCGCGCGAACAAGTCCTGCGCCAGCAAGCCCTGTACGAAGAGCGGATGAACACCCTCTCAATCGACCGTGACCTGCGCGCCGAAGAAGCGGCCTCGGCGCAAGAACGATTTAACCTTGCGCTGGAACAGGTCGCGACCATGCAGGCGCGGCTTTTGGCTTCGGAAGACCGCCGTCGTGAATTGGAAACCGGCATCGACGTGATCCAGAACACGCTGCGCCGAACCATTTTGGAACGCGACGAGGCCCGCGCCGCGTTGAGCCGCGCGACTTTGGCCGCCGCCCCAGGCGGTGCCAACACCGAGGCAGGACGCGCCCAAGACACCAAAGACACGTTGGAATTCTTGGCCAGCAGTTTGGACGGCACAGCGCGCGAGCGTGATCGAATTCAAGGCATGGCCGACAAGGCCGCTGAACAAATCGCCCAGATCGCGGACGAGAAACGCCAGATCGAACTGCGCAACGAGGCCATCTTCACCCGGCTTGAAGAGGCGTTGACCGTCTCGGTTGAGCCGTTGGAGAAAATGTTCAACGCCGCAGGCATGGACCCGGACGATCTGTTAGAGACTGTGCGCAAGGGGTATGATGGCCAAGGAGGGCCGTTGGCGCCGCTGTCATTGTCCACAAAAGGCGTCCCGTCCGTTGAAGAAACCCGCGCCAACGCGATTCTGTCCGGTCTTGACCGTATGAACCTTTATCGCCTTGCCGCCTTCAAAGCACCCTTTGATACCCCAGTTAAGGACCCATTCCGCTTCACCTCGGGGTTCGGCGCACGCCAAGATCCAAAGGGCTGGGGTACCCGCATGCATGCCGGCACCGATTTGGCGGCCGCCTATGGCACGCCGGTTCATGCCACGGCAGATGGCGTCGTCACGTTTGTCGGATGGTCCTCGGGCTATGGGCGGCTTATCAAGGTCCAGCACGCTTTTGGCATCGAAACCCGCTATGCCCATTTGGCGCAAATGCGGGTCTCGGTCGGACAAAAAGTGTCGCGCGGCGAACGGATCGGTGATATGGGCAACTCAGGCCGATCCACCGGCACACACCTTCACTACGAGGTCAGGATTGGTGGCAATGCCGTCAACCCCATGACGTTCATAAAGGCAGCGACCCATGTTTTCTAAAAGCCGCATCAACGAACCCGGCCCGGCAAAAGCGGGTGATTCTGACAAGACCAAAGCCCCGGAGGCCTCTGTGACCAAACCCTCGATGGATTTCACCCCCACAGCGCCAAAGGGCAAAGTTGCGGCCTCTGTGCTGTCGTCCGATTTGACTGTGGTCGGCAATCTGCGCACCACAGGTGACATCCAGGTTGAAGGCACCGTTGAAGGCGACATCCGCGCCCATCTTCTGACCGTGGGTGAAACCGCCACCATCCGCGGCGAGATCGTTGCCGATGATATCGTGGTGAACGGCCGCGTCATTGGCCGGGTGCGTGGCCTGAAGGTGCGCCTGACCTCGACCGCCAAGGTCGAAGGCGACATCATTCACAAGACCATCGCCATCGAATCGGGAGCGCATTTCGAAGGTTCGGTTCAGCGGCAGGACGATCCCCTTGCCACTGGCCGCGCACCAATCCCGCAAGCGCGTCTGGCCGCACCGGCAACGCCCGACGCGCAAGACGAAATCTCGGGCTGATTTTCCCGACCTAAACAATTGCCAAAGGGCGCCCGGCTTTGCCGCGGTGCCCTTTTTTCGTACTGGCGCCATAGGGCACCCGATCGTTTGTGCGCGGCGTACCTAGCGCTCCCACGCAATCGCGCGGCGGTAAAGATGCCATGTCGCATGGCCAAAGATCGGCAGCACCACGAACAAACCCAAAAACCCCGGCAGCATCGCCAGCAGCAATGACGCGCCGATCAGTGCGCCCCATCCCAGCATAACCAAAGGGCTCTCTCTGACCACGCCCAATGACGTAAGCATGGCCGTGACAAAGTCCACCTCACGGTCCAAGAGGATTGGCAGGCCAACCACCGTCAGCGCGAAAAGCAATGTCGCAAAGATTGCTCCTACAACGGTTCCAACAACCAACATCGCCATCCCTTCCGGCGTGAAAAACACCTCAAGCGACGAGGTGATGTTGGTCAGCGTTGCTTTGCCCAGAAACAGCGCAAAGATCATGTGGGCCAGAAAGTTCCAAAACAGAAAGAACACGACGATCACCGCCGCCATCGACGGAATTTGTCGATCTTTCTGACGAAAGATCACGCCCAACACTTGCCCCCAGATCAAGGGTTCGCCAACCTCACGCCGCCGCGACACTTCATAAAGCCCACAGGCCACAAAGGGCCCCAAGATGGGAAACCCTGCACTGGCCGGAAGGCTCCACCACAATTGCCCCTTGGCGGTCAGCGAAAACACGATTAGCCAACCTCCCAGCACATATACCCCGGCGAAAAACATCCCAAACAGCGGTGCGCCGCGAAAATCGTGCCACGCAGCCGAAAGCGCCTGCGCCAAATCGACCATTTCAACATGAAGGATCTCGGGCTTGTCAGCAGCAGGAACCATCGGAGTCTCCTTTTTCGGGAAACTCTATGCCCTGCAAGGCCATTGCCCAAAGATGTATCTCTGACAAAGGATTGTGGGGCCGATGCAGGACCGAAGAGTGCCGCCCTGGCGCGTGCAACCGCTCCGCCAGAGGCTCAGTCTTCCGAGTTTGCCTCGGCCCGGCCCATGCCCGCCACACCAAGGGCCAGGGTGGCCGCCATGAACTTGTCCAGATCACCGTCCAGAACACCGCCCGTGTCACTAGTTTCTGCCCCGGTTCGCAGATCTTTGACCATCTGATAGGGCTGCAACACATAGGACCGGATCTGGTTGCCCCACCCCGCGTCGCCCTTGTTTTCATGCGCCTCATTGATGGCCGCGTTGCGCTTGTCCAGCTCCAACTGATAAAGCCGCGACTTCAGCGCCTGCATGGCGATGTCGCGGTTCTGGTGCTGCGACTTCAGCGATGAGGTCACCACGATATTGGTGGGAAAGTGCGTGATCCGCACGGCCGAGTCGGTTTTGTTCACGTGCTGACCGCCCGCGCCCGACGACCGATAGGTGTCGATGCGAATGTCCTTGTCCTGAATCTCGATCTCGATGTTGTCGTCGACCACTGGATAGACCCAGACCGAGGAAAACGAAGTATGACGCCGCGCCGCTGAATCAAAAGGCGAAATCCGAACCAAGCGATGCACACCGGATTCCGACTTCAGCCAACCATAGGCGTTCTTGCCAGAAATCTTGTAGCTGACTGACCGGATGCCCGCCTCTTCGCCCGCCGTTTCCGACTGCATTTCAACGGTATAGCCCTTTTTCTCGGCCCAGCGAACATACATCCGCGCCAAAATCGACGCCCAGTCGCAGCTTTCAGTTCCCCCGGCACCTGCGTTGATTTCCAGATAGGTGTCGTTGCCGTCGGCCTCACCGTCCAACAGCGCCTCAAGCTCGCGCTGCGCGGCATCGGCCACCAGCGCCTTCAGCGCGGCTTCCGCCTCGGTCACCACCTCGGCGTCGCCCTCGGCCTCACCCAGTTCAATCAGCTCGACATTGTCGCGCAGGCCACCGTCGATCAGCTTATAGGCCGCGATGGCGTCCATCAGCGCCTGACGCTCTTTCATCAGCTTTTGCGCCTTGGCCGGGTCGTTCCAAAGATTGGGATCTTCGATCAGCGCGTCGAATTCTTCCAACCGATGCGGCGCGGTTTCCCAATCCAGACGCTGCGCCAAAAGCTTCAGCGACTTTTCGATCTGATCGATATGGTTCTGGGTCTCGGCGCGCATCGTGTCATCCTTGAACTTCGCGCCGCGTGATAGCCTGCGGCGCAAGGCGGGGCAAGCGGCTGTCAGGCCGCTTACCCGCTTTGGCCGTCAGTACAGGCCGCCCGAACTCAGCGTGCCGAAATTTGCCTTCTTCGGAACCGACTTCTGTTGGCCATCCGAGGTGGTCACCGTATCCACGAGATCAGCCTCGGTCTCACCGGCGGCAAACAACGGCAAGTCCGAGCCCATGGCAAAGCCACCGTCCACCATGGCATCCAGCCCGAACAGCACCTCTTCGCCCTCGCGGAAGTATTCCGAGATCACATTGGCCCCGGTGGCATCCGCGGGCAGTTTCGCGCCGGTAAAGCGGTCAATCTTCTGGAAATAGCCGCCCGGCGGTACGGCAAACTCGGTGCCGCCATAGGTCTTGACGGCCTCTTTCATGAATTCCTGAAAGATCGGCACGCACAGCGTGCCGCCATAGGCGCCCTCGCCCAAAGACCGGGGTTGGTCAAAGCCCATATAGCAGCCTGCCACCACCTCAGAGCTGTAGCCAATGAACCAGACATCCTTGGCATCATTGGTGGTGCCGGTTTTGCCCGCCACAGGGACCGGCAGCTTGACCCCTGTGCCCGAGCCACGGATCACCACGCCCTCCATCATCGAAGTCAGCTGATAGGCGGTGATCGCATCCATCACCCGCTCACGATCAGACTTGATGGTGACACCCTGCCCTTGTGGCAGGTTCGGCAAAGCGCAATCGACACATTGGCGCTGATCGTGACGGTAGATTGTCTTGCCAAAGCGATCTTGCACCCGGTCGACCAGTGTCGGTTCCACCCGCTCGCCGCCATTGGCGAACATCGCATAGGCCGCCACCATCTTGAACAAGGTGGATTCCTGCGCCCCCAGCGCATTGGCCAGAAACGGGTTCATGTTGGTATAAACGCCAAATTTCTCGGCATAGCTCGCCACCAGATCCATGCCGATTTCCTGACCGATCCGAATGGTCATCAGGTTCCGGCTCTGCTCGATTCCGGTTCGCAATGGCGTGGGGCCATAGAACTTGTTCGACGCATTCTTTGGCGTCCAGAGCCCTTCAGGCGTTTCGATTTCAATCGGCGCATCGACAACGATGGTTGCAGGGGTAAAGCCCGAATCCAGGGCCGCGGCATAGACGAACGGCTTGAAGCTTGACCCCGGTTGCCGTGTCGCTTGCGTGGCACGGTTAAAGACCGAAGCCTGATAGCTGAACCCGCCCTGCATCGCGATCACGCGGCCGGTTTCCACGTCCATTGCCATAAGGCCGCCCTGCACCTCGGGCACCTGTCGCAAGGACCAGCGCTGAAAACTGCCGTCCTCGTCGCTGGTGATGGCACGCACCATCACCACATCGCCAACCGAGACCAAATCACCTGGGACCTTGGCCTTCTTCGACAACGACCCATCGGCCAGAAGTTTGCGCGCCCAGGTCACATCCTCGGCCGGGATGATCGGCTCATACCCCCCAAGATCGCCTTCCATGCCAAAGCGGGCGGTATCTTCGCCCAATTCCAGAATCACCGCCGCCCGCCAGCCTTCGACATCGCGCGGCAATTCTGCCACCTCGGCCAAAGCCGCCCGCCAATCGGCCTCGGTTGCCAGTTTGTCGCTCGAAATGGTCTTGCCCGTGCCGCGCCAGATACCCTGTCCACGGTCATATTTCTCCAGCCCTCGCCGCAAGGCCCGGGCGGCCACCGCCTGCAATTCTGGCTCGACCGTGGCGCGGATTGACAGGCCGCCACCAAAAAACTCTTCTTCCCCAAAGGTGCCAGACAGCTGCCGCCGAATCTCATCCGTGAAATAGCTGCGCGGGGGCAGCGCCTCGCGGAAGGCGGGGTAATCGCCGTTCTGCACGGATTTCAGGGGCTGCTCCCGCTCGCTCAGATAGGCAGCCTCGGCGATATAGCCGTTCTGCCACATCTCGCGCAGCACATAGTTGCGCCGCTCCAACAGACGGTCCTTGCCACGCACCGGATGAAATTCGCCCGGGGCCTTTGGCAAAGACGCCAACATCGCCGCCTCATGCGGGGCAAGCGCGGTCAGTGGCTTGTTGAAATAGGTTTGCGCTGCGGCGGCCACGCCATAGCTGTTCTGGCCCAGAAAAATCTCGTTCAGATAAAGCTCAAGGATCTTGTCCTTCGACAGCGTCTCTTCCAACCGCGTGGCCAGAATGATTTCCTTGATCTTGCGCTCCACGCTGCGCGAGCCATCCAAGAGGAAGTTCTTCATCACCTGTTGCGTGATGGTCGAAGCCCCACGCAGGTTTGCGCCCCGGCTGACGACCGCATCACGAAAGGCCGAGATCATGCCGGTCACGTCATAACCCTTGTGGGTGTAAAAATGCTTGTCCTCGGCCGAGACGAAAGCCTGTTTCACCAGATCGGGGATATCTTCAGACGGAACGAACAGACGCCGCTCTTGGGCGAATTCGTCAATGATCTTGCCCTCGCCCGAATAGATCCGGCTGATGGTTGGTGGAGTATACTGGGCAAGGCTTTCGTGGCTGGGAAGATCGGCGGAGTAGATGTAGAAAATTCCACCAATAGACAGGGCCCCAAACAGAAGCCCCATGGTCACCATGGTAAAGATGGCTCCAAAGAACGAGCCGATGAACCTGATCACGCCGGCAATCCTCACCGCAACGTCATACGTCAATTTTGCTCTCTATAGGCGGGCCGCGACCAAAGGTCAAAACACGATCCGGCCCTTGCACCCCGCATCCGCGCTCAGTCGCCGACAGCGGGCAAGCGACGGATCGCTGCCTCCGCCTCAGCCCAAGCCACAATACCTTGCCGCAGCGCCTTCGCCATGGTGGCGCGCCACACAGGATCATTCATCCGCGCAAGATCCGAGGCCGAAGACATGAACCCCAACTCAATCAACAGCGATGG
>JBMSKG010000087.1:0-9948 GCA_049419625.1 Paracoccaceae bacterium | reverse complement strand
AGCGAATGTTCCGCCACCGAATAGGGCCAATCCCCCCGCGTCTGCCCGTTCCAGCGCGCGACAAAGGCCAGCCCGTGGGCAATGTCCTCCACCTCGATATCCATCGGCGTGGGGTCCAGCAGGTCAAGCCTGCGGCCGGAAAGCATGCGCTGCCATGCGCGAGGTTGTTTCATGATGCGGGCCTTGGTTGTCGAAACGCCTTCATAATGCTATCTGCCCACCAATCAAAGGATCAAGGAGAGCGCCGTCATGGCTGCGGATTACATCGTCAAAGATATTGGCCTGGCTGAATTCGGCCGCAAAGAGCTGACCATTGCCGAAACTGAAATGCCGGGGCTGATGGCCTGCCGCGAGGAGTTTGGCACCACGAAGCCGCTGAAAGGCGCGCGGATCGTGGGCTCGCTTCATATGACCATCCAGACCGCCGCGTTGATTGAAACGCTGGTGGCACTTGGCGCCGATGTGCGCTGGGCCTCGTGCAACATCTTCTCAACCCAAGACCACGCCGCCGCGGCCATTGCCGCCGCCGGCATCCCGGTCTTTGCCGTCAAGGGCCAGACCCTGACCGAGCATTGGGATTACCTCGACCGTTCCTTCATGTTCCCCGAAGGCGCGAACATGATCCTCGATGATGGCGGCGACGCCACGCTTTACGTTCTTCTCGGCGCGCGCATGGAGGCCGGCGAAGACGTGCTGTCCGTCCCGCAGTCCGAAGAAGAAGAGGTGATCAAGCTGCAGATCCAAAAGCGGATCAAGCAGTCCCCCGGCTGGTTCGCCAAGACCAAGGCGGCCATCAAGGGCGTGTCCGAGGAAACCACCACCGGCGTGCATCGCCTGTATGAGCTGCACAAGACCGGTCAATTGCCCTTCCCGGCGATCAACGTGAATGACAGCGTGACCAAGTCCAAGTTTGACAACAAATACGGCTGCAAGGAATCGCTGGTCGACGGCATCCGCCGCGCGACCGACACCATGATGGCCGGCAAGGTCGCCGTGGTCTGCGGTTACGGCGACGTGGGGAAAGGCTCCGCCGCTTCTCTGCGTGGCGCAGGTGCGCGCGTAAAGGTCACCGAAGTGGACCCGATCTGCGCCCTTCAGGCCGCAATGGACGGCTATGAGGTCACCCTCTTGGAAGACGAGGTGAAAACCGCCGACATCTTCATCACCACCACCGGCAACCGCGACGTCATCCGCATCGAACACATGCGCGAGATGAAGGACATGGCCATCGTCGGCAACATCGGCCATTTCGACAACGAAATTCAGGTCGCCAGCCTTCGCAACCACAAATGGACCAACATCAAGGAACAGGTGGACATGATCGAAATGCCCTCGGGCAATCGTCTGATCCTGCTCTCCGAAGGCCGCCTTCTGAACCTTGGCAACGCCACGGGCCACCCGTCCTTTGTGATGTCGGCATCCTTCACCAACCAGGTTCTGGCGCAGATTGAGCTGTGGACCAAAGGCCAGGACTACGCCCCCGGCGTCTATATCCTGCCCAAGGCGCTGGATGAAAAAGTCGCCCGCCTGCACCTGAAGAAGATCGGCGTCAAACTGACCGAACTGCGCAAGGATCAGGCCGATTACATCGGTGTCACGGTGGACGGCCCGTTCAAATCGGAACACTACCGCTACTAAGATGTTCCGCGCAGGATCATTCTGGAAAGGGGCCCACCGGGCCCCTTTTTGCTGGGCAGGGGCCAAGACGTACCCCCACAGGGGAACTGCTGCCGACATTTCCCTTTGAGCACGCCGCATCCTCTCGTAACATCGCCCCATTCAACCTCCGGTAAGCCGGCTTTTCAGACAGGGATAAGACGATGGGCAAGAGAGACGATTTGATTGCGAAATACGCCGATGACCTCAAAACCAAATGCAAGATGACGCCAGACATGGCGCTGTTGACCAAGGTGACCATCGGCTGCGGCCCGGCGATCTATGACAATGACGCCCAAACCGTCGCCGCAAGCGATCCCGCAGAATTGGAGCGCGTGCAGAAGAACTTTCTGGTCAAAAAGCTGGGTCTTTCCGCCGGACCCAAGCTGATGGACGGCATCAACGCCGCCATCGACACCTATGGCAAATCAGAACGCAACAAGTATCGCGCCGTGTTCTATTACCTTTTGGTCAAGCATTTCGGCAAGGAATCCGCCTACAAATAACTGGCGGCCTGCCATTGAACTTTCCCGGATGGGCGGCCATGGTGCCGCCCGTCTGCAGTTAAAAGGCCCGCCATGCCTGCCCAATCCCCCACCGCCATCAGTCCAGAAACCACCGTCGCTCCGGTGATCTTTGCCGTGGCAATTGGTCACTTTCTGAACGACCTGATGCAGTCGCTGATCCCGGCGGGCTATCCTTTGCTGAAGGACAATCTTGATCTGTCCTTCACCCAGATCGGGCTCATCACCCTTGTCTTTCAAGGAACAGCGTCCATCCTACAGCCGCTGATCGGGCTTTATACAGACAAGCGGCCCATGCCCTTTGCGCTGTCGGCAGGCATGGCCTCAACCGGGATCGGGCTGATCCTTCTCGCTCATGCCACAAGTTTTGGCCTTGTGCTGTTGTCGGTGGCGCTGATTGGCCTCGGCTCGTCGATCTTCCACCCCGAATCCTCGCGCATCGTGCGGCTGGCCGCTGGCATGCGGCCGGGCTTTGCTCAATCGGTGTTTCAGGTGGGTGGCAACGCGGGCTCTGCCCTTGGCCCCTTGGCGGCGGCCTTCATCGTGCTCGAACGCGGGCAAGTCTCGATCGAATGGTTCGCCGCTGTGGCGCTGGCCGGGATGGTCCTGCTCTATTTCATCGGCCGCTGGTATCAGACCGCAGGTGCCAACCGTGCGGCCCAGCGCAAGGCCCGCGCTCAGGCCTCAGCCCCGCCCCGCGACGTTGCCCGCCGGGGCATGGCGCTTTTGATCGTGCTGATCTTCTCGAAATTCGTCTACAGCGTCTCGTTCTCCAGCTACTACAATTTCTACCTGATCGAGCGGTTTGACCTGTCAAAGGCACAAGCCAACCTCAGCCTTTTCGTGTTCCTCGCCGCCGTGGCTGCAGGCACCATCATCGGCGGCCCGATCGGAGACCGCATCGGGCGGCGTCGGGTGATCCTGTGGTCCATCCTTGGGATCCTGCCGCTGTCGCTGTCCTTGCCTTTCCTGCCCTTGGTGCCCACCATCATGGTGGCCGCACTCGCCGGTCTGGTGCTGGCCTCGGCCTTCCCGGCGATGGTGGTCTATGCCCAAGACCTGATGCCGCAAAACACCGGCATGGTGGCGGGGCTGTTGTTCGGCCTCGCCTTTGGCATTGCGGCGATCGGCGCGGCCATTCTGGGCGTTCTGGCCGATCATTGGGGCATCGTCGCGGTCTATCAGATCTGCGCCTTTTTGCCCCTTCTTGGCCTTGCGGCCTTCCTCCTGCCCGACACCCGGCACTGACCAAATTCGCCTCAAACCTTAAACGCTTGGGCTTTGCCTGATCCGGGTCTTTTGCGCTATGGTCTGCGTGCAGGGCAGCATGTCCGAGACCTTTTCAGAACACGTGCGGTGCTAGGGGAGCGCGTGGGGTGGTGAAGGGTCTCGTAGGGGTGCGAGGCCCTTCATTTCATTCAACCCCACCCAAGCGGCAGATGATCTGCCATTCATCCGCCGTCACGGGCTGCACCGAAAGCCGCGGGCTTTTCACCAGCGCCATCGCCTCCAGCCCCGGCACCACCTTGCAATCCTCAAGGCTCACTGGTCGCTTGAACGGCCTGACCGCCCGCACCATCACGCAGTCCCACCTGGGATCATCGGTTGTGCTGTCCGGCGCACTTTCGCGGATCACCTCGACAATGCCGACAATCTCCTTGCCGATGTTGGAATGGTAGAAAAACCCCAGATCCCCCACCTTCATCGCCCGCATATTGTTGCGCGCCTGATAGTTGCGCACGCCGTGCCATTCCTCACCCGCATCGCCCCGCGCCACCTGATCGGCCCAGCCCCAGGTGTCGGGTTCAGATTTGAACAGCCAGCGGCTCACCCGATCACCTTTTTCCATTCCTCGATCCGCACCTTGGCGAACAGCCCCGCTTTGGCATAGGGGTCAGCGGCGGCCCAAGCCTCGGCCTCGGCTTTGCTGCCCACCTCAAGGATCACAAGACTGCCCGACATCTCGCCCTTGTCGTTCAGAAACGGTCCCGCCATTTCCACCACGCCCGAGGACGCAATATGCGCCAAATGCGCGTCACGGTTGGCTTTGCGAACCTCAAGATGGTCGGCTTTGTCGGTGCAGATCAGCGCAAAACGCATGGGTCATTCCTCTTTCAATGGGCGCGACATCAGCGCCTGAACAGCCTGCCGCAAGGTGATCTCTTGCGCAATCAGCGCGGCAATCATCTGGGTGATCGGCATCTCAATGCCGTCACGCTGGGCGATCTTCGCCACCGCAACCGCAGTCGCGGCCCCCTCCACGGTGATGGTCGGATCAAAGCTGGCCTCTTGCCCCATCGCCCGCCCAAAGCGGAAATTCCGCGATTGGGCTGAGGTGCAGGTCAGTATCAAATCGCCCAAGCCTGACAGCCCCGCCAGAGTCTCAACCCGTGCGCCTTTGGCCAGCGCAAACCGTTGCATCTCGGCAAAGCCCCGCGTCATCAGCGCCGCGCGCGCACTGTCGCCCAGCCCCGCGCCCATGACGACACCCGCCGCAATGGCCATCACATTCTTCAACGCACCACCCAGTTCCGCTCCCACCACATCGGCGCTGCGATAAAGCCGCAGCGACGGTGTCGACAGCCGCGCCTGCAAGGCTTCATCCGCCCCGGCCAGCGTCAGCGCCGTCGGCAACCCCCGCGCAATGTCGGCGGCAAAACTGGGCCCCGTCAGCACCGCAATCTGGGCGTTCGGGCAGCGCGCGCGGGTCACCGCACTTGGCCCTTGCAGCGTCGCCATGTCCACACCCTTGCAGCAGGCGACCAGCCACTTGCCCCCAAACTGCCCGGCGTTCGCCGCGACAAACCCATCCAGCGCCTGCATCGGCACGGCCAAAAGCACCACCTCGGCTCGCGTAAACACGTCACGATCCGCCGTTACAGTCACTGTTTCGGGCAAATCTACCCCCGGCAGATAGCGCGCGTTCTGCCGCCGCTCCGCCATCTCGCCCACATCGCGCGCCCAAAGCGTCACCGCCCGCCCCTCACGCCCCAAGGCCACGGCCAAGGCGGTTCCAAAGGCCCCGGCCCCAGCAATCGCGATCATGCCTTGGCCCCCTTTTTCCCCGACCCGATCATCGGGGCCGCCGTTTGGTCCAACGGCCAGCGCGGCCGCGCCACTAGGCTGGCATCATCCCGCGCGCCGGTGCGAAACCGCTCCATCCCGGCCCAAGCGATCATCGCGGCATTGTCGGTGCAAAGCGCCAAGGGCGGTGCCAAAAACCGCACGCCCATCGCGTCACAGAGGGCAATAAGCTTTTCCCGAATCAGGGTATTGGCCGCCACCCCGCCCGCCACCGCCAGAACCGGCGCGGCTGGGGAAAGCCCCAGATAGACCTCCAACGCCCGGCGGGATTTCTCCACCAGAACATCGGCCACCGCAGCCTGAAACCCCGCGCACAGATCGCGCCGGTCCTGCACTGTCAGCCCGCCCTTTTCGGCCACCACCGCATCCCGCGCCCGCAAAAGCGCGGTTTTCAGGCCCGAAAAAGACATATCGCACCCCGGCCGGTCCAACAGTGGGCGCGGAAACGCAAATCGCCGCGTATCGCCCAAAGCCGCCTCGGCCTGCACCGCAGGCCCGCCCGGTTGCGGCAGCCCCAACAGCTTGGCGGTCTTGTCAAAGGCCTCGCCCGGTGCATCGTCGATCGTGCCGCCAAGGCGTTGAAACTCGTCGACATCATTCGCAATCAGAAACTGGCAATGCCCGCCCGACACCAACAGCATCAAATAGGGAAATTCCACCGCATCCGTCAGCCGTGGCGTCAGCGCATGGCCCGCCAGATGGTTCACCCCAACCATCGGCAGCCCGCTGGCCGCCGCCAGCCCCTTGGCCAGCATCACCCCCGACAACACCCCGCCAATCAGGCCCGGCCCGGCGGTCACCGCAATGCCGTCTATGTCGCGCAAACCCAGCCCAGCCTGCGCCAAGGCGGCCTCCACGCAGTGATCCAGCCGCTCGGCATGGGCGCGGGCGGCAATCTCGGGCACCACGCCGCCGAAATCGGCATGCAGCGCCACCTGCCCCTCGACAACCGAGGACAGAATCTGCGCCGCCGCACCCGGCACATGGCGCACCACCGCCGCCGCGGTGTCGTCGCAGCTTGATTCGATACCAAGAAAGGTCAGCGGCGCGGCCATGGTTTTCAAACGTTGCCTCGAAGGTCCTGCGCAGGTAACACCTTGGCTATGGCCAGACAATCCCGCGCCCCTGTTGTCCTTTTGACCCGCCCCGCGCCGCAAAGCCAGCGCTTTGCGCAAGCGTTGCAGGCGCGTCTCCCCTCGGTGCAGGTCGTAGTGTCGCCCTTGATGCAGACCGAATGGCTGCATCCCCCCCTGCCAACTCTTGCCTTTGGCGCGCTCATCCTCACCTCGGAAACCGGGGCCGAGGCCGCAGGCCGCCTGCGCGCCGCAGGCACCCCCCTGCCGGCAACAGCCTTTTGCGTCGGCCCCCGCACCGCCGACACCGCGCACGCGGCGGGGTTTGAGGCCAATTCGGCGGATGGGGATGTCCACGCGCTTGCAGCCCTCATCCGCACCACCCACTCCCAAGGCCCGCTCTTGCACATCCGGGGCGAAGACGTGGCCGGAAACCTTGCGGAGACCCTGACAAACAGCGGAATAGAGACACATTCCGCCATCCTTTACGCCCAAAGACCCTGCCCGCTCTCCTCCGCTGCCCAGACCCTGTTGCAGGCCGAAGGCCCGGTTCTGGTGCCACTCTTCTCCCCCCGCTCGGCCCAGATCCTCGCCCAAGCCTTGCCGCCAGATGCCAAAGCCCCCCTCTGGATCGTCGCCATCAGCCCAGCCGCCGCCACTGCGGCTCAGGCCCTGACACCCGCCCAATTGACCGTCGCCCCGCACCCCGACGGCGGAAACATGCTGCAGACCGTCATCCAGATGCTTTCTGCAGATGCAAACCTTGAATCCGGTCACCTCTAAGCGCTACCTTGAAATAGCCTCCAATGGGTGGGGTCCGAGGAGAATGCGGCCATGTCCGACACGGATGATCTGACCAGCCGGAAAGACGATCAGGCCGCTGAACCAGCCCCGTCCCCGCAAGACGACACCCCCAAGGCCGAGGCTAAACCCGCCCAGCGAAGCAGCGGCCTTGTCACGCTTCTGTTGGGCGGCGCCATCGCCGCTGGCCTTGGCTTTGGCGCGGCGCAGTTTGTGCCGCAAGGCTGGCCCCTCGCCTCCACCGCCGAGCTGGAGCGCAAGCTGGCCGAACAGGCCAACGACCTTGCCCAGCTCCAAACCCGCCTTGCCACGCTGGAGGGCCAGCCTCTCCCCGATTTCTCGCCCTTGATGGACACGCTGGCCACCCTGAACGGCCGTGTCGCCGCCCTTGAAACCGGCCCCGCCGAACGCGCCGAGGACACCGCCGCCATCACAGCCGCCATCGCCCAGTTGCAAAGCGATCTGACCGCGCTGCAAGCGTCAGGCCCGGTGCCCGCCAATATCACCGCCCTCGCCGCCGAGGCCGAAGCGCGGCTGAAAGAGGCCGAAGATCAGGCCAACCGCCTCAAGGCCGACGCCGAGGCGCTGAACCTTGCGGCCGAGCGGCGCATCGCCCTTGCCGCCCTGCGCACAGCGGTGGAAAGCGGCGCGCCCTTTGGCCCCGAACTCGCGGCCCTTGGCCCCGATGTGCCACCCCTCTTGTCCCAAGCCGCCGAAACCGGGGTGCCCAGTCTTGCTACCCTGCAAGACAGCTTCGCCGAAGCCGCCCGCGCAGCCCTCGAAGCGGCCCTGCGCGCCGACATGGGCGACAGCTGGACCGACCGCGCCATGAGCTTCTTCCGCACCCAAACCGGCGCCCGCTCCCTCACCCCGCGTGAGGGCAGCGACCCCGACGCCATCCTCTCGCGCGCCGAGGCAGCCCTCGCCAAAGGCGATCTTGTGACCACCCTTGCCGAACTTGACAGCTTGCCCGAAGTCGCCCGTGCGACCATGGCAGACTGGCGCAGCACGGCAGACCAACGGCTCTCGGCGATCACCGCCTTGCGCGAACTGGCCGACACCATCGGCGGATAAGGGGACGGCATGATCTGGTCTTTGCTGAAAGTCGTGCTGTTCGTCGCCGTGGTCGCAGGGCTGACCTTTGGCGCAAGCATCCTTGTCGACACCGGCGGCGGCATCCGCATCGCGGCGGCGGGCTATGAATTCACCCTCGGCCCGTTGCAAGCGGTCATCACCCTTTTGGTGCTGATGCTGGTGATCTGGGTCGTGATGAAGATCATCGGCCTTCTCGTCGCCACCTTGCGCTTTCTCAACGGGGATGAAACCGCCATCTCGCGCTACTTCGACCGCGACCGCCAGCGCAAAGGCTATCAGGCGCTGTCCGATGGCTTTCTCGCCCTTGCCTCAGGCGAAGGCCGTTTGGCCCTGATGCGGGCGCAACGGGCCGAGAAATACCTTGAAAGCCCCGAACTGACGACGCTTCTCATCGCCCAAGCCGCCGAGGCTGCTGGCGACGGCACCCGCGCGACCGAGGCCTATAAAAAGCTTCTGGTCGAGGACAGCACCCGCTTTGTCGGCATCCGGGGCCTTCTGCATCAAAAACTGGCGGAAGGGGATGGCGAAACCGCGCTGAAACTGGCCGAAAAGGCCTTTGCGTTAAAGCCGAAACATGCCGAAACGCAGGATATCCTGCTGAAACTGCAATCGGAACGCGCTGACTGGAAAGGCGCGCGCGCCACGCTGGGTGCCAAGCTCAAGACCGGCGGTCTGACCAAAGACGTGTTCCGCCGCCGCGATGCCGTTCTGGCCCTGCAAGAGGCCAAGGGCATCATGGACGAAACCGCCACGGTCGAGGCGCGCGAGGCCGCGATTGAGGCCAACCGCAAATCCCCCGACCTGATCCCCGCCGCCGTCATGGCCGCCCGCAGCCTCATCGCCAAGGGCGACCGCAAGGGCGCCACCCGCGTGGTGAAAAAGGCGTGGGAGGGCATCCCGCACCCCGACCTCTCGGCCGTTTTCGCCGAGATTGAACCCGATGAGACCCCCAACGCGCGGATCAAGCGCTTCAAACCCCTGATCGCCCGACACCCCGAACAGGACGAGACCCGCCTTCTCCAAGCCGAAATGCTGATCGCCGCCGAAGATTTCCCCGCCGCCCGCCGCGCGCTGGGCGACATGGTCGACCGCCATCCGACACAGCGCGCGCTTGCGCTCATGGCCGCGATCGAGCGCGGCGAAGGCTCCGACGAGGCGGTGGTGCGCGGCTGGCTCTCCAAGGCGCTCGTCGCGCCGCGCGGCCCGCAATGGTGCTGCGACAAGTGCCAAGCCATCCACGCCGAATGGCACCCGATCTGCGACAATTGCGGCGGCTTCGACACTCTCTCGTGGCGCGAACCGCAGGAAAACACCGCCCAAAGCGCCCGCGGCGCCGAGCTTTTGCCGCTTATGGTCCAACCCCCAACAAAGCCAGACCCGGAACCAGAGGCAGACCCCGAAATCATCGACCTCGCCGCCGTCGCAAGACGTGCAGATTAGGACTACACAGCGCCCAGAAGGGGTGCTAAGAGCCCGTCACCAAAGGCCGCTGTAGCTCAGCTGGTAGAGCACGTCATTCGTAATGATGGGGTCGGGGGTTCGAGTCCCTTCAGCGGCACCACTTTCAATAGTCAACGTATTGGATGGCTTTAGGTCTGGCCCAGGGCGAGGACTCGTTCTCGCGTCATGGCTAAATCATGACTGTTGCGGCGAGGGCGACGGTCGAAAGGAAGACCTTTGGGCACCTGTCGCAGCGGGTTGGGACCCTGCGCCAG
>JBMSKG010000086.1:0-9960 GCA_049419625.1 Paracoccaceae bacterium | reverse complement strand
CATAGGCCACCCCCAGCATCACGAGTGTGGGCCATTCAATCTCATGCGGCATCGCGCGGGTGGTCATCGGCGGTCTCCTGTCGTCACGGTGAAGCTAGCACTTGCAACCGCGGCCCGGAACTTGGAGGTTACGCAGCACAAAGTCGCAATTGTTTCGGAAAGTCATCACATGACAGACAAACGCAACCGTGCGGCCCTGTTCCGCGAGAGGCTCGCGCAGGCGATGGTCGCCAGCGGCCAAAGCCAAAGCGCGCTGGCGCGGGCAGTGGGGGTGGACAGGTCCACCTTCTCTGCCCTGCTCGCCCCCGGCACCCGCCTGCCCAACGCCCAAGGCGTGGCCGAGGCGGCGACGGCGCTGGGGGTGTCGTCCGATTGGCTATTGGGCCTGACCGACACCCCCCAGCCGGTGGACCGCGCCCTTTCCCAGGCGATGAGCCTGACCGACGCGCCGCGCGCACTGTTTGATGAGACGATCTTCGGCTGGCACCAAGAGGCGGCGGGCTACAAGATCCGCCATGTGCCCGCGACCCTGCCCGACATGCTGAAAACCCGCGCCGTGGTGGAATGGGAATACCGCGACGCCTTGGGCGGCGAGGCGGCGGCGGCGATTTCGGCTTTTGAGACCCAGCTTGACCACCTGCGCGGCGCGCGGTCTGATTACGAAATCGCCCTGCCCCTGCATGAGATCACCTCATTCGCCGAAGGCACCGGCTATTGGGCGGGCCTGCCCGCCCCCGCCCGCGCCGAGCAGCTGGACCGGCTGATCCGCCTGACGGATGAGCTTTATCCCGGCCTGCGGCTCTATTTCTACGACGCCCACCGCGTCTATTCTGCACCTGTCACCGTCTTTGGACCGCATCTGGCGGTGATCTATCTCGGCCGCGCCTATCTCAGCTTTCGCGACCCGGCGCGCGTGGCGGCGATCTCAGCGCACTTTGACTGGCTGGTGCGCGAGGCCCCCTTGGGCGCGCGGGAGGCGGGCGCGCATTTGCGCGCGCTCCGGGCGGCGATGGCGGGCTAAAGCGGGCGAAACTGCGCCATATCATAGCCGTTCCAATCCAGAATCTCGCGCGCGGCAGTCATGCGGTCCCCCGAGATAGCCCCGCCCCGGTTCAAGACAAACCCAAACCCGCCCGAGGGCGTGCCGATCACCAGCGTGCGATAATCGCCATCCGCCCACAGCACCCACCAGTCCTGCCCCGCCACGGCAAAGCGGCCCGGCCCGCTGGGCTGCAAGCGGCCCGAACCCTTGACGTCCCGGCCATTCAAACACAGCCGAAACGCAACGCGGCCACTCGGCTTGATATCCACACCCCCGGCGCGGCAGCCCTCGGCGCCAAAGGTGCCGACCTGCTGCCAGCGGCCCGGCAGTCGGGAACTGTCAAGAACAGCCGAGGAGTAAATCTGCCCGCCCGCCGGGCGAAACGCCCCTTCGGGCCCACCAGCAGGAGGCGCCACGCAGGCGGCAAGGCCCAAAACCAGCGCGCAGGCCGCGAGGGTTCGCATCAGTCCAGACATAGCGTCACCTCACGACCGTCATCTTGCAGGATATCATTGCAGCCAAACATCGGGGTGATCGGCGCACAGGTTCCAGACCGGGCAAGGCAAGAGCCTTCACACTGGCTTTGCCGGGTTCAAGCCTTGCCCGCATCGCGGGTCAGTTTGACGCACGCCTTGGCCCCGCTTTTGCCCGCCGTGGCCCATGTGCCGCCAGACCTGATGCAGCGCGCCTCTTCGGGGGATGCGGGCGGCGGTGCGGCGACCTCTTCGGTCGGCCCCGGCAAGACCGGCGCGGCCTCATCGGTCTCGGCAGAGGTCGCGGGTGGTGCTTGTGAATTTGGCGGCACAGCGGTTGCAGATACCTCTGCAGGCGTCGCTGCGCCGTTGGTTGCTGCAGCGTCAAGCGCGGTGGTTTCGATCGCCTCAGTCGCCAGCGGGTTCACATCGGGCCCAGCCGCAGGACCGCCCGCAACGCAGCCTGCCAGCAGAAGCACCGCCAAAACCGCCAGACACCGCATCACCGCCCCCCGCTCATGGCCCGCTTTCGCCAGACCCGCCCGCTTGGCGGACTTGGCCAGAACCCGCCCAGTTCCGCAACCCCTTTAGAACGGCATGGGATGGGCGCGGTGGGCGGCGTCGATCTCGGCCAAGACCTGCGCCGACAGGATGATCTCGGCGGCACCGATGGCGGTGTCCAACTGCGCAAGATTGGTTGCGCCAATGATCGGGATGCAGGGAAAAGGCCGGGTGTGGCAAAAGGCAATCGCCATCTGCGCCGGGTCCAGCCCATGCGCGGCGGCGATGCCCAGATAGGCGGCAACGGCGGGAAACACCTGCGGCGTGATGCGCCCACCCAGCCCGGGGTTCAGACTGCGACGGCTGCCGGTGGGCGTCACATCGCCCGCATATTTGCCGGTCAAAAGCCCCGTCGCCAAAGGCGAGAAGGCCAACAGAGGCAGGTTTTCCATATAGGCAAGCTCAGCCCAATCGCTGTCAAACTGACGGCAGAGCAGCGAATACTCGTTCTGCACCGTCATCATGCGCGGGAGCCCGTGCTTTTCGGCCAGATGCAGCCATTTCGCGGTGCCCCAGACGGTCTCGTTGGACAGGGCCAGGTGGCGGATCTTGCCTTCGGCGACAAGCTTCGCGGCCTCTTGCAATATCTCTACCATATGCGCCTCGGTCTCGGCCACCGTGGCGCCGCGCGGATCAAAGGTCCAGATATCGCGGAAGTGATAGACGTCGCGGTTCGGCCAATGCAGCTGATAGACATCGATGTAATCGGTCTGCAACCGGCGCAGCGAGCCTTCGCAGGCCGCACGCATCACGGCCGGGGTCAGGGGCGCCCCGCCCCGCACCTCAGGATGGCCCGCACCGGTGACCTTGCTGGCCAGCACCACCCGGTCGCGCCCGCCTTTGGCAAACCATGTGCCGATGATCGCTTCGGTGCGGCCCACGGTTTCGGCCTTGACCGGGTTCACCGGATACATTTCCGCCGCGTCCCAAAAGTTCACCCCGCGCTCCAAAGCCCGGTCCATTTGGGCATGGCCTTCGGCCTCGGTGTTCTGGCTGCCCCATGTCATGGTGCCAAGGCAGATTTCCGAGACGTCAAGACCGGTCTGGCCAAGTGGGATGTGTTTCATGGGAATGGCTCCTTTTGCGCCAAAGCTAGCCGAAGGGCGCGCGACGACAAGCGCAAAGCGCGCGCGATAGCTTCCCCCCGGCGACACCTTGCGCTAAAGCGGGCGCGACATGACAAGAGGGCGCCATGGCAAGGATTCTCATCACCTCGGCAATTCCTTATATCAACGGCATCAAGCATCTGGGCAACCTTGTGGGCAGCCAGCTGCCGGCAGACCTTTTTGCGCGGTTCAACCGGGCCATCGGCAATGAGGTGATGTTCATCTGCGCCACCGATGAACACGGCACCCCGGCGGAACTCGCCGCGGCCAAGGCGGGCAAGCCGGTGGCCGAATACTGCGCCGAAATGCACGGCGTTCAGGCCGAGATTGCCAAGGGCTTCCGGCTGTCGTTCGACCATTTCGGCCGCTCCTCCAGCCAGCGCAACCACCAGCTGACCCAGCATTTCGCAGGCAAACTGGCCGAAAACGGACTGATCCGCGAAGTGTCCGAAAAGATGATCTATTCCATCGACGACGGCCGCTTCCTGCCCGACCGCTATATCGAGGGCACCTGCCCGAACTGCGGCTTTGAAAGCGCGCGCGGCGATCAGTGCGACAACTGCACCAAGCAGCTGGATCCGACCGACCTTATCAACCCGCGCTCCACAATTTCCGGCTCCACCAATCTGGAAGAGCGGGAAACCAAGCACCTTTACCTCATGCAGCGCGCGCTGAAGGACAAGCTTGAGGCTTGGATCGACAGCAAGACCGACTGGCCGATCCTGACCACCTCGATCGCCAAGAAATGGCTGAACGACGGCGATGGTTTGCAAGACCGCGGCATCACCCGCGATCTGCATTGGGGCATCCCGGTGATGCGCGGCGATCAGCCTTGGCCGGGGATGGAAGGCAAGGTGTTCTACGTCTGGTTCGACGCCCCCATCGAATACATCGCGGGCACCGCCGAATGGGCCGATGCGAACGGTCTGGATGACGCGGCATGGCAGCGCTGGTGGCGCACCGACAAGGGTGCTGCGGATGTGACCTATTACCAGTTCATGGGCAAAGACAACGTGCCCTTCCACACCCTGTCTTTCCCCGCGACCATTTTGGGGTCAGGCGAGCCGTGGAAGCTGGTCGATTACCTCAAGTCCTTCAATTACCTGAATTATGACGGCGGCCAGTTCTCCACCTCGCGCGGGCGCGGCGTGTTCATGGATCAGGCACTGTCGATCCTGCCCTCGGATTACTGGCGCTGGTGGCTGTTGTCCCACGCCCCGGAATCCTCGGATGCCGAGTTCACATGGGAGAACTTCCAAGCCTCGGTGAACAAGGATCTGGCCGATGTCTTGGGCAATTTCGTCAGCCGCGTGACCAAGTTTGCCGTGTCGAAACTGGGCGACACCGTGCCCGAGGCAGGGGCCTTCGGCCCGACGGAAACCGCGCTGATCGCCGATCTGGGCGTGCGGATTGCCGATTACACCCGCGCGATGGAAGGGATGGAAGTCCGCAAGGCCGCCGCTGAATTGCGTGCGATCTGGGTGATCGGCAACGAATACCTGCAGGCCGCCGCCCCTTGGTCCGTGGTCAAGACAGACCCTGACCAGGCCCAAGCGCAAATTCGCCTCGCGCTGAACCTGATCCGGATCTATGCGGTCTTGTCCTCGCCCTTTATTCCCGATGCGGCCCAAACCATGATGACGGCCATGGGGTCGGATGACTGGACTTGGCCTTCGGACGTGCACGCCGCCGTGCGCACCCTGTCGGCAGGTCACAGCTTTACAGTGCCCGAAAACCTGTTCCGCAAGATCACCGACGAAGAGCGCGCCGACTGGCAGGCCCGCTTTGCCGGGATCAGAACCTGATGCGCCACGCGCCCCCCTCTGCTATGGTGACCACCGACGAGGTGCAGATGACCGATCAGCAGAGATATGTCGCCAAAGGATCGGCCCATGTGACGCTCTCGGGCAAGCCCGAGAGCATCGACGTGGCCTTCGTGCTCTTGCCGAAATTCACCATGCTGGCGTTTTCCTCGGCGATTGAACCCTTGCGCATGGCCAACCAGTTGACCCAACAGGTGCTGTTTCGCTGGACCGTGCTGTCCGATGACGGCGGGCCGGTCGCCTGTTCCAACGGCGTGCCGGTGATGGTGGACGGGCCATGGAACACGGCCAAACCCGAAGGCATCGTGCTGGTGGTCTCAGGCGTGGAACCCGAAGGCAAGGCCAGCGTGGCCTTGGGCGACTGGCTACGCGGTCTGTGGCGGCGCGGGCGCATGGTGGGCGGGCTGTGCACCGGGGCCTATGCGCTGGCCCAAGCGGGCATCCTCAAAGGTCGCCGCTTTACCATGCATTGGGACAACACCACGGCATTTTCCGAGAATTTTCCCGATCTCGAACCCTCGCGCCAAGTGTTCTCGATCGACGACCGGGTGATGACCTGCGCAGGCGGGGTGGCGGCGGCGGACCTGATGCTGAAGCTAATCTCGGACCGCTTCGGCGCCGAGCTTGGGCAAGAGGTCATGAACATGTGCCTCCTGACCCAGCGCCGGGACGAGGCCGACAGCCAGACCGCAAGCCTTGCGACCCGGCTTGGCACGCGCCACGACAAGCTGTTGCAAGCCGCCGCCTATCTTGAGGCGCGGATCGAGGAAGAACTGGACCTCGACGGCTGTGCGACCCACCTCAACCTCTCGCGCCGCCAGATCGAACGGCTGTTCAACCGCTACCTCGGGCTCACTCCGGTGCGCTATATGAACGATCTGCGCCTGGCGCGCGGCCGCGCGCTTTTGGCCGAGACCGACATGAAGGTGACCGATGTGGCTGTGGCCTGCGGCTATGCTTCCACCTCGCATTTCTCGAAATCGTTCCGCAAGAAATACGGCGTCAGCCCCTATCGGTTTTCCCATTTCGGCGGCTGAGGCGATCTGGTCCAACCCGCCGGGGGTTTTCCACCCCCGGACCCCCAGAGGATATTTGTCACCGCATTGAAGGCAGGCGCGGTCTGGCCTTCAATGCGGCTTAACTATCCTCGGGGGTGAGCCGCGCATGCGGCGAGGGGGCAGACAGCCCCCTTCTTCTTGCAGCGCTGCGGGCTTTGGCCTAGGACGAGCGGAAGTTGCAGGAGAGGCCGATGCCCAGCTTTCTGAACACGAAAGACGCCGATTTCGACGCTCGCTTTGCCGCCCTTCTGGGCCAAAAGCGCGAGGACAGCCCCGATGTCGATGACGCGGTGGCCGCCATCATCGCCGATGTGCGCGCGCGCGGTGATGCGGCGGTGCTGGAGTTGACGGCGCGGTTCGACAAGCTGGCGCTGACGCCCGAGACCATGGCCTTTACCAAAGCCGAGATCGAGGCCGAGATTGCCAAGGTCGCTTCTGAAGATCGCGCGGCGCTGGAGCTGGCCGCCGACCGGATCCGCGCCTATCACGCCCGCCAGATGCCGCAGGATGCGCTGTGGCACGATGCCACCGGCGCCACTCTTGGCTGGCGCTGGACGCCGGTTTCGGCAGCGGGGCTTTATGTGCCGGGGGGGCTCGCCTCTTATCCCTCGTCAGTTCTGATGAACGCCATTCCGGCCAAAGTGGCGGGGGTCAAACGGCTCGTCGTCACCTGCCCCACGCCGGGGGGGGTGGTGAACCCGCTGGTGCTGTTGGCCGCCCAGATTGCCGGGGTGGACACCGTCTATCGCATCGGTGGCGCGCAGGCGGTGGCCGCGCTGGCGTATGGCACTGAGACGATCCAGCCCGTCGACAAGATCACCGGGCCGGGCAATGCCTATGTGGCGGCCGCCAAGCGGCGGGTCTTTGGCCGCGTCGGCATCGACATGATCGCCGGGCCGTCGGAGATTCTGGTCATTGCAGACGGGGACAATGATCCCGACTGGATTGCGCTCGACCTTTTGTCGCAAGCCGAGCATGACGAAAGCGCGCAGTCCATCCTCATCACTCCGGATCAGGCTTTCGCCGCCAAGGTCGTGGCCGCCGTCGAGGCGCGTCTGCAAACGCTGGAGCGTCGGGCGATCGCGGGTGCCTCTTGGCGCGACTTTGGCGCGGTGATCGTGACCCGCGATCTGGCCGAGGCGGCCCTCTTGTCGAACCGGGTGGCGCCCGAGCATCTGGAGCTTTGCGTGGCCGACCCCGATGCCTTGAGCGCTCAGATCACGCATGCCGGGGCGATTTTCCTAGGCGCATGGACGCCCGAAGCCATTGGCGACTATGTCGGCGGGCCGAACCATGTGCTGCCCACCGCCCGCTCGGCGCGGTTTTCCTCGGGCCTGTCGGTTCTGGATTTCGTCAAGCGCACCACGCTGGCCAAAATGACGCCCGAAGCGTTGGCGGCCATTGGCCCCGCCGCCGAGCGTTTGGCCACAAGCGAAAGCCTTGAAGCCCATGGCCTCAGCGTGACCGCGCGGCTTTCGCGGCTGAACCGCTGATGGCGCGCCGCTTTGCGCCGGGCTTGCAACATGGCTTTGGCTCGGGCATCACAGGGGTCTGTTGAGTGAAAGCCTGCGCATGACCGACCGAATTTGCCATATCGAGATCGATGAACGCGGGCTTGCCCGCCCGACGCCAGAAATTGAACAAGAGCGCAAGGTCGCGATCTTTGACCTGCTGGAAGACAATTCCTTTGGTATGCCCCCGCGCGAGGGGCGCGATATCCCGTCCGGCCCCTACCGGTTGGGACTGGCGATCCGCGAGGGGCGGCTGGTGTTTTCCATCGCCAAAGAGGACGAAAGCCCGGTCGGTGAGTTCCACCTCTCGCTGGGACCCTTCCGGCAGGTCGTGAAGGATTACTTCCAAATCTGTGAAAGCTACTTCGACGCGGTGAAACGCCTGCCGCCCAGCCAGATCGAGGCGATCGATATGGCGCGTCGGGGTATCCACAACGAAGGCGCGCGCGTCTTGCAAGAGCGGCTGGAGGGCAAGGCGGTGGTCGACACGGCCACTTCACGGCGACTGTTCACGTTGATCTGCGTGTTGCATTGGGGATGAGCGTGGGCGAGTTTCCGCAAGCTGTGTTGTTTTGCTGCGATCATAACGCCGTGCGTTCCCCCATGGCCGAAGGCCTGATGAAGAAGTTCTATGGCCAGCGGGCCTATGTGCAGTCGGCAGGTGTCAAGAATGACATGGAGATTGACGGGTTCTCGGTGGCCGTTTGCGCCGAAATGGGGATCGAACTCTCGCGCCACCGCAGCCGCAGCTTTGAAGAGATGCAAGAACTGGGCGACGATCTGGGCCAATATGACCTGATCATCGCCCTATCCTCACGTTCCAAAGCTCAGGCTCTGGATCTGACAAAGCACTACCATCTGGCCGTGGAATACTGGCCCATCCTCGACCCCACATCTTTGGGCGGCGACACCCGCGAGGCCAAGATGGCCGCCTATCGACAGGTGCGCGATCAGATCAAGGCCAAGCTCATCGAACGGTTTGGCGAGCCTCAGGTGCCCTGAAGGCCGCACAGATCGGCCGCGCGTCAGCGGCTTTGGGCGGCAACCACCTTTGACAGGTTTTGCTCCACCCATGTCACCAAAGCCACCACATGCTGGGCCGCCTCTGTTCCCAAGGGCGTCAGCGCATAGTCCACATGGGGCGGCACCACGGCATGCGCGGTGCGCAGGACAAATCCGTCAGCCTCCAACTCTTGCAGGGTTTGCGCGAGCATCCGTTCGCTGATGCCCCGGATATGGCGGCGCAGGCTGGAAAATCGGTGAGGGCGGGCCGCAAGCGCAACCACGACCAAGGCGCCCCAGCGGCTGGTGAGGTGCTGCAAGATCGGGCGCGAGGGGCAGTCAGGGGCCATCACATTGCCCGCCTGCCAATGGTCGATCAACGCCTGCGCGACGGTTTGGCCCTGTGTCTGTGCATCAAGTTTGGTCACCCTGTGCGCCCCTGCGGTATACTTACAAAAACGTGCGTACTTCTTTTTCGTTAGTACATTCTTATTCTTGTGACCGTCAACTTGGTTCACAGGAGTTTATCATGACCATTGCCATCACGGGCGCCACAGGCCAATTGGGCCGCCTCGCCATTGCGGCCTTGCAAGCACGGGGGGTACAGCCCGTCGCCTTGGTGCGCAGCCCGGAAAACGCCGCCGATCTGGGGCTTGAGGTGCGCCGTTTTGACTATAAGTCGGCCGACCCTGCGGCCCTGCGCGGGATCGACACATTGGTCTTGATCTCCTCGAATGACTTTGATGACCGCGCCGGCCAACACCGCGCGGTGATCCATGCGGCCAAGGCGGCCGGGGTCGGGCATGTCATTTACACCTCGATCCTGAAGGGCGCTGAGAACCCCATGCGCTTGGCCCAAGACCATGCGGCAACCGAAGCGGCCCTGAAGGCGTCCGGCCTGGCCCATACAATCTTGCGCAACGGCTGGTATACGGAGAACTACCCTGGCAGCCTTGGGGCCGCTTTGGCCCACGGCGCCATGGCCGGGTCGGCCGGAACAGGCCGCATCGCCAGCGCCGCCCGCGCCGATTATGCGCATGCGATTGCCGCGGTGGCGCTGGATCCGACGCATCAAGGCAAGGTGCACGAACTGGCTGGGGATCAGGCCTATACCCTTGCCGAGATGGCCGCTGAAGTGTCGCGCCAAAGCGGAACGCCCATAGCTTATACCAACCTGCCACAAGCCGATTATGCCGCCATGCTGCAAGGCTTTGGCCTGCCCGAGGGTTTTGCGCATGTGCTGGCCGACAGCGATGCCCAAGCCGCCAAAGGCGCGCTGTTTGATGACAGTCGGACCTTGTCGCGGCTGATCGGGCGCGCGACCACACCGATGGCTGAAACCGTGAAAGCGGCGCTTGGCTGAGAGCGGAGGAGGGGGGGGGGG
>JBMSKG010000085.1:0-9986 GCA_049419625.1 Paracoccaceae bacterium | reverse complement strand
GGGGCGGCCACCGCCAGCATCTCTTCTTGCATTAAGGGCAGGTAATCGACCCCCGGCCAATCCTGCCGCCCGTAATGGATGGCCGCGTCAAACTGCGTCGCGTCAAAATCAAAGGGCTTTAGCCGGGTCGAGAGGTTCACCGTCACCTCTGGATGCTGGCCCGCAAAGCGGGCCAGACGCGGGGCCAACCAATGCATGCCAAAAGCGGGGAGGATGGCCAAATTCAACGTTCCACCCCCGGGGTTGGCCCGCAGCGTCAGCGTCGCCTGCCCGATCCCCTGCAACATCCGCCGCACCTCGCGGCAATAGTCCCGCGCGCCTTGGGTCAGCCGCAGCCGGTGCTTGTCGCGGATGAACAGTGCCACCCCCAATTGCCCCTCCAGAACCTGCAACTGCCGGCTCACCGCCCCTTGGGTCAGGTTCAACTCCTCAGCCGCCGCCGAGGCGCTGCCCAGCCTGTCCACGGCCTCAAGAGCCAGAAGCGACGGCATCGAAGGCAGATAGCGACGCGAAACCAGCATATGAGTTTTCCTCATGAAACCCTGTTCCCGTTTCGCTAGTAGCCTTCAGGGATTCGTGCAATAGACTCGCGCAAAACTCATGCCCTTTCAGGAGATGCGCCGATGTCCGATACCCCCAAGCTGAAAGCCAAGGACGCCCCCGATCTGGGCCGGTTTGATTGGGAAGACCCCTTTCGCCTGAACGACCAACTGACCGACGAAGAGCGTATGCTGCGCGACGCCGCGCGCGCCTATGCCCAAGACAAGCTGCAACCGCGCGTCATCAAAGCGTTCCGCGAGGAAGCCACCGATCCTGCGATCTTCCGCGAAATGGGCGAGATGGGCCTTCTCGGCGTCACCGTGCCGGAAGAATACGGCGGGCTGGGTGCCAGCTATGTGGCCTACGGCCTGATCGCCCGCGAGGTGGAGCGTATCGACAGCGGCTATCGCTCGATGATGTCGGTGCAATCCTCGCTCGTCATGTATCCGATCTACGCCTATGGCACCGAGGCACAGCGCCAGAAATTCCTGCCGAAGCTCGCCAGCGGTGAATGGATCGGCTGCTTTGGCCTGACCGAACCCGATGCCGGCTCGGACCCGGCGGGCATGAAGACCGTGGCCAAGAAAACCGCGAATGGCTATGTGCTGAACGGCGCCAAGATGTGGATCTCGAACGCCCCCATTGCCGATGTCTTCGTGGTCTGGGCCAAGTCCGAGGCGCATGGCGGCAAGATCAAGGGCTTTGTGCTTGAAAAGGGCATGAAGGGGCTTTCCGCGCCGAAAGTGGGTGGCAAGCTGTCCCTGCGCGCTTCGATCACCGGCGAGATTGTCATGGACAATGTCGAAGTGGGCGAAGATGCGCTGTTGCCGAATGTCGAAGGTCTGAAAGGGCCGTTCGGTTGCCTCAACCGCGCGCGCTATGGCATCTCATGGGGTGTCATGGGGGCGGCCGAGTTCTGTATGCACGCCGCTCGCCAATACGGCCTTGACCGCAAGCAGTTCGGCAAACCCATTGCCCAGACCCAGCTTTACCAGTTGAAACTGGCCAATATGATGACCGAAATCTCGCTTGGCCTGCAGGCGTCGTTGCGCGTCGGTCGTCTCTTGGATGAGGCCAATGCCGCGCCTGAGATGATTTCGATCATCAAGCGCAACAACTGCGGCAAGGCGCTGGACGCGGCGCGCTGGGCGCGCGACATGCACGGCGGCAACGGCATTCAGGAAGATTATCAGGTCATCCGCCACATGGTGAACCTCGAAACCGTCAATACCTATGAAGGCACCCATGATGTCCACGCTCTGATCTTGGGCCGTGCCATTACTGGGCTGCAGGCTTTCTTCTGATCGTTGCGGTAAGAGCGGGGTATCACCCTGCGGTTGTTGCGCCCTCGCGGACCGGCATCAATCACCCGCATTGCACCAATGATCGCTAACAGATTGAAATGCAAATAAAAGGCCCGCGGCGCGACCAGCCGGCGGGCCTTTCGCTTGTCCCCCACCTGAGTCTTGCCCGCAACAGGTCTGCCCCCCAGATGCGGTATCGGCCACTTTCCGCTACCCGACATAGCGTGTGCCCCCCTATAGTTGCCCAAAGATCACGGGGGCATACCCTCGGGCTTGAGGCAGGACAGAAAATAACAAGCAAGGAGGGAGCCGATGCGCTGCCCATTCTGCGGTAACGTCGATACGCAAGTGAAAGACTCGCGCCCGGCTGAGGACCATGTGTCCATCCGCCGTCGCCGCTTTTGCCCCGCATGCGGCGGCCGCTTCACCACCTATGAACGCGTGCAGCTGCGCGACCTTGTGGTCGTGAAATCCTCTGGCAAACGCGAAGATTTTGACCGCTCCAAACTAGAGCGTTCGATCCGCATCGCCATGCAAAAGCGCCCCATCGACCCCGATCGCATTGACCAGATGATCTCGGGGATCGTGCGTCGGCTGGAAAGCCTTGGCGACACTGACATCCCGTCGAAAACCATCGGCGAGATCGTCATGGAAAGCCTCGCGCGGATCGACACGGTGGCCTATGTCCGTTTCGCCAGCGTTTACAAGAACTTCCAGGCGGCGGATGACTTTGACCGCTTCGTCAGCGAACTGCGCCCCGGCGCACATCCGGAAGAGTGAGCGACGACATCCACATGGCCCACGCCCTGCGCCTCGCGGCGCGGGGCCTTGGCGCTGTCTGGCCCAACCCGGCGGTGGGCTGCGTCTTGGTGCGCGCCGGCCAGATCGTTGGGCGCGGCTGGACACAACCCGGCGGCCGCCCCCATGCCGAAACCCGCGCGTTGGCCCAAGCGGGCGCCTTGGCCCGAGGTGCCACCGCCTATGTCACGCTGGAACCCTGCGCCCATCACGGCCAGACCCCGCCTTGCGCCGAGGCGTTGATCGCGGCTGGCGTCTCCCGCATTGTCACGGCACTGACTGACCCAGATCCGCGCGTCGCGGGCCGGGGACATGCGATGATGCGAGAGGCTGGCATCGCGGTGACCGAAGGTGTCCTTGCGCCCGAGGCCACCCGCCTTAACGCCGGGTTTCTCAAGCGCGTCACGCGCCATTTGCCCTTTGTCACGCTGAAACTCGCCGCCACGCTGGATGGCCGCATCGCAACGGCCACGGGCGAATCCCGCTGGATCACCGGGCCCGCCGCGCGCCGCCACACCCATCTTCTGCGCCTGACCCATGACGCGGTGATGGTCGGTGCTGGCACCGCCCGCGCCGATGATCCGGACCTGACGGTGCGTGACTTGGGCGCAGCCCACCAACCCTTGCGCATCGTCCTCGACAGCCGCCTTTCCCATGCCCCGACCAGCCGCCTTGGCCAGACCGCCCGGCAGATCCCAGTCTGGATGGTCCACACCGCCACCGCGCCCGAGGCCGCACGCGCCGCATGGGCCGCCGCGGGCGCCACGCTGATCGAGGTCGCGGCCAGCCCGACTGGCCAAGTTGCTCCCGCCGCCGCACTCCACGCCCTCGCGGCCCGCGGCCTTACCCGGATTTTGTGCGAAGGCGGCGGTCAGTTGGCGGCCAGCCTTGTCTCCGCCCGGCTCATCGATGATCTGGCGACCTATCACGCCGGGGCCCTGATCGGGGCCGATGGCCGCCCGGCCCTTGCCGCGCTTGGCCTCAAGACCCTGGCCGAGGCCCCGCGCCTGGCCTTGCGCGACACCCAGACCCTTGGCGGTGATGCCTACGCTCTATGGTCTTGCGCCTTTCCAAATACTCACCCTTGACCCGGCCCGCCTAAAGCGCGCCATGCACCAATTGGCCGCCAAAAAGCGTGGCCTCAGGCAGGACGGCGGCAATCTCTTCGGGGCTTAGTCCGTTTAACGGGCGCTCCAGCACAATCAGATCGGCCAAAGCCCCGACCGTAAGGCATCCCGTCTGCCCCTCCAGCCCAAGCGCCCTTGCCCCGTTGCGGGTGAACAAGGGCAACGCCAGATCCAGCGTGATCGCCTCATCGGCGGCCACCGTTCCGGGATAGGTGCCGGTCGGATCGGCGCGCGACAGCATCCCGGCAAGCCCGGTCCAAGGGTTGGCATCCAAGGCGGCCGCGGGCCAGTCCGAGCCGTAAATCACCTCAGCCCCCGCTGCCAAAAGGCTGCGGATCGGATGGCAAGTGTCGACGCGCGCATCGCCTAAAACCTGCCGTTGGCCTGCGGTCACCGGGTTTGGCATCCACAGCTTTGGCGACACTTCAGCCACCGCGTCCAAGGCGGCAAACCGCGCCAGATCGGCGGGCGCGATAAAATTGGCATGCGCAATTTCGTGACGCAGGCCCGAAGGCCCATTGGCGGCCCGCGCCGCGGCAATAGCATCCAGCCCTGCCTGCACCGCCCGGTCCCCGACCGCATGCATCTTCACCACGTAGCCCGCAAGGTCCAAAGCGATAAGCTCTGCCGCCAGCCGATCGGGCTTGATCAAGAGCATCGCCTCGGGGTCATGGGCGGCGGGGTCCTGACCAGGGTAGGGGGCGAGAAACGCGGCGGTGCGGGCAATCGGCACGCCATCAAGGAAGAGCTTGGCATAGCCCGTGTGCAGATGTGGGCTTTGATGCACCGCGCGCAGGGCGGCCAAGGTTTCCATCGGCACCCAATCTTCTGAAAAGGGCGAGAACCGCGTGAGATGGGCACCAACATGCAGGTTCAACGCCCCCGCATGATCGGCCTTGGCATAGGCGGTCAGCTCGGGCTCAAAGGCCATGGGTTCCTTGAAACCGGTGATGCCCAGCCCATGAAACACCGCTGACAGATGCGCCACTGCTTGATCCAACTGTGCCGCGCTTGGTTCCAAGAAACCCTGCACCAAGGCACCGGCCGCCTCGATCAGGATGCCGGTCGGTGCGCCGGTCGCATCGCGTTCGATCATCCCGCCCACCGGGTCTGGCGTGTCGCGGTCGATGCCCGCGCAGCGCAGCGCCGCCGAGTTCAGCCACAGATTATGCTGCGAGACATCCTTGATCGCCACCGGATGATCAGGCGCGAGCCGGTCCAGCATCTCGGCAGGGCGGGGGCCAAAGCTGGGCCGCTCAAAGGGTCGCCAAGGTCCGGCGATGATCCAAGTCCCGGGACTTGCTTGGGTCGCCCGCGTTGCAATTCCGTCAAGCACGGCCTGTAGGGGGGCGCCCAGCCCCGGAAACACCTCAAAGAGATCGCGGCACGCGCCCCACAGCCCGTGGGTATGGCTGTCGATCAGCCCCGGCATGACTGCGCGCCCGCCCAAAGCCACCACCCGCGTGCCCGGCCCGGCAAGGCCCGCCACCTCATCGCCGCCCAGCGCGACAATCCGGCCTGCCGCGATCGCCAAAGTCGTCGCATGGGGGCGCGCCCGGTCCATAGTGCAAATCCGCCCGCCTGTCAGGATGAGATCAGCCGCCTTGCCCATCGCCCTTACCCCAGATCTGGCATCACGCGCGGCAGGTCTGGCAGCCCCTCGGCCACCTCGCGCAAACGTACCAGCATTTCGACCAGCCGCGCCAACTCCTCGCGGCCATAGACCTCTTCGATGTCACGGTAGACCGCCTCGGAAATCACGGCGATCCGGTCAAAAAGCCGCTGCCCCTCGGGTGTCAGTGCCAATACGCGCCGCCGGGCATCTGGCCCCGCCACCGTCTCGATCAGACCGCGCTCTTGCAACCCGGTCAACAGGCGCGACACCGAAGGCTGCATCAACGCACAACGCTGTGCCAAAGTGGCGACATCCATCGGTTCGCCCGCCGCCAAGGCGCGGATCACGCGCCACTGCGGCTGGGTCAGGCCGGCGGCATCGGTGTGGGGCTTGAACTTGTGCGCCGTCGCTTGGCGCGCGCGCAGCAGTGCAATCGGCAACGAAGATTCAAACCCGCGCATCGGCGCGGCGGGGGGCTTTGTCTTGACAAGACCACCATCGTTCATCGCCCACCTCACTTCGCTTGACTGCATAACGTGTTATTGTTTAACCTGTTATGCAATATAAGAGCAAGCGGAACGTTCCGCGTATCAGGGAGATGGACATGCGCATGATGAAGGCCGGGCTTTTTGCAGCCCTCATGGCCGGGGCAAGCCCGGCGATTTCAGAAACGACCATCGTTTTCAATAACTTCCTCGCCCCGAATGACAGCCTTTGGACCGATGTCATGAAGCCATGGATCGGCGATATCGAAGCGGCGACCGAAGGCCGGGTGAAATTCACCGTCCCCGATTCGTCACTGGCCCCGCCGCCCGAACTCCTCAACTCTGTGCAGCAAGGCGTCATGGACGGGGCGTTTTCGATGGTTGGTTTCGCCCGCGAAACCAACCCGGAACTGCAAATGCCGCTTCTGCCGATGACCTATTTCGGTGACAAGGAAACCTCAGTCGCGCTGTGGCGCACCTATGAGCAATTCTTCAAGGGCAAGAACGCGCTGAAGGATGTCGAACTTCTTGGCCTCGTCACCACGCCTGCAAACAGCCTGATTTCGATGGACGCAGCCAAACCGATCGACAGTTTGGCCTCGATGGCCGGGTTGAAAATGTGGTCGCCGCCCGGTCTTCCGGCCGAAGCGCTGACGGCGGCAGGGGCGGTTGTGTCGCCCGGTCCGGCGGTGCGGATGCACGAAGTGATCTCAGGCGGCGTCGTCGACAGCTTTTGCTGCATCAACTTTGAATCGCTTGAAGTGTTCGGCGTGATCGATTTCGCCAAGGTCACGACCGAAGTTCCCGGCCATATGTTCGCCCCGGCCTTCGCGGTCTATGTCCGCTCGGATGTCTGGGCCTCGATCAGCCCGGAAGATCAAGAGAAGATCCGCGCCATTTCGGGCGAGGCTTTGGCCGCGCGTGCCGCTGGTGGGGACGAGAAAGAGGCCGCTGCACGCGAGCGTGCGATTGCTTCGGGCAAGACCATTACGCCGGCGTCTGATGCCTTTGTGGCCGAGTTGACCAGCGCCTTTGCTCCGGTCAAGGACGCCTGGATTGCTTCGGTTGCCCCCATGGGCATCGACGGCAAAGCGGCCTTGGACTTCTACATCGCCGAGCAAGCCAAGATCGCGGCGGGCAACTGACAAATGGCGCGACTGTGGTGGGGCATTGAACGGGGGCTGGAAGCGGTCATCGCGCTGTGCCTGTGCGCCATGGTCGCGCTGACCGTTTTTGACGTGGGTGGGCGTTATTTCTTCAACGCACCCATTTCGGGCGGCTACGAGATTTCGGAAATCCTGATGGGGTTGACGGTTTTTGCCGCGTTACCCTTGGCCAGTCGGGCGGAAAATCACCTTGCCATCGGACTTTTGACCGACCGGCTCACGGGAAGCGCCCGGCGTTGGCATCGCATCGTGATCTTGATGATATCGACGGCGGGCCTTGGGTTCATTGGTTGGCGGATGACCGTGCAGGCGGGGATCGTGCATGGCTCTATGGCCTCGACTGGCTCGCTTCATCTGCCGATCTGGCCGGTCGCGGCCACCATGGCGGCCCTGGGTTGGCTCTCTTGCTTTGTGACGGCGGTGCTTTTGGTTCGTGCCCTGGCGGGGCTCGACCGCGACGCCCATGCCGCGAAAGGGTCCTTGGAATGACCGTCTCGCTCATCGGCTTTGCCGTCATGCTGGTCTTGATCTTTGCCGGCGTGCCTTTGGGCTTTGCTCTCATGTTCGTTGGCCTTGTCGGCTTTGCCTATGTGCGCGCCGATATGGTGGGTCAAGCCCTTGTTTCATGGGGTGAGGCGGGGTTGGAGTTCAACTTCCGCGCCATCAACGGCGCCTTGGTGATGACCGGTCAGCAGATGTATGATCAGGTGACACTCTACAGTTTCACCGTCATTCCGCTGTTCATCCTGATGGGCGCGCTCATCAACCGTGCCAATCTGGCGCATGAGCTTTACGACGCTGCCAATGGCTTTGTTGGTCATTTCAAGGGCGGGCTGGCGATGGGAACCGTGGTCGCCTGCGGCGGTTTCGGCGCGGTCTGTGGATCGTCTCTGGCCGTCGCTGCCACGATGAGCCGCGTCGCCATGCCCTCGATGCGGCGCTACAAATACGATGACGGGCTCTCGGCTGGGGCGATCGCGGCAGGGGGCACGCTGGGCATCATGATCCCGCCTTCGGTGCCGATGGTGATCTACGGCATCCTGGCGGAAACCGACATCGCGAAACTGTTCATCGCGGGCATCTTGCCTGGTATCCTTCTCATGGCGCTGTTTTCCGGCGCCATTGCCTGGACCACATGGCGCCACCCCGAACAAGGCCCCCCCGCCGCCCGCACGCCATGGCCGCAGCGCCTGCGTCTTTTGGGCAAAGTCTGGGGCGTTGTGTTGATCTTCGTCATCATCATTGGCGGCATCTATGGCGGGCTTTTCACACCGACCGAGGCCGCAGGCGTTGGCGTCGCCGCTGCCGGGGCCTTTGCCCTTGCCCGGCGCAAGCTGACATGGCGAACCCTGTGGGAAAGCCTTATTGAGACCGGCGTCACCACTGGCATGATCTTTGTCATCGCCTTCGGCGCGGTGATCTTTGCCAACTTCGTCAACCTTGCGGGGTTCACCGGGGGGATTTCCAACTGGCTGATCGGGCTTGAAATCTCGCCCATGGGCATCGTCATCGCCATTTGCCTGATCTACCTCGTGATGGGCTGCATCTTTGACAGCCTGTCGATGCTGATCCTGACGATTCCGATCTTTGCGGCCATCCTCAAGCCGATGGGCGTTGATATGATCTGGTTCGGCATCATCGCCGTCATCACGGTGGAACTGGGCCTCATAACCCCGCCAGTTGGCCTGAATGTCTTTGTGGTCAAGGCCACCATCGGCGACATTTCCCTTGGAACGGCCTTCAAGGGCGTCTGGCCCTTCGTTGCGGCGATGATGATCGGGCTTGTCCTGATCCTGGTTTTCCCGCAGATCGCCACCTTCTTGCCCAGCCTGATGAGCCGATAATGCGCCAGATCAAGAACATCCTCTTTGTCATGTATGACCAGTTGCGCCACGACTACCTGTCCTGCGCCGGTCACCCCACGATGAAGACCCCGAACTTTGATCGTCTGGCCGCACGCGGCGTCCGTTTCAGCCGCGCCTATGTGCAGTCACCGATCTGTGGCGCGAGCCGGATGTGCTTTTACACCGGTCGCTATGTCCATTCCCACGGTGCGGCCTGGAACAACTTCCCGCTTAAGGTGGGCGAGATGACGCTGGGCGATCATTTGCGCCAATTGGGGGTGGAAAGCTGGCTGATCGGCAAGACCCATATGCGCGCCGACGCCGAAGGCATGGCACGTCTTGGCCTTGCCCCCGACAGTGTCATTGGCGCCCGGGTTGCCGACTGTGGCTTTGACGTGCATGTCCGCGACGACGGGCTAAATGCCGAAGGTCCCGAGGGGTTTTATGACGAGAAACGCTCGCCCTACAACGAATGGTTAAAGACCCAAGGCTACCCCGGCCACAACCCTTGGCACGCGCATGCCAACTCCGGCATTGATGCCCAAGGTGACATCGCCTCGGGATGGCTTTTGCAAAACGCGGTCGAACCGGCCAACATCGCCGAGCAAGACAGTGAAACCCCTTGGCTCACGCGTGAGGCGATGGGCTTTATCGCCCAGCCCCACACCGCCCCCTGGCTGTGCCACCTCAGCTATATCAAACCCCATTGGCCCTATATCGTGCCGGCGCCGTGGCACAACCTTTATGGACCCGCCGACGTGGTTCCGGCCACCCGCCACCTGCGCGAACGCGACGATCCGCACCCGGTCTTCAAGGCCTTCATGTCCAACCAGCCCGGGCAAGCCTTCTCGCGCGATGAGGTGCGCGAGGCCGTCATCCCCGCCTACATGGGCCTGATTGCGCAGTGCGACGCTGAATTCGGCAAGCTTCTGGATTTCTTGGAGGCCAGCGGCCGCATGGCCGACACCATGATTGTCGTGACCTCTGACCACGGCGACTATCTTGGCGATCACTGGATGGGCGAAAAAGACCTCTTCCACGATCCCTCGGTCCGCATCCCCCTTATCATCTACGACCCGCGCGACAGCGCCAATGCCACCCGCGGCC
>JBMSKG010000084.1:0-10105 GCA_049419625.1 Paracoccaceae bacterium | reverse complement strand
GCTGCCCGCAATTCCGGCATTGGGCGAGCCTGATCTGCGCTGCGGCAGCCATGAGCCCTATGACAAGGCGGAGCGCGATCGTCTGATCTGCGACCATGAGGGGCCGTGCCAGTTGCACAACAATTGCTCGGGCAAACATTCGGGCTTTCTGACGGTGACAAAGCACCTGAAAGCCGGGCCGGAATATGTGGAGATCGACCACCCTTTGCAAAAGGCGATCAGGGCCGCGACCGAAGAGGTGACGGGGGAAACCGTGGCGGGCTATGGGATTGATGGCTGTTCGGCCCCGAATTTTGCCATGTCGGTGGCGGGTCTGGCCCGCGCGATGGCCGAGTTTGCCAAGGCAGGGGCGGGCGGATCGGTTCGGGAACGTGCCATGCAGCGGCTGCGCGATGCGATGGCCGCGCATCCCGAGTATGTCGCGGGCGAGGGGCGGTCTTGCACCGAACTCATGCGCGCCATGGGGGGGCGCGTGGCGATCAAGACCGGGGCCGAGGCGGTGTTCATCGCCATGATCCCCGAGAAAAAGCTGGGCCTTGCGATGAAGATCGAGGACGGCAATTCGCGGGCTTCAGAGGCGGCGTTGGTTGGGATTTTGACCCAACTGGGTGTTTTGGACGCCACGCACCCGATGGCGCAAAAGCGTCTGCCCGCGCCGCAGACCAATTGCCGGGGCTTGACCACGGGGGAATTGCGCCTGTCGGACGGGTTTCTCTGATCTGGCATCGGGCTTGATTCAGGGGCGGCTTGCGTTACAGTTTTGTCATGAACGCGCCGACCCCCTTCTCTCAAGCCGCCGAAGTGGTCAGCTTTGACCGCCGGGAACTCTCCGCCATTCTGTCGCTCTATGGACGGATGGTCGCCAGCGGCGATTGGCGCGATTACGCGATGGATTTCCGGCCCGATGTTGCGGTGTTCTCGGTGTTTCGCCGCGCCGCCGAGGTGCCGCTGTACCGCATTGAAAAGCGCCCGGCCTTGCGGTCGCGTCAGGGCATCTATGCGGTCTGCGGGGGCGAAGGGCAGGTCCTGCGCCGGGGCCATGATCTGGCGGCCGCGCTGCGGGTGTTGGAAAAGCCCCTGCGTCCGATCGACTAACGCATGTGATTACAGCACGCGGCGGCGGTGGGTGACCGGGCCGCCGCCTTGCGCCATGATGCGGGCGATGCAGGCCTTTGTGTCCTCGTAAGCGACCGACATTGAGTGGCCGTTGGCGTGGATCAAACGGTGGTCATCGACGATGATCGCGATATGCCCTTTCCAGAAGATGAGATCGCTCCGGCGCAGGGCGGCATCGGTGGGGATATCCTGCCCGGCCGTCTGTTGCAGATCGCTGTCGCCGGGCAGGGGGATGCCGCAAGCGGCAAAGGCCAGTTGCACAAGCCCAGAACAATCGAGCCCCGCGCGGGAGTTGCCGCCCCAGAGATAGGGGGTGTGAAGCAGGCTTTCGGCCACGGCGACCGGATCTGCCAGATGCTGGCCCAAGGGCAGGAGATGGCAGACGGGCAGGAAGCCTTGGGTCGTTTCGGCCCAAGTGCCATGCTGCGCGGTGATGGCCACCTCGGCGCCCAAGGACAGCGCGCAGATCTCGGGCGCTTGGACCTTTGGTTCGGGGTAAAGATGGGTGCCGGGGGTGCAGACCCAGTGGGTTGGGGTTGGCCCGCGTGTGAGGGCGGCATCGGGCAGCCAGCCGCAATAGCCGTCTTTGTCTGCAAAGCCGAAGGCATGGCCTTCGTGGCGGTCAATCACGGTGAAGGCCGCGCCGAGAAGAAGTTGGCGTTCGCGCGCGCCGTTCGGGGCGCGCAAGAGATCGGCCAAGGGCAGGGACACCCGCATGGCGGTGCCTTCGGTGTAGACCGGCACATCCACCCGCCCTTTCAGCGAACTGTGCGCGATACGCGGGGTGGCGGGGGTCAGGCGGCGGTCCATCGTCAGAGCCCCAGAATCGCCGGAAGGGCCCCCAGAACCGCCCGCGCGCCTTGGCCAGCCCCACCCTTGGGCCGGGCAGGCAGGTCGGCGGGGCTGTGGCCGTAGATGTCGAAATGCAGGTAACGCGGGCCTTCGACAAAGCGGCGCAGGAAGAGTGCGGCGGTGACCGACCCCGCAAAGCCCCAGCCCGGCGCGTTATCAAGATCGGCGATGCCGGGTTCGATGATGTGTTCATAGGGCGTCCAGAAGGGCAGGCGCCAGACCGGATCAAAGCCCGCTTTCGCGCCCGACTCCAGTGCCTGAACCATCGGCTCGTCGTCGCAGTAATAGGGGGCGAGATCCGGCCCCACGGCCACCCGCGCGGCCCCGGTCAGCGTGGCCATCGAAATCACAGCATCGGTGGGCGTCTCGCAGGCATAGGCCAAGGCGTCGCCCAAGACCAATCGGCCCTCAGCGTCGGTGTCGTTCACCTCGACCGTCAGGCCCTTGCGGCTGATGAGAATGTCCTTCGGGCGCTGGGCGTTGCCGGCAATGACGTTTTCCACCGCCGGGATCAGCACACGCAGGCGGATCGGCAGGTTCAGCGCCATGATCATATGGGCCAGCCCCATGACCGTGGCCGCGCCGCCCATGTCCTTTTTCATGAGAAGCATGCCCGAGGAGGGTTTGATGTTCAGCCCGCCAGTGTCAAAGCACACGCCTTTGCCGACCAGCGTTAGATGCGGGCCTTTGTTGCCCCAGGTCATCTCCAAAAGGCGCGGCGCCCGGGTGGAGGCGCGGCCGACGGCGTGGATCATGGGGAAGTTCTGCGCCAAAAGATCATCGCCCCGGATCACGGTTGTCTTGGCGTGGAAACGGTCGGCGAGGGTGAGAAAGGCGGCTTCCAGCTCGGCCGGACCCATGTCGAGTGCGGGGGTGTTGATGAGGTCGCGCGTTAGGAACTCGCCCTCGGCCATGGCCAGAAGACGGGTGGCGTCGACGCCCTTGGGGGCTTTCAGAAGCGCGGGTTCGCTGACCGGTTTGCTGGGGCGATAGCGGTCGAAGCGATGAGATTGCAAAAGGAAGGCAAGGGCGGCCTCTTCACGTTCGGCCTGCGTGAGATCGCCCTCAAGATGCCAGGCCCCGGCGGGCAGGCCAACGGCAGCGCGGGCCAGATGGAACCGGCCCCGCGCACGTGCTTTGGCGCTGCCCATACCCGCCACGGCGGCCTGCACCGTGCCATCGGCATCGGGGATCAGGCGCAACTCGCCCGGCCCTGCCTCAAACCCCGTCGCGCGCAGCCATGCGGCGGTGGCAGGGGCTTGGGCGGCGAGAAAGGCCGCGAGGCCGTCGGGCGTAACAAGATGCAAAGCGCGCGAGGCGGCATCGGCGGCGGCAAAGGTGGGGTTTGGCATGGTGTCCTGCGGGCTAAGGCTGTTGCCCTAACCCTAGCCAATCCCGCGCCGCCCGCAACCGCCGATCCGCCCTAGTTGAAGGTCTGGTCCAACAGCCCCTTGTCGGGTGCCAAGGACCGCTCCGCGATCCGCACCAGCCGCGCCCAGACGGCGGCAAAGGCGGTGACATCGGCGCGGTCGAGACATTCGCGCACATCGCCCGCCACAAGGCCCAGACTGACCATGCCGAGGTTTTCCGCCATCCGCTGCAACCGGCGCAATTGGCGTGACAGATCCTGCATCTCACGCTCGCGCACTTGGGCGGCCAGCCCGGCCATCGTCAGCGCCAATTCGCCCAAGGCCCGCGTCACCACCTGCTCGGCCGAGGCGGTGCCGAGGTTGCGGTAAATCGTGGCAATCGGTTCGGAATCCTGTCGGACCCGCTCTTTCACTGGCAAGGCCACTACGTTTTCCAAAGACATCACACACCCTTTCATCAACACCCGAGCCCAGACTGCCGCATCGTGCTGAAGAAAAGGTTCACCCCGGGGCAGAAAAGCGGGGCCAAGGCCCACAATCCCTCTCGCATTTTCCGCGAATGCGTCCTAACCCAAGGGCAAGACAATCGCAGGACGCCGACCATGTCAGCCACCGCTCGACCCCTTCCCGCCTACCTTGTCAGTCGGTTTCAGGGATGGAAGGCCACCACCTACAAAGACAACCGCGCTTGGTACCGCCGTCTGGCGGAAAGTGGTCAGCATCCGCGGGCGATGGTGATTTCCTGCTGCGACAGCCGGGTGCATGTCACCTCGATTTTCGGGGCTGATGAGGGCGAGTTTTTCATCCACCGCAACATCGCCAATCTGGTGCCGCCGCATAACCCCGATGGCGAGCGTCACGGCACGTCGGCGGCGGTGGAATATGCGGTCACCTCGCTGGGGGTCGCCCATATTGTCGTCTTGGGCCATTCCAACTGCGGCGGGGTCAAGGGGTGCCATGACATGTGCTGCGGTCTGGCCCCCGAGTTGGAGGAAAAGACCAGCTTTGTCGGCCGCTGGATGGACATTCTGAAGCCCGGTTTCGAACGCGTGGCCAGCTTGCCCAAGGAGATGATCCTGCGTGCCCTTGAAAAAGAGGCGGTCGTGGTCAGTCTGGAAAACCTGATGACTTTCCCCTTCGTCCGCGCCGCTGTGGAAGATGACCGTCTGACCCTGCACGGGCTGTGGAACAACACGGGCGAGGGTGAGTTGGAACAATATGACTCTGACCGCGGCGATTTCGCCCCCATCTGAGGACCCGCCCATGACCATGCCCGATTTTGCGACCCATCTGGCACTTGCCCAAATGGACCTTGGCCCGTTTGTCGCCAAACCCACCTCGATTGAGGGCAATCAGTCTGAGGCCTCGGTGGATCTGTGGACCTCGCCCGATGGCCGGGTGGCGCTGGGGGTCTGGGAATGCACCCCCGGTCGCTTCACCGCCGACCGGGCCGCCTCGACCGAGTTTTGCCATTTCCTGTCGGGCCGGGTGGAAATGACCCATGCCGATGGCACTGTGCAGGCCTTTGGCCCCGGTGACGCGATCACCCTGCCGCAGGGCTGGAAGGGTGTGTGGCGCGTGGTGGAACAGGTGCGCAAGATCTACGTCATCACCCAAGGCTGACGCGCCGGGCGGAAGATCACCGAAATCGGCGGCCAAGGGGTTGTAAACCGGCCCCGAAGTCTTACTTGGCCCGAAACGCAGGGAGAGAACATGGCAGACCTACTGGCCGTTGCGGGCGACAATCTTCTGACGCCGATGATCCTGTGCTTTGCGCTTGGGCTTTTCGCCTCGATCGCGCGGTCCGAACTGACCATCCCCGAAGCCTTTGCCAAGGCGATGTCGATTTATCTTCTGTTTGCCATCGGCTTTAAGGGCGGTGTCGCGGTGGCTGGGCATGGCATTGATGGCAATGTGATCATGGCGCTTGTGGGTGGCATTGTGCTGTCCTTCGTCATTCCTTTTGCCGCCTTTGCGCTGTTGCGGGTCATGACGGGCCTGTCCGCGCTGGACGCGGCGGCGGTGGCGGCGCATTACGGCTCGATCTCGATTGTGACCTTCGTCACGGCCACCTCGGTGCTGACCGGGCAGGGGCTGGCGTTTGAAGGCTACATGGTCGCCGTTGCCGCCGCGATGGAGGCTCCGGCCATTGTCTCGGCGCTGTGGCTGGCGGCGCGGTCGGGGTCAGGCGCGCGGATGGATGCGCGGCTTTGGCATGAGATTTTGCTTAACGGCTCTATCGTGCTGTTGGTCGGCTCCTTCCTGATCGGGGCGGCCACGGGCGATGAGGGCATGGCGCGGATCGACGCGTTTATCGTGGCGCCGTTCCAGGGCATCTTGTGCCTTTTCCTTCTGGACATGGGCCTTGTCGCGGGCCGGGGATTGCGCGGATCAAAGGGCGTTCTGGGGCTGGGCACCATTGCCTTTGGCGTGCTGATGCCGATGGTTGGCGCGGCCTTTGGTCTTGTCGTCGCGCTGGTGATCGGGCTTTCGGTGGGCGGCACCGCGCTGTTGATGACCTTGGCCGCCTCGGCCAGCTATATTGCCGTGCCCGCCGCCATGCGCGTGGCCCTGCCCGAGGCAAACCCCTCGGTCTACCTTACGCTTTCTCTTGGCATCACCTTCCCCTTCAACCTGATCTTCGGCATCCCGGCCTATCTGGCCGTGGCCCAGACCCTTAGCGGAGGCTGACCCGTGCAGACCCATCTTGCCAAACGCGTCGAGATCATCATCGAGGCCCCGATGGAAACCCGCCTGACCGAGGCGTTGGAACGTGCGGGCGTGTCGGGCTTTACCGTGTTGCCGGTGCTTGGCGGTTCGGGCCGGTCGGGCCGGTGGAGCCGCGAGGGGCAGTTGGGGCGCGCCGGGATGGTCTCGGTGATCTGCCTCATCCGCCCGGAGCGGCTGGACAGCCTGCTGGAAGCCGCCTTTCAGGTGGTGGAGCGCCATATTGGCGTGGTGTCGGTGACGGATACCCAAGTGCTGCGGGCTGAGCGGTTCTGAGGTCTGCACCAGAAAAAAGCCCCGCCTGAGCGGGGCTTTTCTTTGGGATGATCCTGTCCGAATTACAGGTTCGGATAGATCGGGAACTTTTCGCACAGCGCCTCGACCTTGGCTTTGACGGCGGCCTCGACCGCGCCGTTGCCGTCTTCGCCGTTCTTGGCCAGACCGTCGACCACTTCGACGATCCAGTCGGCGATCAGCCGGAATTCGGGTTCCGCAAAGCCGCGCGTGGTGCCGGCGGGGGTGCCAAGGCGCACACCGCTCGTGACGGTCGGCTTTTCGGGGTCAAACGGGATGCCGTTCTTGTTGCAGGTGATATGCGCCCGGCCCAAGGCCTTTTCGGTCGCATTGCCCTTCACGCCCTTGGGGCGCAGGTCCACCAGCATCAGGTGCGTGTCGGTGCCGCCGGTCACAATGTCCAAACCGCCCTTCATCAGCTGATCGGCCAAGGCCTGGGCGTTCTTCACCACCTGCTTTTGGTAGCCGATAAAATCGGGGCGCAGCGCCTCGCCAAAAGCCACGGCCTTGGCGGCGATCACATGCATCAGGGGGCCGCCCTGAATGCCCGGGAAGATCGCCGAGTTGACCTTCTTGGCAATCGCCTCGTCGTTCGTGAGGATCATGCCACCGCGCGGACCGCGGAGCGTCTTGTGGGTGGTGGTGGTCGCCACATGGGCATGCGGGAAGGGGCTGGGGTAAATTCCGGCCGCGATCAGCCCGGCAAAGTGGGCCATGTCGACCAGAAGATAGGCGCCAACGCTGTCTGCAATCTCGCGCATGCGGGCAAAGTCGATGATGCGCGGAATGGCCGAGCCGCCGGCGATGATGAGCTTGGGCTTGTGCTCGGTGGCGAGGGCGGCAAGCTGGTCATAATCCAGCTGGCTGTCCTGCGGGCGCACGCCGTATTGGATGGCGTTGAACCACTTGCCCGACTGGTTCGGCGCCGCGCCATGGGTCAGGTGACCGCCGGCGTCCAAGGACATGCCAAGGATCGTATCGCCGGGCTGGATCAGCGCCTGAAAGACGCCTTGGTTGGCTTGGCTTCCCGAGTTCGGCTGCACGTTGGCAAACGAGCAGTTGAAGAGCTTGCAGGCCCGCTCCATCGCCAGCGTCTCGGCGATGTCGACAAACTGGCAGCCACCGTAATAGCGCTTTCCGGCATAGCCTTCGGCGTATTTGTTGGTCATCACCGAACCCTGCGCCTCCATCACGGCGCGGCTGACGATGTTTTCCGAGGCAATCAGCTCAATCTCATGGCGCTGACGGCCCAGTTCTTTCGTCACAGCCCCGAAAATCTCGGGGTCACGCGTGGCAAGGCTCTCGGTGAAAAAGCCGGTGGTCATGGTCGCAGAGATGGTCATGGGACAATATCCTTTGTTTAGCCGGTCCACCCCAGACCGGCGGCTATGCAGTTCATGGATTGCATCAAGGGCACGCTGGTGCCGAACCCCGGCTCCGCCCGGGCCCGGCGCAGAAGCGCCACTTGCAAATGGTTGATCCGGGTCAGTTGCGGCGTTTGCGCCCGGAAGCGGTCGTACATGTTCGGGAACCGCGCGCCGGGCTGGCCCGAGCCGGTGAGCAGGCGCAGAGCGTCCAAAGCGGCAGCATGTTCTGCCGTGATACGGCCAAAGATATCGTCGCGAAGGGCGGTATCTTCTACCAAACCGGCGTATTCGGCGGCGATGCCAAGATCGGTTAGCATCAGCGACTTTTCGACCTCATCCACCATCAGGCGGAAAAGCTTGTGACGCTCAAACATCTCGGCCAAGAGCCGGTCTGCCGCCGCGCCGCGCACTTGGCGAAATGCGGCAATCGCGCTGCCGAAACCATACCAGCCAGTGATCATGTGGCGGTTCTGCGACCAGGCGAAAACCCATGGGATCGCCCGCAAATCGGCCAGCGACCGCGCGCCAAAGCGCCGGGCGGGGCGCGAGCCCATTTTCAACATGGCAAGCTCTTCGACCGGACTGGCCTGCTGGAAATAGTCGATAAAGCCCGGGCGCGAGATCAGGTTGACATAGGCGGTCTGCGACAGCCCGGCCAAAGCCTCGAGCGCGTCATTGCTTTCCGGATCAGCCACTGGCTGCACCCGCGTTGGCAGATGGCCCAAGACAGACGAGGCCAGCAGTTCAAGCTGGTTCAGCGCCGTGCCACGGTTGGCGTATTTTGACGACACCACCTCGCCCTGTTCGGTGATGCGCAGGCGGCCCTGCACGGTGCCCATCGGCTGAGCGGCGATGGCGCGGCCTGTGGGCGCGCCGCCCCGGCTGACCGATCCGCCGCGCCCGTGAAAGAACACCGGGCGCAGGCGATGTTTGCCAAGGCTGGCAGTCAGGCGCCGCTGGGCCTTGTCCAGTTCATAGGTCGAGCAGAGGAAGCCGCCGTCCTTGTTGCTGTCGGAATATCCGAGCATCACTTCGACCGTGGCATCGCGGCTGCGCAGGCTGCGCTGCGCCAAGGGCACGGCCAGCACGGCATCAAACACGGCAGGCGCGTTGCGCAGGTCTTCGATGGTTTCAAACAGCGGCACCACGCGCAGATCGAGCTTTTCTGAGCCAAAGCCGGCATGGCGGGCCAGCAGATAAACGGCCAGCACATCCTCGGCCGAGCGGGTCATGGACAGGATAAAGGGGCCAATCGCTTCGGGGTCGTCTGAGATATGCGCGTCGCGCATCAAGGTCAGCAGATCAAGGAGTTCGCGCGCCTCGGGACCAAGGCGGCCGCGGTTGACATGCACCAGATCTGACCGGCCCAACTCGTCACGCAGGCGGCGCGCCCATTCGGCACTGCCCTGCGCGGGCACCGGGCCTGTCAGGGCCCAAACCTCGGACAGAACTGCGGTGACCACGGTCGAGTTTTGCCGAACATCCAGAGTTGTCGTGCGAAAGCCAAAGGTTTCGGCCCGAAAGCGCAGCGGTGCGATAAAGCGGGTGGCCAGCCGATGGGCATCAATCGCGTTAAGCCCCGCCTCGATGCTGCGCAGATCGGCAATGAAATGGCTGACCGAGGGATAGCCTGCGCCGGCTGTCTGTTCTTGCATCGCGCGCAACTGGGCGCCGATGGCTGTCAGGGCCTGACGGAACACCTCGCCAGGGTTGCGCGAGGCGAGCCGTTTGGCATCCGGGCTGCGCTCGAGTATGGCGCGGATCGGCGCTTCGACCTTGGGCGGCAGCGCCACGATCCGAGAGGTGATCGAGATGCGGGCGGCGGCGGTGGCGATGTCGTCTTGATAGCGGGCCAGAATGCTGCGCCTTGCGCGTGCGAGCGCATCGCGCGTTACCTCGGCGGTAACATTGGGGTTGCCGTCGCGGTCGCCGCCGATCCAGGAATGAAAGCGCACGCAGGGCGTGGTGTCGAGCCCCGGCCCAAAGCGGGCCTCGGCTGCGGTGCTGAACCGGTCAAAGAGTTGAGGCACGGCATCATAAAGCGCGTCGCGAAAGAACTGCAGGCCCCATTCGATTTCATCGCGCAGGCTGGGGCGTTCCATCCGCAATTCGCCGGTCATCCACAGAAGATCGATTTCGGCTTCGATGTCTTGCAAGATCTCGTCGCGTTCGCGCGGGGTCCAGCGTTGGGTTTCCAGCGCCACGAGGTGGCGATAGATGCGGCGATGGATTTCCAGAACCGTGACGCGCTTGGCCTCGGTCGGGTGGGCGGTGATGGTGGGGCCAACCGACAGGTGGCGCGTCAAGGCCGCGAAATCTTCGGCGGTCATCTTGGGGTCAAGCGTGGTCAGCGCCTTGGCAAAGCTGCCTTCAACCGCC
>JBMSKG010000083.1:0-10111 GCA_049419625.1 Paracoccaceae bacterium | reverse complement strand
CGCTGATCGACCAAGGGTCAGATCATGCTTCAGCGGTGGTTTCGCGGACGTCTTCGGCCTGCGCTTCGGCGGCCATGTCTTCGGCAGACCGCGGTTTCAGGGCAAAGCTGCGCAGGATGAAATCGGGCACATGATCGCCCATGCCGATCACGCGTTGATGATCCTCACGCGGGCCACGCTCACGCCGATCTTCGCGCCGCGGATCGCGGCGGTCGTCACGCGGGCGGTCATCACGGGGACAGTCGTCACGCGGGCGTTCGTCCCGGGGCCGATCATCGCGCGGCCGGTCATCACGGGGACGGTCGTCACGTGGGCGATCTTCACGCGGCCGATCTTCACGCGGGCGGTCATCCCGCGCGCGGTCTTCTCGGCGCCGGTCGTCGCGGCGGCGATCCTCGCCACGCTCACGGCTGCGCTCGGTGCGGGGCTGGTCAGGCTCGGCTGCGATGCTGACCTCGATCACCGGCTGAACCGGGACCGGCTCCAAGGATGCCACTTCCGTGTGCGGTTTCACCGGACGATCGCGTTTGTCGGTGTTGCGGTTACGGCCGCGCGGTCCGCGCGTTTCATCACGCGGGCGGTCGGGCCGGTCAGACAACCCTTCAAGCGCGCCTTCCGGCACCTCGCCGCGCGGGATTTCCTGCTTTACCAGCGCTTCGATCGCCGCCAGATACTTGGCATCCGAGGGCACGCAGATCGAATAGGCCTTGCCAAGACGACCAGCCCGGCCCGTGCGGCCGATGCGGTGGACGTAATCCTCGGGATGCGAGGGCATGTCAAAGTTGAACACATGGCTGACTGAAGGCACATCCAGCCCGCGCGCTGCCACGTCTGAGGCGATCAGCAACTGTAACTTGCCATCGCGAAACTGTTCCAGCGTGCGGGTGCGCATGCTTTGGTCCAGATCACCATGGATCGGGGCTGCGTCAAAGCCGTGCGACTTCAACGATTTGGCCACCACATCCACGTCCATCTTGCGATTGCAGAAGATGATGGCGTTGGTGCAAGACTCGCCCTCGGCCTTGATCAACGCGCGCAAAACGGCACGCTTTTCGGTAAAGCTGCGGTCTTTGCGGCTGGGCGTGAACTGGATCAGCTTTTGGTCGATCGTCGTCGAGGTGGTCGCTTGGCGCGCCACTTCGATCTTGACCGCCGCTGACAGGAACGTGTTGGTGATCCGTTCAATCTCGGGCGCCATGGTGGCCGAGTAGAAGAAGGTCTGCCGGGTAAAGGGCGTCAGCGAGAAGATGCGTTCAATGTCAGGGATAAAGCCCATGTCCAGCATGCGGTCCGCCTCGTCGACCACCATGATTTGTACGCCCGTCAAAAGCAGCTTGCCGCGTTCGAAATGGTCCAGAAGGCGGCCGGGCGTGGCGATCAGCACGTCAACGCCGCGGTCGATCAGCTTGTCCTGCTCGCCAAAGGACACCCCGCCGATCAGCAAAGCCTTGGTCAGCTTGGTGTGCTTGGCGTAGATGTCAAAGTTTTCCGCCACTTGGGCCGCAAGTTCACGCGTCGGCGCCAGCACAAGGCTGCGCGGCATACGGGCGCGGGCGCGGCCTTGACCCAGAAGCGTGATCATCGGCAGGGTGAAGCTCGCGGTTTTACCGGTGCCGGTCTGGGCGATGCCCAAAACGTCCTTGCCCTGAAGGGCGTGCGGAATGGCCTGAGCCTGAATGGGGGTGGGGGTTTCGTATCCGGCTTCGGCAACAGCCTGCAGCACGCGCGGATCCAGCGCAAGGTCAGAGAATTTGGTCATTAGCGTCCTGAAACTGCGGGATCGGCCCGCAAGGGAAAGTGGGGGACGCATCTTTCCGGGCGTCCCGGCGTCGTGGGGCCATGCCCCGTGAGTGGCGGATACTGGAAAACCGCCTCGCGGTCAAGCAAGGCGACAGTGCGAGGGCAGGAAAGGGCGCAGGACGGGGCGGGGGTCAGCCGATGTCAAAGGTCACGCCCTGCGCCAAGGGCAGGCTGCTGCCATAGTTCAGCGTGTTGGTAGCCCGCCGCATATAGGCTTTCCACGCATCCGACCCGCTTTCCCGCCCGCCGCCGGTTTCCTTTTCACCCCCAAATGCTCCGCCGATCTCGGCACCCGAAGGGCCGATGTTCACATTCGCAATGCCGCAGTCGCTGCCACGGGCCGACAGAAAGATCTCAGCCTCGCGTAGGTCATTGGTGAAGATTGATGAAGAAAGGCCCTGCGGAACCTCATTGTGTTTCTGAAGTACGGCGTCAAAGTCATTGTATTTCATGACATAAAGAATTGGCGCAAAGGTTTCGTGCAAGACCGGGCCAATCTGGCCGGGCATCTCGACAAGCGCAGGGCGCACGTAAGCCCCGCCTTTGGTTTGGACCACCTCACCCCCATGGACCTTGCCACCTGTGGCCTGGGCCTCTGCCAGTGCGGTTTGCATGGCTTCAAGAGCAGCTTTGTCGATCAGGGGGCCAACCAGCACACCCGGCTCCAAGGGATTGCCAACCTTGACGGAGGCATAAGCGGCCATCAGTCGCGGCAGGAAGGCGTCATAGAGGCTTTCATGCAGGAAAAGGCGGCGCAGGGTGGTGCAGCGCTGGCCAGCGGTGCCCATGGCCGCAAAGGCCACACCGCGCAGGGTGAGGTCCAAGTTTGCGGTGGGCGCGACAATGGCGGCGTTGTTGCCGCCAAGTTCCAGCAAGCTGCGGCCAAACCGGGCGGCAACCCTCGGGCCAACTTCGCGCCCCATCCGGGTGGAGCCGGTGGCTGAGACCAATGCCACTTTGGGGCTGTCCACCAAGACTTCGCCAAGGCTCCGCCCGCCGATCAGAAGGGTGGTCAACCCAGTTGGCACCCCACCTCCCTCGGCGTTGAAGCGGGTGATCGCGCGTTCCAGCATGGCATGGGCGGCAAGGGCAGATAGGCTGGCCTTTTCCGAAGGCTTCCATACCACCGCATTGCCGCAAACCAAGGCGAGGGCCGTGTTCCACGACCAGACCGCAACCGGAAAGTTGAAGGCGGAAATTACCCCCACCACGCCCAAAGGGTGCCAGGTTTCCATCATCCGGTGCTCAGGCCGTTCAGAAGCAATTGTATATCCGTACAGCTGTCGCGACAGTCCCAGCGCAAAGTCACAAATATCAATCATTTCCTGCACTTCGCCCAAGCCCTCGGACGAGACCTTGCCGACCTCGATCGAGACGAGCCGACCCAGGTCGGCCTTGTGGGCGCGCAGTTCTTCCGCCCAAAGTCGCACCAACTCGCCCCGTTTCGGGGCGGGAACCGTGCGCCAGTCAAGAAAGGCATGGTACGCGGCGTCAATTCGGGCGGTGGCGATGGCCGGGCTGTCGTCGGCGATCTGCGCCAGCACCTCGCCGGTGATCGGCGAATGGGCGGGCAGGGTGCCTTTCGTCAGAGTGACCCCAAGGCGGGACAAGAGCGCGGAAACATCATCGGAGAGGAGCATTTTGGGCCTCGAATAGCAGGGTCGGATCAGTTGAACCGTGATCCGTTCCAAGGCGCAAGGCAGGCGAAATGTCTGAGATTCGGGCAAAATGCCCTGCCAACGGGCGGTATGCTGTGTCTTGGTGGCAAAAAAGCGTGTCAGGATCATTCAATCCGACAGTCCGACGTGCGCAGAGCGCCAGTTTGCCAGCGAAATATTTTTCGCATCAAGCGGCTGATCGGGCAGACATCCGCCGCCACCCAAGCCCGGGTGCCCTTTCGCGCCCGCCACGATGACAGACGCGAGAGCGAGCCTTTACACCATCATTTCCTTGGTCGCTGTCAGCTTCAACGCCGGATAATCACGCTCGATCCGGTCAATGTCCCACTTCAACCGGGTGAGGAACACGGTCGCGCCGTCGTTGTCCACCGCGATATGGCCCTTGTTGACGTTGATGAATTTCTCCATCTCGTCCTTCGGCCCTGCCACCCAGCGGGCGGAGGTGAAGTTTGACGGCTCAAACCGCACGGGCAGCGAGTATTCCTGCTCAATCCGGCTGGCCAGCACTTCAAACTGCAAGGCACCGACGACGCCGACGATAAAGCCCGAGCCGATCATCGGCTTGAACACCTTGGCGGCCCCTTCCTCGGCAAACTGCATCAGCGCCTTTTCCAGATGCTTGGCCTTCATCGGGTCCATCGCCCGCACGCCGGACAGAAGTTCCGGTGCGAACGAGGGGATGCCAGTGAAATGCAGCGCCTCGCCTTCGGTCAGCGCATCGCCGATGCGCAGCTGCCCATGGTTCGGGATGCCGATGATGTCCCCGGCCCATGCCTCCTCGGCCAGTTCGCGGTCGGCGGCCAGAAACATCACTGGGTTGGCAATCGCCATCGGCTTTTTCGATCGTACATGCAAAAGCTTCATGCCGCGTTCGAAATGCCCGGAAGCCAGACGCACAAAGGCCACTCGGTCGCGATGCTTGGCGTCCATATTGGCCTGCACCTTGAACACAAAGCCCGTGACGGCCTTCTCGTCGGCAGAGATCTGCCGCTCGGCGGCCTTTTGCGGCTGCGGCTGGGGCCCGTATTCGCCCATGCCGTCCATCAATTCCTTGACGCCGAAGGAGTTGATGGCCGAGCCGAACCAGATTGGGGTCATCGAGCCGTTCAGGAACGACGCACGGTCAAAGGCGGGCAGAAGTTCGCGCGCCATTTCAATCTCTTCGTGGAACTTCTTGAGCAGGTCTGCTGGCACATGTTCGGCAAGTTTCGGGTCATTCATCCCCGTGATCTTGATCGATTCCGCCACCTTGTTGCGATCAGCCCGGTCCATGATCTCCAGCCGGTCATGTAACAGATCATAGGCACCGACAAATTCACGCCCAACCCCGATGGGCCAACTGGCCGGGGTGACATCAATGGCCAGATTCTCCTGAATCTCGTCAATGATCTCAAACACATCGCGGCTTTCGCGGTCCATCTTGTTGCAAAAGGTCAGGATCGGCAGGTCGCGCAGGCGGCAGACCTCAAACAGCTTTTGCGTCTGGCTCTCCACACCTTTGGCCCCGTCGATCACCATGATCGCCGCGTCGACGGCGGTCAGCGTGCGATACGTATCCTCGGAAAAGTCCGAGTGACCGGGGGTATCCACCAGATTGAAGCGGAACTCGCGGTAGTCAAACGACATGGCGCTCGCGGAAACGGAAATGCCCCGATCCGCCTCGATCTTCATGAAGTCAGAGCGGGTGCGCCGTGCCTCGCCCTTGGCGCGGACTTGCCCGGCCATCTGGATCGCACCGCCGAACAACAGGAATTTTTCGGTCAGCGTGGTCTTGCCCGCGTCGGGGTGCGAGATGATCGCAAAGGTCCGGCGACGGGCAATTTCGGGCGGGAGGGAGGGCGCGTTTGTCATGCGCGGGGCTTTACCCTAAAGCGCAGCCCCCTGTCCAGCACGCGTCCAGATGTCTAGCGGCGGGGGCGGTTGGGTTTGAACAGACGTTCCGCCCCCACCGCGTCCAGAAACTTGCGCCCCGCCTCGGTGCCGAAATGTTGCACTTGCCGCAGGCCCGGAAACCGCGCCTTTACATCGGCCGAAAGCTCGGGCGGCAGGCGGTTTACGGTGGCATCGTTTACCATCAGACTTTCGGCCGGCACGCCCTCGGCATAGATGATTTCATGGCGATCAAAGACCAAAGAGAGGTAATCAACAAAGCCGCCGTCGCGCAAGAACACCCGCTCGCCATCCACCAGATGTTTGGCCTGCACCAACAGCTCGGATGTCGGCAGCCCGGCCATCCGTTCACGCTGATACAGGAACATGCGGTGATGCTGGCTGACAATCAGATCGCCCGCGTTGCCCAAGGTGCCTGCGGTAATGACCACCGGCGCAAAGGGACCGACGGCCTTGAGCGTGGCGCGTCCAATCCAGCGGATCGGTTGGCCGCCATGGTCGCGCGTCAGCACCTTGTCACCGGGGCCAAGATCCTCGATCGGTTTTTGTGCGCCTGTGGCCAGCGTGATCATGGTTCCACGGGCAAAGGAGATGCACAAAAGATCCGAGAGGCCCGCATCATCTGGGGCCTGCTCCACCTTCAACAGCGTGTAATCCGTGGCCGTAGCCATCGGAGACAGCGGCAGAGCAAATCGGCTGCCATCCGGCAGGATCAGCACCAACAATTCAACCCGGTCGCCTTCTTCGCCCATCAGCGCATAGCGCGCCTCAAGCCGGATCACCTCGCCCTCATGTCCCACGGCAGAACCCGCTGCCACGCGCTGTTCGGTGCCTTCGGACCGCGTGACGACAAGACGGCGCGGACGGTGACCGGGTTCAAGCTGATAGACGTCACCGGGGCAGACATCGGCGGGGCCCATCAATCCATCGCCTTGTGCCGCACCGTGGCTGACATAGATGTCATCGGCTGCCAGAACCTGACAGGCATGACCGGGGAGTGCGGATAAAGGCTCATCTGTCATCAAAAGTCACTTGCTGAAATGTTCGACCGATCTAGGAAGCTTGTGCCCCAGACACAACCCGGATGGTCGAAAGACTAAGCTGCTATTGCGGCGGATTTTTGGCCTGATAAGCTTTCGTTTCACAACGCAAGAGGGGCAATGGCATGGATATGGGTGTGCGTGGCAAACGAGCTTTGGTGACGGCAGCTTCCAAGGGGCTGGGGCGGGGCTGTGCCATGGCTTTGGCCGAGGCGGGCGTGGATTTGGTGCTGAATGCCCGCGGGGCCGAGGCGCTGGAGTCGACCGCCGACGCGATCCGTGCGGCCTATGGAGTACAGGTCACCACGGTGGTGGGCGACATCACCACCGACGCGGGACGCGCTGCTGTGTTGTCCAAAGGCCCGTTCGATATTCTGGTGACCAATGCCGGTGGTCCACCGCCCGGCATGTGGCATGACTGGAGCAGGGACGATTTCATCAAGGCGATTGACGCCAATATGCTGACCCCCATCGCGTTGATGCAAGGCTGTCTGCCAGGGATGATCGAACGCGGGTGGGGCAGGGTGGTGAACATCACCTCGCAATCTGTGAAATCGCCGATCCCGCAACTGGGCCTGTCCAACGCCGCGCGGGCTGGGTTGACGGGTTTTGTCGCAGGCACCTCGCGGCAGGTGGCGCCCCATGGGGTGACGATCAACAACCTTCTGCCCGGCATCCATGACACCGACCGCGCCACCGCTTTGGACGGCGGGGTGGTCAAGGCGCGGGGCATCTCGATGGAGGAAGCCCGGGTCGAGCGTATGGCCACAATCCCCGCCCGCCGCTACGGCACGGCCGAGGAGTTTGGCGCGACCTGTGCCTTTTTGTGCAGCCAACATGCCGGGTTCATCGTGGGCCAGAACATCCTGTTGGATGGCGGGGCGGTGAACACCACGCTTTGATGCGTCACACTTGCCGGGTTGGGGCGGGCCTGTTAGGTAACGCCCGATAAAATCTGTCGGATACCGCCTGTGACCGCATCCACGCCTCGCCTTGTTGTCGAACAGCTCAGCCGCCGGTTTGGCGGTCAGCTTGTGGTGTCGGATGTCGCGCTGTCGATTGAGGCGGGCAAGGTGATGTGCCTGTTGGGCCCCTCGGGCTGCGGCAAGTCCACGACCTTGCGGATGATCGCCGGGGTGGATCGGCCCGACACGGGCCGCATCTGGATTGATGGGGCCGAGGTTTTCGGTCCCACGGTCAACTTACCGCCCGAGGCGCGCGGTGTTGGGCTGATGTTTCAGGATTTTGCGCTGTTTCCGCATCTGACGGTGGCGGGGAACATCGCCTTTGGCCTGAAAGGCGATACGGCCCAAAAGGCCCGCCGGGTGGCCGAACTTTTGGACAAGGTCAATCTGCCCGGCTTTGCTGAAAAACACCCGCATGAACTTTCGGGCGGCGAGCAGCAGCGCGTGGCCTTGGCGCGCGCTCTGGCCCCGCGCCCGCGCGTTATGCTGATGGATGAGCCTTTCTCGGGGCTGGACAACCGCCTGCGTGATGGGGTCCGCGATGCAACCTTGGCGCTGTTGAAAGAAGAAGGTGCTGCGGTGCTTTTGGTGACGCATGAGCCTGATGAGGCGATGCGGATGGCCGATGAGATCGCGCTGATGCGGGCTGGTGGCATCGTGCAGCGCGGCGCGCCCTATAACATCTACAATTCACCCGTCGACCGTGCTGCGGCTGGATTTTTCAGCGATATCAATGTCATTCAGGGTGTTTCCAAAGGCGCGCTCACCGAAACTCCCTTTGGCGCCTTTCTGACGCCCGGCCACGCCGATGGCGCGCCAGTGGATATCATCATTCGCCCGCAGCATTTGAAAATCGACTTTGACCGCGCAGGCCGTGGGCCGAACCCCACGGTGCAAGACGGCACACCGGCACGCGGTACGGTGACGCGTGCCCGCTATCTGGGCCGAGAAAGCCTTGTGGATTTTGCGATGGACGAGGGCCCCTTGACCCTGACCGCCGCTGTTCCAGGGGTCTTCTTGCCCAAACCCGGCACTGTTTTGTGGCTGATGATCCGACGTGACCGCTGCTTCGTTTTTCCGGCCAGCGCGTAAGGCGCGATCTTAGACCGAGGCTTGTGCCTCCATGGCTCGGTAATCTGCGACGCCTTGGCCCGGAGCATCCGGAAACACCTCTCCAGTCGGGGCAATCGCCACAATCCGGTCCAGCCGAAACGCACGAAACCCCCCGCGCGCCTCGCACCAAGCCGCCAGCACCCAGATCTGACCTCTCAGATCCAGCGCCAGCGGGCGAATGTCGCGGTGGCTTTCCAGATCGTTCAAGTCGAGATAGGCGATGCTCAGCCGTTCCCGCCCCGCAATCGCGGCGCGCAAGATGGGCAGATGCGGTTCAGCGCGCGCAGTGGTGCTGCCGGTGAAGGCAAAGATGTCTTCCCGGCCCGGATCAATCGGCGCAGGGGCGACGGCCCCGATCTTTGAGGCAAGGCTGCGTGCTGCGCGCGCCAACGCCGCATCTTCGCCCGCCGCAACAAGCCGCAGGCCCGCCCGAAGCGCCTCCAACTCACTGGCCCCCAGCATCAAGGGCGGCAAGGTGGTGGGCGCGCGCAGGATATAGCCCACGCCGCGTTCGCCCTCGATTGGCATGCCGCTGGCCATCAACGTGCCCATGTCGCGCCAGATCGTGCGCACTGATACGCCGCCCAGCGCTTGCGCCAGATCGGCGGCCCGATGCAAGCGGCCATCGCGCAGGATCTGTACAAGGTCAAACAGTCGGTCAGAACGGCGCATGGGTTGGCCTTTGCTATCGTATCAACCGACAAATAATTGTCAGTTACCCAAAATGTCCAGCCCTTTGCCCCTTACACCCGGCCCAGTTCTACCCCTACCATGGGGTCAAATTGCAATCTGGCCACCCTGTTGGCCGCATCGGAGAGACCAACATGCTGAACAACATCGGCCTTCCCGGCCTTCTTCTTATCGCTGTCGTCGTTCTTGTCCTTTTCGGCAAGGGCAAGGTTTCCGCTTTGATGGGCGAAGTCGGCAAAGGCATCACCGCTTTCAAAAAGGGTGTGAACGACGGCACCAAGGAACTTGAAACCCAGACCGCTGAGACGGCCAAGGACGTGACGCCGGCCGAGAAGGACAAGGTCTAACACCCGTCCATTTCGCGAAACGCAATCTGCGGAGGGGCGCATGGACTTAGGCATGTCAGAACTTTTGGTCATCGGGATCGTGGCGTTGATCGTCATTGGCCCGAAAGACCTGCCGGAAATGTTCCGGCAACTTGGTCGCTTTACCGCCAAAATGCGCGCGATGGCGCGTGATTTTTCGCGGGCCATGGAGCAAGCGGCGAAAGAAACCGGCGTGGCGGATGTTGCCAAGGATCTGAACGCGGTGACAAACCCCAAATCCATGGGCATGAACGCGGTCAAGGATGCCGTCGACAAGTTCGAACGTTGGGACCCGATCAAGAACGCCGCGAAACCGACTGAGCCGGTGCGCTCGGGTCCGCTGGTGCCGCCGCCGATGCCGCCAATGGCCAAGCCTGCCGAGGTTGCTGCCGTAACTGAGCCGGCCCCGTTGGCTGCCGAAGCGGCGACCCCAGCACCGGCCGCCAGCGCAGTGGCTGGCCCCGCCGTAGGCCCAAATACCGCGGCCTTATATGAAAAGAAGGCTGCGAAAGAGGCGATCGTCAAAGAGGCCGCGGCCAAGTTGAAGGCCTTGGATGCCGCACCTGTGG
>JBMSKG010000082.1:0-10626 GCA_049419625.1 Paracoccaceae bacterium | reverse complement strand
CCGCCTGATGGCAGACGTCGTCATCATATTCCAACTGGTTGGTGATCTCGGCCACACCCGCCCCGGTGACCGACCCCATATTGTGATACCACCAGTCAATCCGCTCGCCGGGCTTGCGGTAATCGGGGGTCCAGCCGAAATCGGCGGGGTAGATGTCGGTGGTCAAACGCTCTTCAAACCCGTGCAACTGATCGGGGCCAACAAAATGCATCTTGCCCGAGAGGGCTGTGTAATAGCCCGCGCGGCGCAGGTGATGGGCATAGGTCGGAATGTCGCTCGCGAACTCGGCGGCATTGTCATAAACCCGCGTGCGCCGGGGCAGGGCGCCCGACATAAAGGCGGCGCGGGCGGGGGCGCACAGGGGCGAAGCGGTATAGCTGTTAGCAAAGCGCACCGACCGCGCCGCCAGCTTTTTCAGGTTCGGCGCATGCAGGAAATCGGCTGGCCCGTCGTCAAACAAGGTGCCGGTCAGCTGGTCTACCATCAGGATCAGAATATTGGGACGTTTGGTCATCTGGGCCTCGCAGTCGGTTTTCCAATGGGTGCAGCGGCTTGATCGGGCGGGCAAGCGGGTTTTTGGTCGTGCAGCGCGCCTGTGTCGCAATTGTCAGTAGAAGCGACGAATTCGTTGCGCGTTTTGCGAATTTCCATTGCCTCATGGGGGTGGGGAGAACTGCCATGACCATTCGCTCTGATTTTCCGCATCAGGTGTTGGAAACGCCCGATATGGGCATTGTGCTGTCAGATGGCTGTCGCCTTTCGGCGCGGGTCTGGATGCCAGAAGATGCGGCCACGAATCCTGTCCCGGCCATTTTGGAATACATCCCCTATCGCAAACGCGACGGAACCCTGCCGCGCGATGAGATGATGCACCCCTATTTCGCTGGTCACGGTTATGCCGCCGTGCGGGTCGACATGCGCGGTTGTGGCGACAGCGAAGGGCTGATCAACGACGAGTACACCGAGCAGGAACTGCGAGATGCCGAGGAGGTGATCGCTTGGCTTGCCGCGCAGCCGTGGTGCTCAGGTCGCGTCGGGATGATGGGCAAAAGCTGGGGCGGGTTTAACTGCCTGCAAACAGCGTTCCGCCAGCCGCCCGCGCTGAAGGCCGTGGTGTCGGTCTGTGCCACGACCGACCGCTTTGCCGATGACATCCATTATAAGGGCGGCTGTCTGTTGGGCGAGAATTTTGGCTGGGGGGCGGTGATGCTGTCCTATTCCAGCCGCCCCGCTGATCCGGCCTTGCGGCCTGACTGGCGGGCCGATTGGCTGGCCCGGCTTGAGGCCGAGCCGTGGCTCGCGCCGCGCTGGGCGGGCCATCAGGCGCGCGACGCCTATTGGAAGCACGGGTCTGTCTGCGAGGATTATGCCCGCATGACCATTCCGGTGCAGATCTGGGGCGGTTGGGCGGACAATTACATGAACACGGTCGCCGCCTTGGTGACCAATGTGCCTGCGCCGGTGAAAGGGATCGTCGGCCCTTGGGTGCACCAATATCCGCACACCGCCGTGCCCGCGCCCCGCGTTGGGTTCTTGCAAGAGGCGCTGCGCTGGTGGGACCGTTGGTTGAAAGGCGTGGCCAATGGGGCCGAGGATGACCCGGCCTACCGGGTGTACCGTCTGGACAGCGAGGCCCCGAATGCCAGTCCGGCACAGCGGGCGGGCGAATGGGTCGCCGAGGCCGTCTGGCCCAGCCCGAAGGTGGAACATCAGCGGTGGCATTTGGCCCAACCTCCGGGGGTTTCACACCCCCCGCAACCATGGTCGCACCCCGTGGGATATTTGAGCCGCATTGAAGGCAGGCTTGAAGCCGTCATTTCGACGCCGCAGCATCTGGGGATGCACACGGGCGAGTTCTTCCCGATGGGCCTGAATGCCGAAATGCCGGGCGATCAAGCCAGCGATGATGCGCTGTCGGTCTGTTTTGACGGGCCGGTGCTGGAGGCGCCGCTTGATCTGCTTGGTGCAGCGCGGTTGTCGCTGCGTTTGTCTTCGGATGCGCCTTTAGGCTTTGTGGTGGCGCGACTGTGCGATGTGGCACCGGATGGGTCTTCGGTGCGCATTGCGCATGGCATGCTGAACCTGTGCCACCGTGACAGCAAGGAGAATCCTGCGCCGATGGTGCCGGGGCAGACGGTTGAGGTGGGGTTCAACATTGACCAGATGGCCTATCGCGTGGCGCCTGGCCACCATGTACGGTTGGCGCTGTCTAACAGCTATTGGCCCTTTGTCTGGCCCTCGCCCGAAGCGGGCCGCCTGACGCTTGTGGCGGGTGCGCTGGATCTGCCGGTCCATCAAGGCTCGGCCTCTGGTTGGACGCCGCCGCCTGCCGAACATGCCTCTCGCTGGCAGCACAAGGTGCTTCGGCCCGGCAAGACCACCCGCAAGATCGAGACAGATCTGATCACGGGCACTGTTTCCTTGGTCATCAATGACGATCTTGGCGATGCAGAGAACCTGACCCACGGGCTGCAAACCGGCGAGACGATGACCGAGCTTTGGCAAGTCCACCCCGACGATCCGCTCTCAGCCCGAGCGGTGCATACCTGGGAGCAGCGGCTCTCGCGTGGGGACTGGCGAGTTCGTACAGAAGCATCGGCCGAGATGACCGCAACGGCCAACCATCTGCGCCTGCAGGCGCGGTTGCGGGCGTTTGAAGGCGAGAATCTGGTGTTTGATCGCAGCTTCGATGAGGAGGTCGCGCGCCGGTTTGTGTGAAGACCGGGAATGGCAAGAATCGTTGCCAACCCGGTTTCTTCACGGTTTAGTGGTTCAAATCAACAAGAAGGCACCGGAGAATCCGGTCCATAGCAGGGAGAAAACGATGTCCGATCAACTTGATCTCATGATTGCGCGCGTGCGCAAAGGCGCGATGACACGCCGTGAATTCGTGGGTCGCACCACCGCGATGGGCCTCTCGGCCGGACTGGCCGGTGCGCTGTTCACCAAGGCTGCCCATGCCGAAGAGCCCAAGAAGGGCGGCATTCTGCGCGCTGGTGTGACCGGCGGCGAAAGCACCAACTCGCTCGATCCGGCACTGGCCGCCTCGGACGTGCCTTACATGATCAACCGCACCTGGGGTGAAACCCTGGTCGACGTGGACGCCAATGGCGCCGTCGAAATGCGGATTGCCGAGGAAGTGTCGTCGAACGCCGATGCGACCGAATGGAAGTTCAAGATCCGCGCGGGCGTGGAATACCACGGCGGCGGCACGGTGACCGCGGATGACGTGGTTGCCACGTTGAAGCGCCACACGGATGAGAAATCCCAGTCGGGTGCGCTTGGCATCGTGCAGGGCATTTCCGAGATGTCGGCCGAAGGCGACATGGTCACCCTGAAGATGGTCTCGGCCAATGCCGACCTTCCCTTCCTGATTGCCGACTATCACCTGTCCATCCAGCCGGGCGGTGGCGTTGACAATCCGGCTGCCGGCAACGGCACGGGCGCCTACAAGGTCACCTCCAGCGAACCGGGCGTGATCACCACGTTCGAGCGTTTTGCGAATTACTGGGATTCGTCGCGCGGCCATGCGGATGGCGTCGAGATCCTGACGATCAACGACGACACCGCGCGGACCGCCGCGATCCAGTCCGGCCAGGTTCACATGATCAACCGCGTGGATCCGAAGATTGTTGCTCTGCTGGCGGGCAATACCGATGTCATGATCGAGCAGGTTGGTGGCCCTGGCCACTATGTGTTCATCATGCATTGCGACAAGGCGCCCTTTGACAACAACGACCTGCGGATGGCGCTGAAAATGGCGATCAACCGTCAGGAGTTGGTGGACAAGGTGCTGGGCGGCTATGGGTCGCGCGGCAACGACTTCCCGATCAACGGCGCCTATCCGCTGTTCGACGACAGCATCCCGCAGCGTGAGTATGATGCCGCCGCCGCCGCGGACTTCTACAAGAAGTCCGGCCATGACGGCTCGCCGATCATGCTGCAGGTTGCACCGGGTGCTTTCCCTGGCGCTGTGGACGCGGCGAACCTCTTTGCAGCTTCGGCCAATGCCGCTGGCATCCCGCTGCAGATCAAACTGGAGCCCGATGACGGCTACTGGTCGAACGTCTGGAACGTTGCTCCGTTCTGCGCCTCGTATTGGGGTGGCCGTCCGGTTCAAGACCAGATGTACACCACCGCGTACCTCTCCACCGCCGAATGGAACGACACCAAGTTCAAGAACGCCAAGTTCGACGAACTGCTGTTGGCGGCCAAGGGCGAACTGGATGCGGCCAAGCGCAAGGGCATCTATTCGGAAATGGCCCATATCCTGCGCGACGAAGGCGGCTTGATCTGCCCGATGTTCAACGACTGGGTCGAAGGCCGTCGCGCCGAAGTGGGTGGCTGGATTGCCGACCCGCAGGGCACGCTGATGAACGGCACCGCACTGAACAAGTGCTGGCTGAACGCCTGATCGCGGGAATCCAGTGCATCCCGTTTTGAAACTGATGGTCCAGCGCATTGCGCTGGGCCTCCTTCTTCTTCTCGCGGTTTCCGCCGTGATCTTCCTGGGCGTCGAGGCGCTGCCGGGAGACACCGCGCAAGCCATCCTTGGACAGTCTGCCACGCCGGTGGCGCTTGAAAACCTGCGGGCCGAGATGGGCCTCGACCGCCCCCCGCTGGAGCGGTATTTCAGCTGGCTTGGTGGCGTGTTGACCGGGGATCTTGGCACTGCCTTGTCCAACAAGGCTGACATCGCACAGTCGATCAGCACGCGTTTGGGCAACACGCTCTTTTTGGCCACGGCCGCCGCTGTAATCGCCGTCCCGCTGGCCATTCTTCTGGGCATTGTCGCCGCCCGCTATGTCGGCCGCTGGCCTGACAAGCTGATCTCGGCTGTGACCCTGACCACAATCAGCCTGCCCGAGTTCGTGGCGGCCTATTTTGTCATTTTCCTGCTGACGCAGGTGTTCCCGATCTTCCAGCCGGTGTCGATGGTTCTGCCGGGCATGGGCTTTTGGGATAAGCTGCAGGCCATCGCGCTTCCAGTGATCGTGCTGGTCATGGTTGTGCTGGCGCACATGATGCGCATGACCCGTGCCGCGATCCTGAACGTGATGCAATCGGCCTATGTTGAGACGGCCGAACTCAAGGGCCTTGGCCCGATGCAAGTGGTCTGGCGCCACGCTTTGCCAAATGCCATCGCGCCGGTTGTCTCGGTCGTGATGCTTAACCTTGCCTATCTGGTTGTCGGTGTCGTCGTCGTGGAGGTTGTGTTCAGCTACAACGCCCTTGGCAAATACCTCGTCGATCATGTGACCAAGCGCGATCTTCCCGTCGTGCAGGCGGTGGGCCTGATCTTCGCGGCGGTCTACATCTTTTTGAACATGGCGGCAGACATTATCTCGATTTTGGCCAACCCGCGGCTGAGGCACCCGAAATGAGGATCCCATTCTCTGCCCTTTTGGGGCTGGTGCTGACCGGCGGTTTCCTGTTCATCGCTGTCTTTGCCCAATTCATCGCCCCTTATCCCATCGACAGCACAGTCGGCGGCGTGTGGGATGGCCCTTCGGCCGCCCATTGGCTGGGCACCGACACCATCGGCCGCGACATCCTCTCGCGGCTGATCTACGGCGCGCAGATCACGATTTTCGTCGCCCTTGCCTCCTCGATCCTCTCCTTCTCGCTCGGCTCATTCCTTGGTTTTCTTGCCGCCGTGCGCGGCGGCTGGGTGGACCAAGTCCTCTCGCGCATCGTTGACCTCGTCATGGCTGTGCCTTCCCTGATCGTGGCGCTTGTCATGCTCTCGGTCTTGCCGCTGAACCTGACTGTGCTGATCCTTGTGATTGGCATCTTGGACAGCACCCGGGTCTTCCGGCTCAGCCGCGCGGTTGCTGTCGACATTTCGGTCATGGACTATATCGAGGCCGCCCGCCTGCGCGGCGAGCGTCAAAGTTGGATCATCTTCCGCGAGATTCTGCCCAATGCCCTCTCACCCTTGGTGGCCGAGTTCGGGTTGCGTTTCATTTTCGCGGTCCTCTTCATCTCGACGCTGTCTTTCCTTGGCCTCGGCATCCAACCGCCCTTGACCGATTGGGGTGGCATGGTTGGTGAAAACAAGGGTGGCCTTGTCTATGGCAAATCCGCCGCTCTTGTCCCGGCCGGTGCCATCGCACTTTTGGCCATTTCGGTGAACCTTGTGGCCGACTGGATCTTGTCGCGCACCTCCAGCTTGAAGGGAGGCCGCGGTGGCTGAGCCTTTGTTGTCGTTCAAGAACCTCAAGATCGAAGCCACCGCCTATCCGCCGGGGGAACCCCCGCGCCATCTGGTCTTGGTCGACGGCGTTTCGGTTTCGATTGAAAAGGGCAAGGTCCTTGGCCTGATCGGCGAATCCGGTGCAGGCAAATCCACCATTGGGTTGTCGGCCATGGCCTTTGGCCGCGGTGGCGTACGCCTGACCGGGGGCGAGATTGTGCTGAATGGCCGCGATATCCGAACCGCCGATGCGGGCGCGTTGCGAAGCTTGCGCGGCAAAGAAGTCACCTATGTCGCCCAATCGGCTGCCGCCTCGTTCAACCCGGCGAAACGGCTGATGGAACAGGTAATCGAAACCTCGGTCAGCCACGGGGTGATGACCAAGGTCGAGGCCGAGGCCCGCGCCGTGTCGCTCTTCCGACAACTGTCGCTGCCCAATCCTGAAACCATTGGCGAACGTTACCCTCACCAAGTTTCAGGTGGGCAATTGCAACGCGTCATGACGGCCATGGCGTTGTGCCCGAAGCCCGATCTTGTGATCTTTGACGAACCCACCACAGCCTTGGACGTGACCACGCAAATCGACGTTCTGGCGTCGATCAAACGCGCCATCCGCGAAACCGGGGTGGCTGCGCTTTACATCACCCATGACCTTGCGGTCGTGGCGCAGGTTGCCGACAACATCCTTGTCTTGCGCCACGGCAAGATGGTGGAATACGGCACCACCGACCAGATCATCAATACCCCGCGCGAAGCTTACACGCAGGCGCTGGTGTCGGTTCGCTCGATCGACCACGCCGAAAAGGCCCCAGCACCTGCCGTCCTGTCGGTGCAGAACGTCACGGCGCGCTACAAAGGCACCAATTTCGACGTGTTGAAAAACGTGACTGTCGATGTCGCCCCCGGCCAGACCCTCGCCATCGTCGGCGAAAGCGGTTCGGGCAAGTCGACCTTGGCCCGCGCCATCACCGGCCTTCTGCCCCCATCGGCTGGGCGCATCCAGTTCGCAGGTCGCACCCTCTCGGCGGCCCTCGCAGGCCGGACCAAGGATGACCTGCGCGAATTGCAGATGATCTATCAGATGGCCGACGTGGCGATGAACCCGCGCCAGACCGTTGGCACCATCATCGGCCGCCCGCTCGAGTTCTACTTCGGCCTGACCGGCGAGGCGAAACGCCACCGGATTCAGGAACTGCTCGACCAAATCGAAATGGGCGCAGGCTTTGCCGACCGCTACCCCGCCGAACTCTCTGGCGGGCAAAAGCAGCGCGTCTGCATCGCGCGGGCGCTGGCGGCCAAGCCCAAGCTCATCATCTGCGACGAGGTGACCTCGGCGCTCGACCCCCTCGTCGCAGACGGCATCCTCAAACTTCTGCTCGATCTGCAGGCGCGTGAGAATGTGGCCTACCTCTTCATCACCCATGACCTTGCGACGGTGCGCGCCATCGCCGACAAGATTGCCGTGATGTTCAAAGGCGAGGTGGTGCGCTACGGCCAGAAATCCGATGTGCTCGCCCCGCCCTTTGACGATTACACCGATCTTCTGCTCTCCTCGGTCCCCGAGATGGAACTGGGCTGGCTCGAAAAAGTGATCACGACCCGCAAGATGGAAAGCGCCGGAAACTGATTTCATCTTGGCCCAAATACCCCCCCGCCGGAGGCTCCCTCCTCTTGGCCGGAGAAAGCCATCAGACCATGACCAAACTCCTCCTTATCATCCTCGACGGCGTGCCCTACCGGAACTGGCGGCGGCTCTTTGGCAATCTTGAAGGTTGGGTCGCGAATGGTGACGCCACCGTGCACCGCATCCGTGCGGTGCTGCCCTCAACCTCTGCCTCTTGCTATGCCTCCATCCACACCGGGGTGCCACCGCAAGTGCATAGGGTTTGGGGCAATGAGGCGGTTTACCGGCTTGAGCAGCCGGATGTCTTCTCTGAGGCCACCAAGGCGGGGCTGAAAACTGGGGCGGTGACGCACAGCTTCTGGTCAGAATTCTTCAACCGCGCGCCCTTCGATTTTGTCCGAGACATCGAATACGATGAACCCGGCGGCCCCATCACCCATGGCCGGTTCCACACCATGACCGGTTACGGCAATATCAACCAGATGACGCCCTCGGATGTCGATCTCTTCGCCACGCTCACCCGGCTGTGCGAGGTGCATGGCATCGATTACGGTATCCTGCACACCTGCACCTTGGACAGCATGGGCCACCGTTTCTATCATGACTGCGAAGAGATGGATAACGCCTGCTACATGATGGACGCGATGCTCGCGCCCTTCCTGCAACGCTGGCGCGACAAGGGCTATGAGGTGATCGTCACCGCCGACCACGGGCAGGACGAACGCGGCCATCACGGCGGCACGGGCGAATTGCAGCAGGACGCGGCGTTCTATTATTTCGGTGACAGCGACATGCCGCCCGCGGATGTGGTCTTGGACCAGCTGGCGCTGGCGCCGTCCATCCTCACCCGCCTTGGCGTGCCGGTGCCTGCGACCATGAAAGCGAAACCGTTCTTCACCCCCTGACCGCCTTGTGCGGCTCCGCCTTCTCGTCATCCGAGGAGCCGCGCAGCCGACGACGAGGATCAGCAGGCGTAGCCGTCGCCGCTTTCGTCCAGCATCGCCTTGATCTCGCGCAGATGCGCCTCGGCGAACCCGGGATAGGCCTCCCATTCCTGCGCGGTCTTTTCCGCAACTGCATCGGGCAGCACCCGCAGGGGCTGGCCGGTTTGCAGGGCGCGGATATAGGTCTCGGCGGCGCGCTCGAAATAGTACAACCGGTTGAAGGCCTCGGCCACGGTCTGCCCGACGACCAAAACCCCATGATTGCCCATCACCATCGTGGTAATCCTCGGGTTGGCAAGCAGCACGGCACAGCGCGCGCCTTCTTCTTCAAAGGCCATGCCGCCATAGTGGTCATCCACCACGTGCCGCCCAAAGAACATGGCCGAGTTCTGGTCGATGGCCGGCAACCGGCTGTCGGCCAGACTGGCCAGCACGGTCGCGTGGATTGAATGGATATGCAGCACACAGCGCGCATGGGGCAAGGCGCGGTGAATGCTGCCATGCAAGCCCCAAGCCGTCGGGTCGGGCGCGTCGGGGCGGTTCATAGTGGCCGGATCATTGGCGTCAATCTCAACCAGACTTGACGCGGTGATCCGGCTGAAATGCCGCCCATTCGGGTTGATCAAGAACCGAGATCCATCCGCATTCACCGCCAATGAGAAATGGTTCGCCACCGCCTCATGCATGTTCAGCCGTGCCGTCCAGCGGAAGGCGGCGGCCATGTCCACACGTTCCGCCCAATGCGTCATGTTTGCGGTCGGGGCGTTCATTTTACATCTCCATCATAGGGCCAGTGAGCTTTGGAAAAGGCGGAAATCGCATCCACGATGCGGGTGAAACTTGCCGCCGCGCGTGGCACGCTGGCGCGGGCGCGCAGGTATCCATGGACAAGGCCGCGCTCCTCCACCCAATGCGCCCGCCCCGCCGCCGCGCGGATCTTCGCCGCATAGTCGCGCGCGTCATCGGCCAAGGGATCGCATTCTGCCCCAATGGTCAGTGTCGGCGGCAGACCTGCGAAATTGGTGTCGCGCAACGGATAGACCGTGACGTCATCCTCGGGCGGTGGGCCGCCGTGGCGGATGTCTTTGTAAAAGAGCACGTCATCGCGCGTCAGCATCGGGGCATGCGCGTGGGCCATGTAACTGCCCGCGTTCACATCGCCACCCAGACCGGGATAGATCAACACCTGTCCCAAAATCACCAAGCCAGTCCCGCGCAGCGCATGGGAGGCGGCGGCGGCCAGATTGGCCCCCGCACTGTCCCCGGCCAGCACGACCGGACCCTGTGTTGCCAAAGCCCGAACAACCCCGCAGGCATCGTCAAAGGCCGCCGGGTGCAGATGTTCGGGCGACAGTCGATAATCCACCGCCACCACCGTCAGCCCCGTACGGGCGCGGATCTCGGCGCAGACGTCGTCATGGCTGTGCAGCCCCCCCACCACATAGCCGCCGCCATGCAGATAGATCACCACCGGACCCGCGCCGGGATAAATCCGGCACGGCACCCCTGCCACCGCCTCATCGCGTGCGGTCACGCCCGGCGGATAGCCCTGAAAGAACACCCGGCACATCCGATCATAGATCGCGCGCTGATCCGCAATCGTCAGCGAGGCGGTATCCGGCGGATAGGCGGCATTGGTCGCCTCGATGAAGCCCCAAGTCGGGGCATCGATAAGGCTTTGGTAATCAACGGCTGTCATGCTGGTGTCCAAGACTCATGCCGATCAAGATGATCAGCCTGTTGCCATCATGGCGACAATGCCGGAACGCGGCAATGGCCAAGCACTGGCCGTCAATTACCCCAGAACCGCCGGGAATTGTGCCAAGTTTGGGCACAATTAACCGTTAATCCTTGGCCAAGGG
>JBMSKG010000081.1:0-10764 GCA_049419625.1 Paracoccaceae bacterium | reverse complement strand
CCAGTCGCATTGGATCAACAACGGCGCGGATCACCGGAACCCCGGCCACATCGCGCACAGCAAGTTGGTAGGCCCAGATAGCGCCGCTGATCACCAAGGCAACAGACAGCGCCGCGCCGCCCAGATGGGCATACCGCCCGAACCGATGCCCAGACCCGGCAGCCGCGTAGCCACCGTCAAAGTGATCATAATCCAGTTCCGCCATGCCCTTGCCTCGCCTGCCCCGCGATACGTGCCGCCGGGACTATTTCGTTGCCTGCTCGCGCCCCGCCAAGATGTCTAGCGCATCTCCTCGACCGGGGTGACGCCCAAGATACCCAAACCGCAACCAAGCACAACGCCCGCCGCCCGCGCCAGTGCGATTTTTGCGGCAGATGTTGCTGCATTGCCCGTTTGGAAGAATCGCAGGGATGGGTCGTCGTTGCCGCGATTCCACAATCCATGGAGTTCTGACGCCAACTCATAGAGATAAAACGCCACGCGATGCGGCTCGTTTCCGCGCGCGGCGATCTCAACCAGACGCGGCCACTCGGCGATCTTTTTGGCCAGTGCAATCTCGGCCTCATGCGTCATGCCCGACAGGTCCAGCGCGGCCAAAGCCGCGTCGTCGCAAGCAATTCCTGCCTGACGCGCCTTACGCATGACCGAGTTGATGCGGGCATTGGCGTATTGCACATAAAACACCGGATTGTCTTTCGACTGCTCCAACACCTTGGCAAAGTCAAAGTCCAAGGCCACATCATTCTTGCGTGTCAGCATGATGAACCGGGTGACATCGGCGCCGGCCTCTTCCACCACGTCGCGCAGGGTCACAAATGTGCCAGCGCGCTTCGACATTTTGAAGGGCTCGCCATTCTTGTACAGCTTTACAAGTTGGATCAGCTTGATATCCAAAGGAACTTTGCCATTCGACAGGGCAGACACGGCGGCCTTCATCCGTTTGACATAGCCGCCATGGTCTGCACCGAAGATGTCGATCAGCGCATCAAACCCGCGCCGCACCTTGTTGTAATGGTACGCAATATCGGGCGCGAAATAGGTCCATGACCCATCCGACTTTTTCACCGGCCGATCCACATCATCGCCATGCGCGGTCGAGCGGAACAAGGTCTGCACGCGCGGTTCCCAATCATCGGGCTCTTTGCCCTTCGGAGGTTCCAGCACGCCCTCATAGATCAGGTCCATACCGCGCAGCGTTTCGATCGCTGCCTCGATCTCGCCCGTGCCATACAGCGCCTTTTCCGACGAAAAGACGTCCATCTCCACACCCAAGACACGCAGATCAGACCGGATCTCTTCCATCATCAGATCGGTGGCAAAGCCGCGCACATCCTGAAGCCAAACCTCTTCGGGCTGATCCAAAAGGCTGGCGCCGTATTTCGCCTTCAGCGCCTCGCCGACGGGAATCAGGTAATCACCAGGGTAAAGCCCCTCGCGAATCTCCGGCTCCAGCCCGTTCGCCTCGCGGTAGCGCTCATAGGCCGAGCGCGCCAGCACATCGACCTGCGCGCCGCCGTCGTTGATGTAATACTCACGCGTCACATTCCAGCCGGCAAATGCCAGCAGGTTCGACAAGGCGTCACCCACCACAGCGCCGCGCACATGGCCCACATGCATCGGGCCCGTGGGGTTGGCCGAGACGAATTCAACGTTGACCCGCTGCCCCTGCCCCAGTTCGGATTTGCCAAAGGCTGCGCCCGCTTGCAGCGCATCCTTCACAACACGCTGCCACAAAGACGTGGCCAGCCGCAGGTTCAAAAATCCCGGTCCTGCCACCTCGGCCGATGTGATGCGCGCATCTTTCGCCAATCGCAGGGCGAGCGCATCGGCAATGGCGCGGGGCTGCATGCCAGCGGGTTTTGCCAGCACCATCGCCGCATTGGTCGCCATGTCGCCATGGGCCGGATCGCGCGGCGGCTCCACCGCGACTCCCGAAAGATCAAGGCCCGCGGGCAAGCTGCATTCGGCTGCCATCTGGGCCAGAGTGTCGACGACGAGCGTGCGGATTTCGGCGAAGAGGTTCATGTGATCAAATCCCTTGTCTGGCTCAGGCGAATGCCAGAGGCCACGGGATTGGTCAAGCTAGCCACGCTTAAGCCGCGCCTTCAGCGCCGCCTCAACTGCCGGCGGCACGAATTTCGATACATCCCCCCCCAACCGCGCGATTTCCTTCACCAGCTTGGATGCAATGGCCTGACGACGCGCATCGGCCATCAAGAACACCGTCTCGATGCTGGCATCCATCGCGCGATTCATGCCGACCATCTGGAATTCATATTCGAAATCGGCCACCGCGCGCAGGCCGCGAATAATGACACCCGCACCCACATCGCGCGCGCAGTCGATCAGCAGGTTCTCGAACGGATGCACCACAATCTCGCCGCCGAACTTGGCTGTGATCGGCGCACATTCGGCCTGAACCATGGCCACGCGCTCTTCAAGGCTGAACATCGGCCCCTTGTCGCGGTTGATGGCCACCCCGATGACCAGACGATCCACCAGCGCCAGCGCCCGCTGGATGATGTCGGTATGGCCAAGGGTGATCGGATCGAATGTTCCGGGGTATAGACCGATGCGCATGACGTCTCCCAAAGCCTCGCGCCGACACGCAACAATATTGCGCCCGCCCACGCAAGCCCATAATCGCGCTGCCGCGGCGCTCAGAAGCCCTTGATCATGCCTTCCAATGCATCTTTTTCCATCGCAAGTTCCGACAATCGCGCCTTGACCACGTCACCGATGGAAATCAACCCGACCAGCTGATTGCCCTCAACCACCGGAATATGGCGAAAGCGCCCATCGGTCATTTTCTGCAGCACCGCATCGGTCTGATCGCCCAAGGCGCAGGTGACAACCCGCGCGGTCATAATGCTGTCAACGGTGTCACTAAGACAGGCTGGCCCGCGCCGACCAATCTCGCGCACGATGTCCCGCTCGGACACGATGCCCCCCAGCGTTTTGCCATCTTTGGAAATGACCAGAGCGCCAATTTTGCGCGTCGACAAAAGTTCGGCCGCCTGCGCCACCGAAACACCCGGCCGCGTGGTGACAACTCCTTCAGACCCTTTCGATTTCAGGATGTGGCTGACAAGCATAGGTACCTCCCGAGTTGTCCTACGAACCGTCGCGCCGTGGCAGGATTCTGTCAAGGTTTTCATGTGGCGGAAAGGAAAACATAACCCTTGTTTCAAGGGGTGCATAGAAGCTCACACAGCTTCAAGCCGGGCCATCTCGGCGCGGCACAGGCGCACCAGATCTTCGGCAAAGCGGGTCAACCGTGGCACGCGGGCGTCATCGGCATGGCGGATCAACCAGAAGGATCGGGTCAGGCTAATGTCGGAAGGCAAGATTCGCTGCAAATCGGGCGCAGCGGGCAAAGCAAAATCGTGCACCACACCAACCCCTGCCCCGGCGCGCAGAAAATTCAACTGCACCGACACCGAATTTGACGCCAAAGGCGGTGCGGCAAGGCCCAGCTCGGCCAGATAGTCCAATTCCTTGTCAAAGATCATGTCTGGAATGTAACCCACCAGCCGATGCGCCCCAATGTCTGCCAGGCTTGCACTTGGCGGATGGGCGGCCAGATAGCTGCGGCTGGCTGCAAGAGGCAGCCGATAATCGGTCAGCTTTTGCACCACCAGCCGACCCGCCTCGGGACGCGACACACCAATCGCCATATCGGCTTCGCGCTTTGACAGGTTAAACACGCGCGGCAGCGCGACCAGCTGCACCTCCAGCCCCGGATGCCGGTCGCAAATCTGCGCCAGAACCTGCGGCAACAGGTAATTGGCGCAACCGTCGGGCGCGCCAAGCCGGATCTGGCCCGTCAGCCCTTCGGGTGTCTCCGCCGTCTCATCCAACCCGCGCAGCGCGGCCTCAGCCGCTTCGGCCCGCGGCACGAGCCGTGCACCTGTTTCGGTCAAGGCGTAACCTTGCGGGCTTTTCACAAAAAGCCGCGTTCCCAGACTGTCCTCAAGCCGCGCAATACGCCGACCCACCGTGGCAGGATCGATCCGCAAGGCCTTACCCGCCGCCGACAGGCTTTCGCGGCGCGCAACCGCCAGAAAGACGCGCAGATCATCCCAGTCCATCCGCCCCATCCTGCAAAAATGCAAAACACATTTGCCACCTTGCCGCTTTTCACAGCATTTTCGCAAGACTATTGTGGCGCAAAGCATCAGGAGGATATCCCATGAAAGAGATCGGTCACTGGATCAACGGCAAGCTGGTTGCAGGTACGTCGGGCCGCTTTGCCGACATCATGAACCCCGCCACCGGCGAAGTTCAGGCGCGCGTGGCGCTGGCCAGTGTGGCCGAATTGAACAGCGCTGTTGCGGATGCCGCAAAGGCGCAAATCGGCTGGGCCGCCACCAACCCCCAACGGCGTGCGCGGGTGATGATGGCCTTTGGCGCGCTTATCAATCAGCACATGGAAAAGCTGGCCGAACTCGTCAGCCGTGAACACGGCAAGACCCTGCCCGATGCGCGTGGAGATGTGCAGCGCGGGCTTGAGGTGATCGAGATGTGCATGGGCGCCCCGGCATTCCTGAAAGGCGAGATGACCGACAACGCCGGCCCCGGCATCGACATCTATGCCATGCGGCAGGCTTTGGGCGTGGTGGCAGGCATCACGCCGTTCAACTTCCCCGCCATGATCCCTTTGTGGAAAATGGGCCCGGCACTGGCGTGCGGCAACGCCATGATCCTCAAGCCGTCCGAGCGTGTACCCTCAACCTCGCTGTTCTTGGCTGAACTGCTGAAAGAAGCCGGCCTGCCGGATGGCGTCTTGCAGGTGGTGAACGGCGACAAAGAAATCGTTGACGGGATCTTGGACCACGAGACCATTCAAGGCGTGGGCTTTGTCGGCTCGACCCCGATCGCGCAGTATATCTACGGTCGCGCCGCCTCGAACGGTAAGCGGGCGCAGTGCTTTGGCGGTGCCAAAAACCACATGATTATCATGCCGGACGCCGATCTGGACAAAGCGGCTGATGCGCTGGTGGGCGCGGGATTTGGCGCTGCAGGCGAACGCTGCATGGCGATTTCGGTCGCAGTGCCGGTGGGCGAAAAGACCGCTGATGCGCTGATCGAACGGCTGGTGCCGCGGATCGAAAAGTTGAAGGTCGGCCCCTATACGGCTGGTGAAGATGTGGATTTCGGCCCGGTCATTACTGCACAGGCGCGTGACCGGATTAACGGTCTGATCGGCTCGGGCGTGGAACAGGGCGCAAAGCTGGTTGTCGATGGCCGGGGGATCAAGATTCAGGGCTATGAAAACGGCTTCTTTGTGGGCCCGTCGCTTTTTGACAATGTGACCACGGACATGGACATCTATAAGCAAGAGATCTTTGGCCCGGTGCTGTCGACTGTGCGCAAAGCAACCTATGAAGACGCGCTGCAATTGGTGATCGACAACGAATACGGCAATGGCACGGCGATCTTTACCGCCGATGGCGACACGGCGCGCGACTTTGCATCGCGTGTGAATGTGGGCATGGTGGGCATCAACTTCCCCATTCCGGTGCCGCTGTCTTACTACACCTTCGGCGGCTGGAAAAAATCGGCCTTTGGCGATTTGAACCAGTATGGCCCTGATGCGTTCCGCTTCTACACCAAGACCAAGACCGTCACCGCACGGTGGTTCTCGGGCATCAAGGAAGGCGCAAGCCTGAACTTCAAGGCGATGGACTGACCCAAGACCAGATCAAGGCGGGTTTGCCCCCTTGTCGCGCGCCGGATATTCCGGCGCGCTTTTTCATTCAAATCGCAGTCCGCATTTAAGGGGCACGCCCAGAGGCAAAAAATACCTTTATAGAGATATTGCAAAACCATCGGCCATAATTGTATCGTTCGATATCATGTAGACAAACTTTCAGATAATCCCCGACAGAGGTGTCGTTGTGGTCCGCCTGAGCGGCAGGGTCCTTATGGACGATTGTCTTTGCGCCGCCGAGGCTTATGCCCGCCATCCGGCCGCCCGCCCGACCCAGCCACTGCTGATTGATCTGTCGGCAGTGACCAGTCATGAGACCGATTATGTGAAAATCCTAAAGGCCATGGCACAATTGCCTGATTACCTTGGGCGCAGCGGATCGGAACGTATGGTTGTCATTGTCGCCCCCAGCCCGCTTGCTCGGCGGATAAGCGCCGTTGTGGTTCGGGCGATCCTCTCGATGCCCGGTGGTGTCGCCAGGATTGCCCAAAGCGAAAGCGACGCACTTGAGATTTTGGGCCTCCCTGAACGCAAGCTTTCTGAACTGGCCCCCGGCACCACCCAAAACAGATGAGTTGGCTCGACGCGATCGGCCCCATCTCACCACCTGCGCGCGAGCATTTGCTGGCCCTTGCCGAACGTGACATCCCGAAAGGTGCGATTCTGTTTCGCGCCGGAGACGCGGCGCAGGGCTTTGTCGTGGTGCTCGCAGGCCGGATCGAGGTGCATTTGACCGGCCGATCAGGGCGCGAGATCTTGTTGTATGCCGTGGAACCCGGGCAGTCTTGCGTACAAACCACGTTGGGGCTGATGGCGGGCGAACCCTATTCGGGCGAGGCGCTGGCAGCGACCGAGACGCGGGTGGTGATGATCCCGCGGACGTTGTTCCTGAGATTGCTCGACAGCGAGCCTGGATTTCGGGGCTTTGTCTTTTCAGCCCTTGGCCGCCGCATGCAAGATGTCACGCGACTGTTAGAGCAAGTGGCCTTTGCCAGCATCGAAAGCCGCCTTGCTGCGGCGCTTCTCGAACTGTCAGAAGACAATCTCGTTCATGCCACGCAGGCCGAATTGGCAGCACGCATCGGATCTGCACGCGAGGTGGTGACGCGGCGGCTTGATGCCTTTCAGCGCGCAGGCTGGGTGGCGACTGACCGTGGCACAGTGCGCCTCTTGGACCGCACCTCGCTGATGCATGCGGCAAGCCTGACGGCTTGAAGCCAAGCCGGCAATCTATATTTGACGCCGTGTGACCAGATCACAGACTGACCACCTCGAATCAGGTAATCTTGGCGCATGACCGAAGCACATTCGGCCTGACAGATCAGGAGATTGCCATGCTTAAGACCAATGAAGGAACCGTCGACCGCGCATTGCGCATCATTGTAGGACTTGGGCTGTTGCTCTGGTTCTTCATGGGCCAAGGCGAAGGATTTTGGCATTATGCCAAGCTGATCGGCATTGTGCCTTTGGCCACAGGGTTGGTGGGCACATGCCCGGTCTATTCCATTCTGGGCATCAGCACTTGCCCGATGAAGAAGGCTTGATTTGTTAGCCAATGGTCGGGGGCGGCGCGTGGCCGCCCCTATTTTGCCGCCTGCCTGCGCGGACGCAGCATGTCTTTCAGATAGCGCCCCGTGTGGCTTGCCTCGACCTTGGCCACATCCTCGGGTGTGCCGGTGGCCACAATTTCCCCACCGCCATCGCCGCCCTCGGGACCGATATCGATGATCCAGTCAGCGGTCTTGATCACATCAAGGTTGTGTTCGATCACCACCACCGTGTTGCCCTGATCCACCAGGCTGTGCAGCACCTCAAGAAGCTTGCGCACATCTTCGAAGTGCAAACCCGTCGTCGGTTCGTCCAGAATGTAAAGCGTGCGCCCCGTGGCCCGGCGCGACAGTTCCTTTGACAGCTTGACCCGCTGCGCCTCACCCCCAGACAACGTCGTGGCCTGTTGGCCGACCTTGATGTAACCCAGCCCGACTTCGCACAGCGCATCCATCTTTTCACGGATGCTTGGCACGGCCTGAAAGAACTCGCGGGCATCTTCGCATGTCATATCAAGAACATCTGCGATGCTTTTGTTCTTGAACTTTATTTCCAAAGTTTCGCGGTTATAGCGATGACCTTTGCAGGTCTCACAGGTGACATAAACGTCGGGCAAGAAGTGCATCTCAATCTTGATGACCCCGTCGCCCTGACACGCCTCGCAGCGCCCACCCTTGACGTTGAAAGAGAACCGACCGGCCTGATAACCCCGCGCCTTGGCTTCGGGCAGGCCCGAAAACCAATCCCGGATCGGGGTAAACGCGCCAGTATATGTCGCCGGGTTTGACCGCGGCGTGCGCCCGATGGCGCGCTGGTCAATGTCGATGACCTTATCAAGGTGTTCAAATCCCTTGATCGTCTCGCAAGGGCTGGGCGTTTCATGGGCGCCGTTCAGCTTGGTCGCGGCGGTCTTGAACAGGGTCTCGATCGTCAGCGTCGATTTCCCCCCGCCCGACACCCCCGTCACGCATACAAACTTACCCAAGGGAAATTCAGCCGTGACGTTTTTCAGGTTGTTTCCAGTGGCCCCCACCACTGTCAGTTTTTTGCCGTTCCCCTTGCGCCGAACCTTTGGCACCGCAATCTCACGGCTGCCAGAAAGGTACTGCCCTGTCAGGCTGGCCGGATCCTTGGCCACCGCGTCCGGCGTGCCATGCGCCACGACCATCCCGCCATGCACCCCAGCCCCCGGCCCCATGTCAAAGACATAGTCCGCCTCGCGGATCGCGTCCTCGTCATGCTCCACCACCAGCACCGTATTACCCTGATCGCGCAGGTTTTTAAGCGTGGTCAGAAGGCGGTCATTGTCGCGTTGGTGCAACCCGATCGAGGGTTCATCAAGCACATAAAGCACCCCCGTCAGCCCACTGCCGATCTGGCTGGCAAGCCGGATGCGCTGGCTTTCCCCGCCCGACAGCGTGCCTGCATTGCGGCTCAGCGTCAGGTAATTCAGGCCCACATTCACCAAGAACCCCAACCGCTCGCGGATTTCCTTCAGAATGGCGCAGGCAATCTCGTTCTTTTGGGATGACAGGCTGGCGGGCACCGTCGCAATCCAATCAAACGCTTCCTGAATCGACATCTTGACCACCTGCCCCACATGCAGGTCGGCAATCTTCACCGCCAACGCCTCGGGACGCAGGCGATAACCCGAACAGGCCCCGCACGGCCGGTTGTTCTGGAACCGCTCCATCTCCTCGCGGCTCCATGCGCTGTCGGTCTCGCGATAGCGCCGCTCCATGTTCGGGATCACGCCTTCAAAGACGCGGGACACCTGATAAATCCGGCCCCCCTCATCATAGCGAAACTCGATTTCCTCACCCTTCGAGCCGTGCAGGAACAGATCCTTCACATTATCGGGCAGGTCCTTCCATTTGGCTTTCTTGTCAAAGCCATAGTGCTTGGACATGGCGTCGATGGTCTGGGTGAAATAGGGGTTTTTCGATTTGGCCCAAGGTGCGATGGCGCCTTGCATCAGGGTCAGCCCCTGATCCGGCACGACAAGACGTTCGTCAAAGAAAAGTTCCATCCCCAAGCCATCGCAGACCGGGCAAGCGCCAAAGGGGGCGTTGAACGAAAACAGCCGTGGTTCGATTTCGGCAATGGTAAAGCCTGATACCGGGCAGGCGAATTTCTCGGAATAGGTGGTGCGCAGCCCCTCGCCTTCGCTGGGTGCGGTTTCAATGACCGCAATGCCATCGGCAAGGTTCAAGGCTGTGCGGAAACTGTCCGCCAGCCGCGTTTCCAGCCCCTCACGGACCACGATCCGGTCCACGACCACGTCGATGTTGTGGCGGAATTTCTTGTCCAACACGGGGGGCTCTTCCAATTCATAGAAGGCCCCGTTGACCTTGACCCGCTGGAACCCCTGCTTGCGCAGATCCAGAAACTCTTTCTTGTATTCCCCTTTACGGTCGCGAACGATGGGCGCCAGAAGATAGGCCCGGGTGCCCTCCTCCATCGCCATCACAGCATCAACCATGTCCTGCACCTGCATGGCCGTGATCGGCAGACCGGTGGCCGGGCTATAGGGCGTGCCGACGCGGGCAAACAACAAGCGCAGATAGTCGTAAATCTCGGTCACCGTGCCGACGGTCGAGCGCGGGTTCTTCGAAGTGGTTTTCTGTTCAATCGAGATTGCCGGGGAAAGACCGGAAATATGGTCTACGTCCGGTTTTCCCATCATGTCCAGAAACTGCCGAGCATAGGCCGACAAGCTTTCGACATAGCGGCGCTGGCCCTCAGCATAAATGGTGTCAAAGGCCAGACTGGATTTGCCCGACCCAGACAGCCCGGTGATCACCACCAGCTGATCTCGCGGAATGTCCACATCAACGCCCTTGAGGTTATGCTCACGCGCGCCGCGCACCTCGATGAACTTCTGTTCGGCCATCTCAACCCCCAACGTGTCAGCGCCGGCGCGACACGTTCAATCACCTTGCGACACTTAGGAGGAATTGTCCGTGTTTCCAATCATAAAATGTGAACATTAAGTGAACATGGCGCTTGCGCCGACAATTCCTGGTGGATAAAGCTTTACAAATTCTTTTTTGTGAATATATAGGCAGCAACTCCTACTCGAAAGGCAAATCCATGTTCAACATTCTCGGCGGCGCAGCTGCCAAACCCCTCACTGCCGCAGACGCCATTGCCCGTGCCGCGAAGGGCGAAGTGACCATTCTTGACGTGCGCGAAGCGGCAGAGCTTGCCGCATCTGGCACTGCGCGCGGCGGTGTGCACATTCCCGTGTCGCTGGTTCCGATTAAGGCCAATCCCGGCGCGGCGGATCGGAAAAATGGGCTTGATCCGGCAAAGCCTGTCGCAGTGTTCTGCGCCGTCGGCGGTCGGGCTGGTATGGCAGTGCAGGCGTTGCAGAAGCTGGGCTATGAGGCCCATAACATCGGTGGTTTTTCAGATTGGGTCGCGGCAGGCGGACCGGTCAGCCGCTAATCCGTCGCCGCCGCGCTTGCAGAACGTGTATGGCGATACCCAAGGCGGAGAAC
>JBMSKG010000080.1:0-10916 GCA_049419625.1 Paracoccaceae bacterium | reverse complement strand
AACTTGTCGAGCGCGTATTTGAAGCTTTTTTGGTTGCGATCGGCGTTGATCGTGGCCTTCGCATAGCTTGACCCCATCAATGCCGCGATCCCGGCCTTGCCAACCCCTTCGGCCCTTGCCTCTTCGGCCATCACGGCCTTCCAATCCTCAAATCCGGCCGAAGTATCGCCACAGGGGGCAGCGGCGGCGGGAAAGGCAAGACCAAGGGCAAAGACAGACGCCATCAGTGGGGCGAACAAGGGGCGAAGCAACACGGGTGCAAACCTTTTTGGCGGGCAATTCGCACGCAGTTTAGCGGCCCGTGCCGCTATGGCAAGCGGCTGTGCAACGCCGGGGCGTTGAGGATAGGTTTGCTCACATGTCTGGAGATGAAAGTGGCAGCCCGTAGGGGAGTCGAACCCCTCTTACCTGGTTGAAAACCAGGTGTCCTAACCGATAGACGAACGGGCCACGCTTTCGGTGAGCGGCTGTTTAGAGGGGGTGCGGGTGACTCGCAAGAGGAAAAATCACGCGATTGCCGCGTCTTCCAGACGAAGTTGAACTTTCGTACGCCCGCCCCAGTGGTTCAACTCCAGCCGTCCGGCAAGATGAAAGCGGTGGTGGCCGGGGTTTTCCAGCGCGGGCCCCAGCGGGCTGTCAAAGGCACCAAAGGCGACGGCTTCCAACTTGGGGCCGGTGCCGTCACCGAAGGACAGCCGCAGATGGGTCTCGCCCATGCGCCGGGCCTGAACGGCGACATTGGCAAAGGCAAAGCGCGGGGCAGGGGCGGCGGCGCCAAAGGGGCCTGCCGCCTCGATCTGTTCGATCAGCGCGGGGCTGACGGCTGAGGGCATCAACAGGCTGTCGATCCCCAGATCGCGGGGCCCCTCGCTGCCTGCGCCTTGGCGCGCCAAGAGCTCGCCCAGTCGGGCCATCGCCGCCTCCATCTTGTCCTCGGCCACCGTCAGGCCCGCGGCCATTTTATGGCCGCCGCCCTTGATAAGCAGCCCCTCTGCCGCCACGCGCTGCACGGCCGCCCCCAGATCCACGCCGCTGACCGACCGGGCCGAGCCTTTGCCGATCCCGCCTTCAAGCCCGATCACCACGGCCGGGCGGTGGGTGGCCTCTTTCAGGCGGGCGGCCACAATGCCCACAACGCCAGGGTGCCAGCCTTCGCTCGCGGCCCAGACCAAGGGGCCATCGAGACCCCGCGCCTCGGCTTGCGCCATCGCGGCTTCGCGTACCGCTTCGGTGATCTCGCGGCGTTCAGAGTTCAATTCGTCCAGCCGGGCCGCCATGGCGGCGGCCTCGGTGGGGCTGTCGCAGGCCAAGAGCCGCGCGCCAAGGTCCGCCTGCCCGATGCGCCCGCCCGCATTGACGCGCGGGCCAAGGACAAAGCCCAAGGCATAGGGCGTGGGTGCCTGATCCATCCGCGCCACATCGGCCAGCGCGCGAAGGCCCACGCGCTCGCGCCGGGCCATGACTTTCAGCCCTTGGCGCACAAAGGCGCGATTGACCCCGATCAAGGGGGCAACATCGGCCACGGTGGCCAGTGCCACAAGGTCCAAAAGCTCCATCAGATCAGGGCCTTGGCGGCCAAGGCTGCGCAGTTGCCGATTGGCCTCGACCAGCATGAGAAACACCACGCCCGCTGCACAAAGATGCGCCAGAGCGCCCGTCTCATCCTGCCGGTTGGGGTTCACCACAGCATAGGCGGGTGGCAGGGTTTCGGCCCCAAGGTGGTGGTCCAAGATCACCACGTCACAGCCCGCCGCGGCAATCGGCTCATGCGAAAGCGTGCCGCAATCGACGCAGATGATGAGGTCATGCGCCGCCCCAAGCGCCTGCATGGCAGGCACGTTTGGGCCATAGCCCTCATCAATGCGGTCGGGGATGTACAGCGTCGCCTGGGCCCCCATCGCGCGCAACCAGACCGTGAGAAGGGCAGCGGACGACCCGCCATCGACGTCATAATCGGCAAAGATCGCGATACGCTGACGGCCGTTCACCCCTGCCAGAAACCGCGCGGCAGCCCGCTCCATATCGCGCAAGGACAAAGGGTCGGGCAGAAGATCGCGCAGCGCAGGGTTCAGAAAGCCGCCCGCCTCATCGGGGGGGACACCGCGCGCCACCAGCGTTTGGCACACCGCCATCGGCAGGCGCGTGATCTGCGCCATGGCCTCGGCTTGCCGATCAGCCTCAAGCCCCGGGCCAACCCAGCGGCGGCCGGTCAGCGAGTGGGTGACATTGAGAAAGGCGCGGTCTGTGGTCAAGGCAGTCTCCTCCTGCGCCTGCGGCTTTTCGTCGGTCCGCGATGAGCGGCGCAGCCGACGAAGAGCGTTACTTCACCGGGCTGCGATAGGTCATGCGCCGCACCGATCCGGTTTTGGAGCGCATCAACAGCGTCTCAGTCGTCATCCAGCCCGGCTCGCGTTTGATACCCGACAAGATCGAGCCTGAGGTGACGCCGGTTGCGGCGAAGATCACATCTGCCGTCACCATCTCGTCGCGGGTATAGACGCGGTTCAGGTCGGTGATCCCGGCCTTTCTGGCCCGCGCTTTTTCATCGTCATTGCGGAACAACAGACGGCCATAAATCTGCCCGCCCATGCATTTGAGCGCCGAGGCCGCCAGCACCCCTTCGGGCGCGCCGCCGGACCCCATATACATGTCGATGCCCGTAATCTCAGCCTCGGCGCAGTGGATGACCCCCGCGACATCGCCATCAGTGATCAGCCGTATTGCTGCCCCGGTGGAGCGGACCTCTTCGATCATTTCCTCATGGCGCGGGCGTTCCAGAATACACACGGTGATGTCTTCCGCCGTGCAGCCCTTGGCACGGGCCAGCGCGCGCACGCGTTCTGCGGGCGACATGTCCAGCGTGACGGTGTCCACCGCAAAGCCCGGCCCAATCGCCAGCTTGTCCATATAGACATCGGGCGCATGGAGAAGCGTGCCACGCGGGGCCATGGCGATGACGGTCAGCGCGTTTGGCATGTCTTTGGCGGTCAGCGTGGTGCCTTCCAAGGGGTCAAGCGCGATGTCCACCGCCGGGCCTTTGCCGGTGCCCACCTCTTCGCCGATGTAAAGCATCGGCGCCTCGTCCCGCTCGCCTTCGCCAATCACCACCACACCGGCGATGTCGAGAAGGTTCAGCTGGTCGCGCATGGCGTTGACGGCGGCCTGATCGGCGGCCTTTTCATCGCCGCGCCCCACCAGACGGGCCGAAGCCAAGGCCGCCGCCTCGGACACGCGGGCAAGCCCCAGTGAAAGCATGCGGTCCTGAAAATCCTTGGCGTCGGCCATCATCTGTATCCTTGCAGGCTTGAAATCTTTGCCCCGGTGTAGCGGCCCGGGGGGGAGAGGGGCAAGAGGGCTTAAGGTCAGACCTCTTCGATGCGCAGTGCCACTGGCGCGCCCACCAAAACGCCCGTGGCGGCGAACCGGCCGATGGCGTGATCGATGTCATCTCGGCTGGCTTTGTGGGTCACGATCAACACCGGGGCGTTGGCACCCTCATGGCCATATTGGCGCATCTGGTCGATCGAGACGCCCGCCTCGCCCAGACAGGTGGCGATTTTTGCCAAGGCCCCGGGTTTGTCCAACAGCGTCATGCGCAGATAGTAGGAGGCCGGTGTCGCTGACTTGGCCGCCATCGGCTCGGCCAAGGTGGCGGCGGGTTGGCCAAAGGTCGGAAGCCGCGTGCCACGTGCAAGGTCGATCACATCGCCCATCACCGCGCTGGCCGTCGGGCCCATACCCGCGCCGGGGCCGCGCAGTACGATCTGGCCGACGCTGTCGCCCTCCAGCACCACCATATTGGTGCCGCCCTGCAACTGGCCCAAGGGGCTTGCGCTGGGCACAAGGCAGGGCGTCATGCGCTGTTCAAGCCCGCGTCCCGTCATCTGCGCCACGCCCAGAAGCTTGATGCGGTAGCCCATATCCTCGGCCAGCCGGATGTCGTCGATCGACACGCTGCCGATGCCTTCCAACTCGACCGCGCCAAAGGACACCTTGGTGCCAAAGGCGATGGAGGCGAGAAGCGCGAGCTTGTGGCCCGCATCAATGCCGCCGACGTCAAGGTTTGGGTCCGCCTCAAGATAGCCCAGTTGCCGCGCCTCTTCGAACACCGCCTCATAGGGCAGGTTTTCCGATTGCATCCGCGTCAGGATATAGTTGCAGCTGCCGTTCATCACACCCATGACGCGGCGCATCTTGTTGCCCGCAAGCCCTTCGGTCAGGGCCTTGATCACCGGAATTCCGCCCGCCACAGCCGCCTCGAACCGGATCACCCGACCTGCCGCTTCGGCCGCCAAGGCCAGCGCCTGCCCGTGATGGGCCAAAAGCGCCTTGTTCGCCGAAACCACATCCTTGCCAGTGGCAATCGCCGCCTCGGTCGCGTCGCGGGCCGGGCCTTCATGGCCGCCCATCACCTCGATGAACACATCGACATCCTCACGATGCGCCAAAGCCACCGGATCGGTTTCCCAAGCATAGCCCGACAGATCGGCATCGCGGTTCTTGGTGCGATCGCGCGCCGAGACGGCGGTGATCACCACCGGGCGGCCTGCGCGAACGGCGATCAGGGCGGCATGCTCTTGCACGATTTTCACCACGCCAATCCCTACGGTCCCCAGACCCGCAAGGCCAAGACGCAAGGGGGCACGGGATGCGGGGGTGGACATGGGAGGAACCTCGTCGTGATTGCTTTCTGCCTGTTAGCGGTTTCGCTGGGGCGGTGCAACGCGACTGCTGCGCGGCTTTAGCGTTGGCGCAGGGTTTTTGCGCGCGCTTGAAGAGCCGCCGCTTCGCCTGCAAGGGCAGGGGGCGGATCCTGTGTGGCGGTGGCCAAGGCTGCAAGCTCTTGGGCGGTCAACAAACTTGGGGTCACCCCGGTGGCGTTCAGCCGGGCTTCGGCCAGACCAACATCGGGGATGTTGGAACAGGCAGCCATTAGGAATGAAAAGGACAAAAAAATAGCGCGCAACATTCGGCCAGCCTAAAGCAAGACGGCATGCGGGAAAAGTCCCGAGTCCGCTCGCCTTTAGGCTGTTGGGTGCAACGAGGCGCGGCCGGTCGCTTAATGCGCAGGCTTGATAAAGGTGCCGTTGCGCAATTCGCGCATCGCGGTTTCCAACTCGGCCTTGGTGTTCATCACGATGGGGCCGTGCCATGCCACAGGTTCTTGCAAGGGCGCGCCCGAGACCAACAGGAAGCGCACGCCGTCCGGGCCAGCGGTCACCACGACCTCATCCCCCTTGCCGAATTCAACAAGCGTGCGGTTGCCCGACAGATCGCGGATGTTCAACTCTTCGCCGTTCACTTCTTTTTCCAAGAGCACCCCGCGTGGGCGTGCCGCATCGGCGAACTTTCCTGCCCCTTCAAAGACATAGGCGAAGGCATGGCGGCGGGTGTCGACCTTGAAGGTCTTTTTGCGCCCCTCGGGCACGAAGATGTCGAGGTATTGCGGATCGGCGGCAATGCCATCCACCGGGCCACGCTTGCCCCAGAACTCGCCCACGATCACCCGCACCACGGTGCCGTCATCGTCGATCACCTCGGGGATGTCGTTCGATCGCACATCCTGATAGCGCGGCTGGGTCATCTTCAAATGTCCCGGCAGATTGGCCCAAAGCTGAAAGCCGTGCATCTGGCCCTTTGCGTTTCCTTTGGGCATTTCCTGATGCAAGATGCCCGAGCCTGCGGTCATCCACTGCACATCGCCGCCCTTCAGCGTGCCACGGTTGCCAAGGCTGTCGCCATGGTCCACCGATCCGGCCAGAACATAGGTGATCGTCTCGATCCCCCGGTGCGGGTGCCACGGAAAACCCGCCATATAGTCGCGCAGATGATCGCCGCGGAAATCGTCAAACAGCAAGAACGGGTCCATCCGTTCCGGATCGCCAAAGCCAAAGGCGCGGTGCAGATGCACGCCTGCGCCTTCCATGGCGGGACGGGCGCGGCTTGTGGTGGTGACAGGGCGGATCGACATCGGGGCCTCGCAGGATCATGAGCTTTGTGCCATAGCTAGGCCGCTCCTTGCGGTTCGGCAACAGCCGCAAGACGAAGGGCCGCTGTGCATCGCTGCACAACGGCCCCAACTTCGGCGGCGCTTGGCCTTAGCTGCAGGGCACCGAGGTCAGGCAGACCCGCGGCACAAAGCGGGGCCGGGTGACGATGAACTGCTCGATCGTTTGCTTGCCCAGCCCGACATTGAACGAGGGCGTGTAATCCACCGCCACCTCGACCAGCACGACATGGTCGCCATCGGCCAAGATCGGCAAGCGGTCTGCGATGCTGCTCACGCTGGCCGTGGTCAACTGCGGCATCGCATTGTGCGGCGAGCGCGACCAGAACACCTCATAGCGGTTGTTGATCTGCGACCAGGTGATTTCAGAGACACGCGTTTTGGAATCCTGATCCTGATCGATCAGATATTCCATCATCGCGTCCATGCCGACGATATAGGCCTCGGTCACCGACACCATCTCGCGCGAGATCATGTCGGAAATCGTATAGGCGGCCTTTTGCACGGTGTTCACGGCGCGGTAGCTGTCCCAATAGACAAAGAGCGCCAGATAAGACCACAGCATGAAGGGCAGCACCAAAACGACCTCGGCCATCAGCGTGCCGCTTTCGTCTTGGCGCAGGAACCGCCGCAGGCGTGTGTAGAGCGTCATACTCTGCCCCCCCTAGTTCGGTTCGGTGACAAAGGCCGTCACCGAAACCAGACCATAGCCACCTTGCGAATCCTTGGGCAGGCCAAGGCCAATCCCGCTCGTGGGGAACATGGCGTCTTGCACCACACAGACCCGCACCAGCATCACGTCGTTCTGCTGGCCGATTTGCAGCTGCGTCACCGGCAGGATGTCTTCTTCGCGGTCCACGCAGGCCACGCGGTTGGTTGGCAAAGACCAGTCTGTGGTGTTGATCCGCGTCATCTCGATCACGATGTTGTCTTCGCAATTTTTCAAGATGACCGACCGTTCACAGATGTTGCTTTTCAGCAGCGCCGCCGTCGGAATGGGATAATGGCCGAGCCGCAATTCGCGCATCGTCATGTCGACCGATTGCTCCAGCATGATCGAGCGCACCATCAGAAACCCGCTTTCGAACGAGGCCATGAAAATGGTCAGCAAAAGCGGCACCGTCATGGCGAATTCAACGGCGGCGGTTCCTTTGTCGTCACGGCTAAAGCGGCCAAACTTGTGGAAAAGATGCCGGATCATTGGGTCAACCTCAGATGACTGATATTACTGGCAATGGCACGGAAGGCGGTTCGGATTTGCAGACCGGCCGCGTTGAAGTAATGCGCCGAGGACGTGGCACATTGCGAAATCTGGGTGCGGCCGCCGGTGGGTGCCTCAAAGGCGATGCCGTAGACGGTCACGCCGTTGGTCTTGGCCAAGCCGCAGATCGATTGCAGCTGCGCGTTCATCGCGGTCACCGGGGTCTGTTCGCGAATGAGCGGCAGCCAGGTGTTATACTGGGTCGAGCGCTGGCTGTTGTTGGTGCCCAATGCGCGGGCGTAAAGCTGCCAGACCACCCAATCGACACGCACCTCGCTCCACAATTGCTGGAACGTTATCGGCTGCAGTGTTGCGGCCCCGGTGTTGCTGGTGTTGGTCCAAGGCTGAGTGCGCCATTCGTTGCGGTGGGGCACCCAAAACTCTCGCGAGCCCGCCACGCCCGGCCGCCCGGTGGTGAAGCGAATGGAGTAGTTTCCATCGATCGGCGATTTGTAGATCGCGTTGGTGCCGTTCGCGCCCGTCACGCCCGACTTGTACTGGTCGCGCACCCGCTCTTCGGCGAAATGGTCGCCGTCGGTCATCAGAACGATGATCTTCATCGATTCCGGGTCGGTGTATTCAAAGGGGCGGCCGTCAAACATGGGCGCCACAACGCCGGTGTCGACGAAATGCCCGATCACGCCTTGGGTGCCTGGATCGATCAACGCCATGCCCCATTTCATGCCGGCATTGATCGAGGTCGCGCCGATCGCCGTCAGGCTGGTGATCTTGTTTTGCAGCGCCGAAATATTCTTGGACGGCAGCATCACCGTGTTCGACGTGGACGGCGGGCACCAGCGGTTGCCCGGCACCGGCACGCCAAAATCGGTGCTGGTCCGATCAATATAGTCATTCACCCGGCTGGTTTGCGAAAAGGTGTCCGCATGGGCGGTCATCGGAAGGCCCAGCGTGGTGGTGATGCCGGTTTGGGTATAGACCGAGGACGGCAAGTCAACGCAATTCACATTGGGCACGCCATGCTGCATTTGCGCGTTGTAGCGGCCCAGTAGAGCTGCCCCAAGGTTCACCTGGCCATTGAACGGCACGATGGCAATCGAGATGCGGTCTTCGCTGTCGCTGCTGAGCACCGTATCGACAAATTCATTGGCCGCCGTCTTGAGGTTGGTCAGGCGGTTGTTGTCCGCCATCGAGCCCGAGACGTCCAGCACCAGCACGATTTCCACATTGGTCATGCGCTGTTCGGCCTTTGACTTTCCGGGCGCGTCCATTTCTTCCACGCCAATCATGTGCAGGAAAAACGGGTTGGTTGCGGCCCGCGCATCGGCATTCACCTCGCGGTAATTCAGGCCCTCGTCGACCGTGACCGCGCGCAAGTAGCTCGCAAGGCCGGCCTTGTCGAAATAGTCGGTCACCACATCTTCGGCGTCCAACTGCTGGCTGAGCGAGGCCGCCGCCAAAGTGGCGCGGTCCAGTGTGTTCTGTAACGAGGTGCGCATCGCCTCATAGCGCATCAAATCCACGGCAATACCGCCGATCATCGCCATCAGCACAAACAAGCACAGCGCAAAGATGGTCAGATTGCCCTCTTCGCCACGGGCCATACCATCGCGGGCGAGATCGCGCTGCGACACAACCCGATCAGGCTGGTCAGCTGTCAGATTCGCATGCAGATGCAACATGATCTTATGCCTCCACTTCGGCAAAAACGATACTGGGCAGCCTTCTGGCAGACCCCTTCACGCTGCGAACCTGCATTAACCTTTGGGCGCAAATGTGGCGTCACCGTGGGAAACCTAAGATGATCCCGGGCAGGCAAGGCCAAAGGCTCAACAATTGTCGATCTTTGGGGCGATTGCGTCGCATCGCGAAACACGAGTGTTCAGTGGGGCTGTGGCCCAAAGGCGGCGGCGTTAAAGGCGGAATGGAGCCCAAGACATGATTCGTCCTCAACCACTCCGCCGCGCCAGACCGTCGCGCCAGCCCGCGCCCTTGTGCCCTATTGGGTCAGCTTTAGCATCGTCAGGTTTGCCGCGATCGAGTCAAAGGCCGCGCCGATTTCGGAACCTGTGGCTTCGTAGTAATGCTGCGGTGAAGAGGCACAGCCTGAAATCTGCGCCTGACCACGGGTGGGGGCTTCAAAGGCGATGCCGTAGACGATCACCCCGTTGTCCTTCACCTGATCACAGGTGCTTTGCAGCATGGTGTCCATCGTCGTGGCCGAGGCATAGACGGACCGCATCGAGGTCATGGCGTTGTTATAGGCGGTGTTGCCATAGGGGCGACCATAGAACTGCCAGGCCACATAGCTGAGCCGCAGATTGGCCCAGACCTCGCGCCAATCCTGACGCTGCGCGGGGGTGGCCGTGTTGGTCCAAGCCGTTGCACGCCAGGCGTTCAGATGCGGGACGTAAAACCGATTGGGGCCGGGCTGGGTCGGGTGATGGATGGAATAGCGCCCGTCGCCCGTGCTTTGGAAAATCGGTGAAGGGCCAGACTTGAAGGCATCGTTGATACGGTCATGCGCCACATGTTCGCCATCGGTCATCAAGACGATCACCTTCATGCTTTCGGGGTCGTTATAGCCAAAGGGGCGACCCTCAAGGTTGGCGCTCATCAAGCCGTCGTCGATATACTCGCTGTAGATCGAGCGCGCAGCAGGGTCGAGCAGCGCCGCCCCCCATTTCATACCCAGCACGATCGAGGTGTTGCCACCGGCTTGCAGGCCATTGATCTGCGATTGCAACTGGGCGCGGTTCTGACTGGCCATCCGCACCACATTGGCCGGCGTTTGGCGGCAAAAGTTCGCGGACGTGTTGGGACGGGCATAGGTCATGTCGGTGGGATCGATGTAGCCGCCCAGCAAGGTACCGTAGTAATGGTCCGACCACGCCATCATCGGCAGCGCCACAGCGCGCGGAATGGCGGGTGCGCCAAAGACCGAGTTCGGCAATTCCAAGCAGTTCACGTTTGCCACATTGTGCAGATGGGTCGCGTTGAATTTGCTGCGCAGGGTTGCGCCCAGATTGACCTGTGCGTTGTATGGCACCACCGTGATCGAGACCCGCTGATTGGGGTCGCTGTCCAGCATATCAGCCACGAAATTCGAAGCCGCCACCCGCAGATTGGCAATCTTGGCGCCCGACATCGAGCCGGAGACATCTAGCACCAGCGCGATTTCCACATTGTTGATCGACTGCACGGCGCGTGACCCGGCTTGGGCATCGAACTCTTCAATCCCGATCAGATGCAGAAAGAATGGGTTGGTTGCGGCCCGTGCCGTTGCCCGCACATCACGGTTGTTCAGGCCATCCAGAACCACAACGCTTTGCAGCTTGTCCGCCAGCCCGGCCTTTTCCACGCAATCCTCGACCACCGACTGCGGATCCAGCCGCTGGGTCAGCCCTGCGGCCATCAGCGTGCAACGGTCCAGTGTCTGCGAGAGCTGCGTGCGGGTGGTCTCATATCTGAGAACGTCAATCGCCACGCCGCCCATCATCGCCATCAGGACGAACAGAAACAGGGCGAAGACGATCAATGCGCCATCTTCGGCCTTGGCGTAAACGCGCAGTGCTTTGGTCATGAGGGCAGCCATGAAACCTATCCCGTTGCCTTGCTCCGGGTTGCCCCGGTCGCAATTCTTCCTTGCCCCCGCCTTGGAGTTGTCGCGAAGTTGTGGCGAAATTGTGG
>JBMSKG010000079.1:0-11128 GCA_049419625.1 Paracoccaceae bacterium | reverse complement strand
ATTACGGCGCCGAAAAGGTCATGCCGCATTACAACGTGATGGGCGTGGCCAAGGCGGGGCTTGAAGCCTCGGTCAAGTATCTGGCTGAAGACCTTGGCAAAGACGGCATCCGCGTCAACGCCATTTCTGCGGGTCCGATCAAGACCTTGGCTGCCTCGGGCATCGGCGATTTCCGCTATATCATGCGTTGGAATGAGTTGAACTCACCCCTGCGCCGCAACGTGACCCAAGATGAGGTTGGCAAGGCCGCGCTTTACCTGCTGTCCGATCTGGGCTCTGGCACCACGGGTGAAAACCTGCATGTGGATGCGGGCTATCATGTGGTCGGGATGAAGGCTGTCGATGCGCACGATATCGACGTGGTCACGGCCAAAGCCCAAAAGGGTGAGGCATGACACTTGCCGCATTCACGGCAGCTTGGTTTTTGCACCTGATCGCGGCCGCAAGTCCGGGGCCTGCGGTCTTGATGGCCGCCCGCACGGGTGTGACCGAAGGCTTTCGGACCGGGGCTTGGCTGGCCGTGGGCATTGGCATTGGCGCAGTGTTTTGGGCAGTGGCGGCGTTGTTCGGGCTGGTGGTTCTATTCAAGGCGGCCCCTGCCCTTTTGTGGGGATACAAAATTGCGGGCGGTGCGTTTTTGTGCTGGATCGCGTGGCAAATGTGGCGCCATGCAACCGAACCATTGGCCCTGCAGACCGAAGGCCAGACACCGCGTTCGGCAAGATCTGCGTTTCGGTTGGGGGTGGTGACACAACTGTCAAACCCGAAACCGGCGGTCTTCTTTGGGGCCGTGTTTGTGGGCACGGTGCCACCAGGCACGAGCTTGCCTTGGATCGGTCTCTTGCTGATTGCGATCTTCCTGAACGAACTGATCTGCAATATCGTCGTGGCGCGTGCGTTTTCGTTTGACGGCCCGCGCCAGGCCTATGCGCGCCTGAAAACCGGGATCGACCGGAGCTTTGGCGGTATTCTCGCCCTGTTGGGCCTCAAAATAGCTGCAACCTGAACGGAGCCTGCCATGAATGACCGTCTGCCCCACGAAAAAGGCTTTCATGTCTCTTGGGACCAGATCCACCGCGACGCCCGCGCGCTCGCTTGGCGGTTGGATGGCAAGGGACCGGGGGAAGGTGGCACTTGGAAGGCCGTGGTCGGCATCACGCGCGGCGGGCTGGTCCCGGCGATGATCGTCAGCCGCGAGTTGGACATCCGCGTGGTGGATACCATCTCGGTGAAATCCTATCACGCAGGCGGCGGAGCAGCCGATCAGCGCCAAGAGGCGATGGTCATCAAATCCCCGCAGGGCGATCTGATGGGCGATGGCACCGGCATCTTGATCGTCGATGATCTGGTCGACAGCGGCAAGACGCTGGAACTGGTGCGCAGCCTTTATCCCAACGCCCATTTCGCCACGGTCTACGCCAAACCCAGCGGCAAGCCGATGGTGGACAGCTATATCACCGAGGTGAGCCAGGACACTTGGATCTTCTTCCCGTGGGACATGGCGCTGCAATACGTCCAGCCTTTCCGCGGCAAGGACTGACACCCCACAAAGCGCGCGCCGTCAAAAACACACGGCAAAAAACTCTTCCCCAAATGGATGTTTTGCAGTTCTACTCCTCACGTTTTCGTGAGGAGTGCGATTATGCAAAAAGTCATTGCTTTGGGCCTTGCCACATTTTGTTTGGCAGGTTGCCCCGATCCCAACACCGCTGTGTCCAGCCCGACCTCCGCCAAGGCGGCCACCACCACGGCGGCCTCCACCGACAGCGGCACGCGGCTGAACTGCGAAATCAAGAACCCCGACGGGTTGAACCGCTGCGTCGAAGACCCCGGCCCAAGGGCCAAAAGCCCAGCACCGCCTGAGACCAAGGCGCAACAGACTAAGCGCAGCGACCGACCCTTGGTGCCTTCAGACTGCACGACAACGGGTTTGGCCGCCTATGGGCTGATGGCCGAACTTGGCCACCGCTGGACCGAATGGAGGGCCTACTGCGACACCCCCGAGGGGATCGCGGCATCACTGCCTCCAGAACAAGCCCCAAGCGCCTCGGCGCAGGCCGCCGAAGCCGGCGAAGCGGGTTCGCGGGAGGGCACATGGTATTGTGACGACCGTTACGATGGCTCGGGCAATTACGGTGTTTGGGAAATGACGCAATTTCCCGACCGCTACTACAATTGCAAGCGGGTGGACTGAGCACAGCGTCAAAGTCGTCTGGCATCGGGGCTTGCAAGCCAGGGCAAACTCGCGGCAAATCAGGCGGGTTGCCCCGGCGCGGGATTGCACTTGCTTTTGAAAGTGCACTTGGCGAGGTGCCGCCTACGATGAGCAAGGACACAATATGACCCACCCCCTGAACCCCGCCATGGCCGCCACCTTTGCCCCGCCCGTCATGGAGGCGCGACGCTGGTTGACCGGGGTCACCTTCCCACCCGAACGCCCGCTCATCAATGTCAGCCAAGCCGCGCCGGTGGACAGCCCGCCCTTGGGCCTGCGCCAGACGATCGCGGATGCGGCGCTGAACAATCCGGACGCCCATCTTTATGGCCCTGTGCTCGGCCTGCCCGCCCTGCGCGCCGAGATCGCATCGCAGTGGTCGGCAGCCTACGGCGGCACCATCCAACCCGATCAGGTCGCCATCACCCAAGGCTGCAATCAGGCTTTCTGCGCCGTCATGGCCACGCTTGCCGGCGCCGGGGATGAGGTAATCTTGCCAACCCCATGGTATTTCAACCACAAAATGTGGCTCGACATGCAGGGCGTCAAAACTGTGCCCCTGCCCGCAGGCCCCGGCCTGATCCCGCTCGCCGAAGATGCCGCCAAGCTGATCACCGAGCGCACCCGCGCGATCGTGCTGGTCTCGCCCAACAACCCCGGCGGCAGTGAATACCCGGCGGAAACGCTCACCGCCTTCCATGCACTCGCCCGCCGCCATGGCCTTGCGCTGATCGTGGACGAGACCTACCGCGATTTTGACAGCCGTACGGGACGTCCGCATGATCTGTTCACAGACCCCGACTGGCACAAAGACTTCATCCACCTCTACTCCTTCTCGAAAACCTACCGCCTGACCGGCCACCGCGTGGGCGCAGTGGTGGCAGGCGCGGACCGTTTGGCCGAGATTGAGAAATTCCTCGACACCGTCGCGATCTGCCCCAGCCAGTTGGGCCAGATCGGCGCGCTTTGGGGGATGCAGAACCTATCGCAATGGGTCGCCGGCGAGCGGGCCGAAATCCTTGCCCGCCGCGCGGCGATGGAAGGCGGTTTTTCCGCCCTGCCAGACTGGAAGCTTCTGGGCTGCGGGGCCTATTTCGCTTATGTCGAGCACCCCTTCCCGATCGCCTCCGATGCGCTGTGCAAACGGCTGGTGGCCGAAGCTGGCATCCTGATGTTGCCCGGCACCATGTTCCAACCCGAAGGATCAGAGGCCGGCAAACGCCAGATCCGCATTGCCTTTGCCAACGCCGACGCCGCCGGCATCGCGGAAATGTTCCGCCGTTTGGCGGCGTGGCGGGCCTAAGCCCATCTTGCCCCCTCGCCCGTGACCCCTTAGACAGTCTCGCAATCCATTCATCCCCTCAGGGAAAGCCAATCCGATGTCAAAAGCGCCGCAATCTGCCGATCACGACGACACTCCGCGCAAAAAGAAGAGCGGCAGAAGCCTTGTGGTCTGGGTTCTGGTCGCCATGCTGATCGCGGGCCTCAGCGGCTTTGGGGTTGAAAACTTTGGCGGCGCCACAGCCAAAATCGGCCGCGTCGGCGACATCGAGATCGAAGCGAATGACTACGCCCGCGAAATGCAGGGCCAGATCAACACCCTGACGCGGCAGTTTGGTGCCCCTGTGACGATGGCCGATGCACGCAGCATCGGCATTGACCGTCAGGTGCTTGCAGGCCTTGTCAATCGCGCCGCCCTCGACAATGAGGCTGCCCGGCTGGGCCTGTCCGTTGGTGATGCCACCGTGGCCGCCGAACTTGGCAAAATTTCCGCCTTCCAAGGCATCAGCGGCACCTTCGACCGCGAGGCCTATGCCCAGACACTCCGGCAAAACGGCACCAACGAGGCTGCCTTTGAAGCCAATGTGCGCCGCGATGTGGCGCGCGCACTGTTGACGGGTGCTGTCGCGGGCGGCGTGATCTCGCCCGCGCCGCTGACTGACACGTTGGTCGCTTGGGCGGGCGAAAAGCGCGGCTTCAGCCTGCTTGTCCTGGACGCCTCTGCACTCGACACGCCGCTGGCCGAACCGACCCCGGCCGAGGTGCAGGCCCATTACGACGCCAATATCGCCGACTACACCCGCCCCGAAGCCAAGCGCATTGAATATGCCGCACTCCTGCCCGAAACGCTGGCCGCCACAATGGAAGTTTCCGAGGATGAGGTGCAAAAGGCTTATGACGCACGCCTCTCCGAATTTATGATCCCCGAAAAGCGCCTTGTGGAACGGCTCGTTTACCCTGATGAGGCCGCTGCCACCGCCGCAAAGGCCCGGCTTGACCAAGGCACCAGTTTTGACGATCTGGTGGCCGAGCGCGGTCTGACGTTGGAAGATGTGGACCTTGGCGATGTCACCCGCGAAGAGCTTGAAGCTGCGGGCGAGGCCGTCTTTGCCCTGACCGAACCCGGCACGGTCGGCCCCCTGCCGTCGGCCCTTGGCCCGGCGCTTTACCGCATGAACGCCATCTTGGCCGCGCAAGAAACCACACTCGAGGCCGCCCGCCCCGAACTCTTGCAAATCCTGCAGACCGAAGCCGCCGCCCGCGCCATTGCCGACAAGGTCGAAGCCATCGACGATGCGCTCGCGGGCGGTGCGACACTGCAGGACCTGTCCACCGAATTCGGCATGACACTTGCCAGCACTGATTATGCCGCCGGTGCCGAGGACAATGACCCCATTACTGCCTATTCGTCCTTCCGCTCCTCGGCCGACTCGCTGGCCGAGGGCGACTTCCCCGAGGCGATCTTGATGGAAGATGGTGGCCTTGTCGCGATGCAGCTTGTCGAGATCGTACCACCGAGCCCGGTGCCTTTGGACAAGATCACCGACAAAGTGACCGAGGCGACACGCGCCGAGGCCTTGGCCCGCGCGCTGGCCGCCAAAGCCGCAGCCGCCAAAGCCGCGATCGACGCTGGCGCCACGCTGGAAAGCCAAGGCAGCCTCACCACTGTGGCGCCCACCGATCGGCAGGCCACTTTGGATGTTGGTCCAGCCGTTGTGCTAGAGTCCGCCTTCCAGATGCAACCGAATGAAATCCGGGTAATCGAATCTGGCAGTTTTGTCGCGCTGTTGCGTCTGGACAGCATCACTGCCGCCGATGTCACAGGCGAGGAAGGTCAGGCGATGCAGGACTCCATTCGCCAGAACCTTGAACGCTCCATTGCCCAGGATATGGCCGCGCTCTTTACCGCCACGGTTGGCCAACAGGCCGGTATCACGCTGGATCAGGGTGTCATTGACTCGGTCAACACCCAGCTTGGCAATTGAGGTCTCTCAATGCGTCTGGAACCCAGTTTCGAAGCCTTTGAAACCGCCTGGGAGCAAGGGCGCAATCAACTTGTCTATGCCCGTCTGGCCGCCGATCTGGACACGCCCGTCAGCCTGATGCTGAAACTCGCCGAGGGGCGCACCGACACGTTCATGCTCGAATCGGTGACCGGCGGCGAGGTACGCGGTCGTTATTCTATCGTCGGCATGAAGCCCGATCTGATCTGGCAATGCCACGGCACCCAAAGCCGCATCAACCGCGAGGCACGCTTTGACAAGGCCGCCTTCACCGATCTCGCCGGCCACCCGCTTGACACGCTGCGCGCGCTTTTGGCCGAATGTCGCATCGATCTACCAGAAGGACTGCCCGCCGTCTCGGCTGGGCTTTTTGGCTATCTCGGCTATGACATGATCCGGCTGGTTGAAACCCTGCCAAATGTGAACCCCGATCCCTTGGGCCTGCCGGATGCGGTCTTGATGCGCCCCTCGGTGGTGGCGGTGCTGGATGGGGTCAAGGGCGAGGTGACACTGGTCGCGCCAGCGTGGGTTGCCTCCGGCCTCTCAGCGCGCGCGGCCTATGCTCAGGCGGCCGAACGGGTCATGGACGCGCTGCGCGATCTTGACCGCGCCCCGGCCGCCCCCCGCGATCTGGGGGAGGCCGCGCAGGTCGGCGAGATGCAATCGAACTTCACCCATGACGGCTATAAGGCCGCCGTGGAAAAGGCCAAGGAGTACATTCGCGCCGGTGACATTTTTCAGGTCGTGCCTTCCCAACGCTGGAAACAACGGTTTGAACTGCCACCCTTCGCCCTTTACCGCTCGCTGCGGCGGACCAACCCCTCGCCCTTCATGTTCTTCTTCAACTTTGGCGGCTTTCAGGTGGTGGGCGCCTCGCCCGAAATCCTCGTGCGCCTGCGCGACGGCGAAGTGACGGTCCGCCCCATCGCCGGAACCCGCAAGCGCGGTGCAACTCCGGAAGAGGACAAGGCGCTTGAGGCCGATCTTCTGGCGGACCCGAAAGAACGCGCTGAACATCTGATGCTCTTGGATCTGGGGCGCAACGACGTGGGCCGCGTCGCGCGCCTTGGCACAGTGCGCCCAACCGAAACCTTCATCATCGAACGCTACTCCCACGTCATGCACATCGTGTCGAACGTGGTGGGCGAAATCGCCGAAGGTGAAGACGCGCTGTCCGCCCTCCTTGCAGGCCTGCCCGCCGGCACCGTTTCCGGTGCGCCCAAAGTGCGCGCGATGGAAATCATCGACGAGCTGGAACCGGAAAAGCGCGGTGTCTATGGCGGTGGTGTGGGCTATTTCGCCTGCAACGGCGAGATGGACTTCTGCATCGCGCTGCGCACGGCAGTGGTCAAGGACGAAACCCTGTACATTCAGGCCGGGGGTGGGGTGGTCTATGACAGCGACCCCGAGGCCGAATATCAGGAAACCGTGAACAAATCTGGCGCCCTGCGTCGCGCGGCCAAGGACGCGGGCCTCTTCACCCGCCGCGGCAACGGCTGACCTCGCAAACCTGTCACAGGCCCCAGGCTGATCGAAGGTCTGTGCTTTGCCAGCGCTTGGGGGCCAGCCCCCAAACCCCCGGAGTATTTCAAAAGGCGCAAATCCAAGGCAGGCCCCGCCCTAATGGCTTGCGCCTTGCCAAATACTCCCGGGGGTCCGGGGGCAGGCGGCCCCCGGGGCGTTGGGCAAAGGCTAAAGACAACAAATCAGGGCGCCTGCATCACCGCAGAGATCGGCGCCAGTGCGACCGAGGCGGAGCGGCCTTCGACCGCCCATTCCATCAGCGCCGTAATCGTCGCCTCCCGCGCCGTACCGATCACCACCACGCGCCCTTCCTGCGCCGCCTTAAAGGCTGCCCGGTCCAAATAGCGGCGAATAAGCGGACTATCTTCGCCCTCATCATCCAGACTGCGGAACACGATGGCCGAAGGTAGCCCCTCACGGCGCGCCACCTGATCGGCCGCATTCAGCCCACGGTCGAAGGTCACAAGGCCCAAGCCCTTGGCATCAAGATGCGTCACCACCTCGGCGGACAGGCCGCGGTTATCCTGGAAGGTGGCATCAGCAGTGTCGATCAACGCCACAGCTTCGGGCAAGATCTGCGCAACACCGGCAAAGCTTTGTTCCAGATCCGCCGCCTTGGCGCCTTTGGGAATGGCCGTGGCCAGCATCACCACCTCTTGGCCCGCCGCGCGGTAGATTGCTGCCGCCTCGGCGGCACCTGGTCGCATCGGGTCTACGACAAAGCTCAACGGCAAAGGCAGCGCCGCCAGTTCCGCGCGCTGCAACTCAGCATCACCCGGATCCAGCAGCAAGATGGCAAACAGTGGCTTTGCACTAGGGTTTTCAAAGCTTCTGGCAAAGCGCTGCAAAGGCGGCAAATCCACTGCAATCTCTGGCACGTCAGTGCCCAACGCCGACGGCTCGGCCGGGCTCGTCTCGGCGCTGGCCACGACGGCTTCTTCGGCAGGCTCGGGCGTGACTGTCGGCAGCCGCCCGGTCGTGACGCCCTCGACAATTTTCTGTTCCAAACCGCTATCTGGGACAAGGGTCGAGGGGGCCGGCTCCATTGCATCTGCACCCTCGGCCTCGACCACCTCGGGCACGGCCTCTGCGACGCTCTCTGGCGCGGTTTCTGAGGCAGTTTCTGGGCCAGTCTCTGGGGCAGTCTCTGGGGCAGTCTCAGGATTCGCCTCAAGCGCAGTCTCGGGTCCAGCCTCTTCTGTCGTCTGTGGCACAATCTCAGGAGCGGCCTCGGCTGCGGGCGCTGGCGCGGCATCGCTGATCGGCAGATCAGAAGGCGCGACGGTCGCATTGGTTTGCAGATCCGGCGCGATCGCCGCGATTGGAGGCGCTTCAGATTCCGTCATTGGCCGCAACAGCGGCTCATCGGCCAAGGCCTGCTGTCCGTCCAAAGCCGCAGGTTCCTCCGCCGGTGCTGGGGCTTGCGCCGCAATCTCAGCCTGCCCATCTGTCGCGTCCGGCGTCGCAGTGACTGCTTCGGCCTCCGCTTTGGTGCCGGCTTTGTTTGCGTCAGTCTTTGCCGCTGTATCCGCCGCTTCGCTCTCAAGGGCAGTCTCTGCCGGTGCCTGCCTCTGTGGCAATGTGCTTTGGCTGACCACCGCAAGACCAACTGTCACCAGCGCCGCGCCCGACATAAGACCCTTGAGATAATCCAACACCACATTCGCCTCCACACCGCTGCGGCTTAAGGCCTTGACGCCCCTCGCCTGCTCTGGGCATCTATAACCCGACTGCGCCCGCCCTTCATCCCCTTTCCGCCAAGGCCAAGCAAGATGCTGCTTCTGATCGACAACTACGACAGCTTTACCTACAACCTTGTGCATTATCTGGGCGAGTTGGGCGCAGATGTGAGGGTTCTGCGCAATGATGCACTGACCGTGCAGGATGCGCTGGCGCTCAAACCCGAACTGATTGTCCTGTCACCCGGCCCTTGTGATCCGGCCCAGGCTGGCATCTGCATCCCGCTGACCCGCGCCGCCGCCGCCGCCGATGTGCCGCTTTTGGGGGTTTGCCTCGGCCATCAGACCATTGGCGAGGCCTTTGGCGGCGATGTTATCCGCTGCCACGAGATTGTGCATGGCAAGATGGGGGCGATGCACCATGAAGGAAAAGGCATGTTCCGCGGCCTGCCGTCGCCTTTCCTTGCCACCCGTTATCATTCCTTGGTGGTTGATCGCGAAACCCTACCTGACTGCCTTGAGGTCACCGCTTGGCTGGAAGATGGCACCATTATGGGCCTACGGCACCGCGAAAAGCTGATCGAAGGGGTGCAGTTCCACCCCGAAAGCATTGCCTCCGAACACGGGCATCAACTGTTGAAGAATTTCCTTGATACGGCCAAGGCGCGGGTCCCGGCATGAGCGACATCCTGAAACCCCTGATCGGCATTGCCGCCACACGGCCCCTGACGCGGGCCGAGGCCGAGGCCGCCTTCACCGCACTCTTTGAAGGCGCGGCCACCCCGGCCCAGATGGGCGGGTTCCTGATGGCGCTGCGCGTGCGCGGGGAAACGGTCGATGAATACGCCGCCGCCGCAAGCGTGATGCGTGCCAAATGCAACGCGGTGCGCGCGCCGAAAGGGGCGATGGACATCGTCGGCACCGGCGGCGACGGCAAGGGCACGCTCAACATCTCGACCGCCACTGCCTTCGTTGTCGCAGGCGCAGGCGTACCGGTCGCCAAACACGGCAACCGCAACCTCAGTTCCAAATCCGGCGCGGCGGATGCGCTGACCGAGATGGGCCTGAACGTCATGGTCGGCCCCGAGGTGGTGGAGCGCTGCCTTAATGAGGCCGGGATCGGCTTCATGATGGCCCCCATGCACCACCCCGCCACCCGCCATGTGGCACCCGTGCGGATGGAGCTTGGCACCCGCACCATCTTCAATATCCTTGGCCCCCTCACCAACCCCGCAGGCGTCAAACGCCAACTGACCGGCGCGTTTTCCGCTGCGCTGATCCGACCCATGGCCGAAACCCTGCGTGCACTTGGCTCGGAAAAGGCGTGGCTCGTCCATGGCGGTGATGGCTCGGATGAGCTGTCCATCGTCGCGCCCTCGCCCGTGGTGGAACTGAACGCGGGCGAGATCCGTGAATTCACCGTGCATCCCGAAGACGCAGGGCTGCCCGCCTATCCGTTTGAGGCCATTCAGGGCGGCACCCCTGCCGAAAACGCCGTGGCCTTCCGCGCGCTTCTGGATGGCGCTAAAGGCGGCTTCCGCGACGCGGTGCTGTTGAACGCCGCCGCGGCACTCGTGGTGGCAGATCGTGCAAAAAATCTCAAGGAAGGCGTTGAAATCGCCCGCGAAAGCCTGGACTCCGGCAAGGCAAAAGCCAAGATCGAGGCGCTGGCCCGGCTCACGAATGGCTGAGATCGCGGCCCCGCCTCAGGCCTGGGCCGACCTGCCTTTCTTCACCTCCCACTGGCCCGCCCTTCGCACGCGCCTCGCCACAGCCCCCGCTTGGCAACCCGCCGACCCATTCCGCGCCCTGCGCCTGACATCGCGCGCCGCCACTCGCGTCGTGATCTTGGGTCAAGACCCCTACCCCACCCCCGGCCGCGCCACCGGGCTGGCCTTTTCTTTCCCGAAGGGCGAGCGTCCGAGGCATTCCCTGAAAAACATCCTCACCGAACTGGCCAGCGACATTGGCCTGACCAAAGCCGATGGCGATCTAGCCGCTTGGGCGCACCAAGGAGTTCTTCTGCTGAACACCGCCCTCACCGTGCCACTGCAGCAGGCCAATGGCCACAAAGACTGGGGATGGGAACCCCTCATCACCCAGATCCTCGCCACCCTCGCCGGCGATGGTCCCAAAGCCTTTATTCTCTGGGGCGCACCCGCCCAAGCCCTCTGCGCGCGCCTGCCCCGCGAGGGCCACCTCTTTCTCGAAAGCCCGCACCCCTCGCCCCTTTCGGCCCATCGCGGCTTTTTCGGATCGCGCCCCTTCTCGGCCACGAACCGCTGGCTCATCGCCCAAGGCCAGGCCCCCATCGACTGGGCGGCCTAAGGCTTCCCTTCCGCGCCCCCAAAGGCTAAACCCGCACTGGACCCGGCCTTCAATGTGGCCCAAATATCCCACAGGGGTGCGGGGGGGGGGGACCCCCC
>JBMSKG010000078.1:0-11162 GCA_049419625.1 Paracoccaceae bacterium | reverse complement strand
AGTGCTCCGTTATGAGAAAACCTGCCACGCCAGGAAGCCGTTGTGACAGTCTGTGTGCCCCGCTTGGCCGAAGCCATGGCAAAGGTCAAGTTTTCATCGGCGCTTGCGACGCATCAGCGCAAGGGCGAGTCCGGCCAGCAACACCAGAACCGGCGCTTCGCCAAGCTGCGAAAACCAGGTGGGGGCAAGGGCTGCGGGCAGGGTGGTATCCAGATGGCCTTGGGTGCCAAAGGGCAGCGACGCCATTTCGCGCCCGCGCGCATCAAAAACCGCCGTCACCCCAGTATTGGCCACGCGCACCATGGGCAGCCCTTGTTCGATCGCGCGCATCCGCGCCTGATCGGCATGCTGGAACGGGCCCGAGAGCGTGCCGAACCACGCATCATTGGTGATCTGCAACAGCCAGTCGGGCCGTTCGGGGGCGGCGTTCACATCTTGCGGAAACACCGCCTCATAGCAAATAAGCGGCAAGGCGCGGCCCATGACCGGGCCGAAGTCCAAAAGCTTTGGCCCCGTTCCCGCCGTATAGCCCGCCCCATGCTGGGCAGCAAAGGCGGGGATGCCGAACATCGAATAAGCCAGATCGCCCAAGGGCATGTATTCGCCAAAAGGCACAAGGTGGTGCTTGTCATAGGTCTGGCTGATGCTGCCGTCCGGCTCGATCACCGCGAGGCTGTTCCAGTAGCGCCCGTCTTCGGCGCGTTGCACACCCAAGGCCACGGTCGCGCCTTGGGCGGCCTCGGCGATCATCGGGGCAAGTTCGGGGTGGTAGTCCATCAAATAGGGCAGGGCGGTTTCTGGCCAGATCACCAGATCGGGTACTGCGGTTCCCTCGGGGGCCGCGGCGGTGGCGTCAAGCAGCCGGTCCAAAAAGCGACGCGCAAGCTCGGGGTCCCATTTCAGCGCCTGTTCGGCATTGGGCTGCACCAGCCGCAGCGTGGCCCCCGGCCCGTCGGGCATCGGCTGCGACAGGGTCCAGGCGCCCCGCGCCCATGGGGCGGACAGCGCCAGTGCGGCAAGCAGGGCAGGCCGCCAGCGCAGGCTTGCCAGCGCGGCGGCGGCCCAAAGGAGTCCGAGCGTCAGCCCCGTCGGCCCGACAAAGGCCCCCAGCTGCGCGATGGGGGTGGAAATCCAGACATGGCCGGGCATGCCCCATGGAAAGCCCGTCAAGATATGGCCGCGCAGAAACTCGACAAAGGTCAGGGTCAGGGCAAAGCCAAAGGCCGGGCTGCGCGAGGGCAGGGCAGCGGCCAAGCGTGCGGCCGCGCCCCAAAAGGCCCCCAGCCCCAGCGCCATGAAGATCAGCGCAAACGGGGCCATCCAGCCGTAAGTTTCCGGCTCGATGAGGAAGGGCTCCACAATCCACACCAGCACCACCGCGCCATAGCCCGCCCCGCCCAGAAGTCCAAGCCAGCCCGCGCGCGCGCCGTTCTTTGCCACCAGGCGGATCAGCGCCGCCAACCCCACAAGGGTCAACAGCCACAGGTAAAGCGGGGCATGGCCCAGCCCCGCAAGCGCGCCCGCGCCAAAGGCAAGGACGGCAAGCCGCGCGCCGGGCCATGTGGCGGCCAAGCGCGCGAACCGGGTGGCAAGCCACCCTGTCGGCAAACGCCGGCTCACGCTTCGGCAGGCTCGGCCGGCTTGGCGCTGCCCGCGCCGGGCAGACGCACGCGCAGCCGTTTGATCCGGCGGGGATCGGCGTCGATCACCTCGAACTCAGCCCCGCTTTCATGCGGCACCACTTCGCCGCGCGCCGGAACCCGTCCGATCCGCACAAAGACCAAACCGCCCAGCGTGTCGATCTCGGCATCATCCTCATCGGCGCGCAGGGTCAAACCGATGGCAGCCTCGAACTCATCCAAGGGCACGACCGATTGCGCGACAAACACACCCGGCTTTTCCTCTTTCCACAGGGTGTTTTCGTCTTCGTCATGTTCGTCTTCAATCTCGCCGATGACGGTTTCGATCAGGTCCTCGATGGTCACCAGACCATCAACCCCGCCATATTCGTCAATCACCAAGGCCATATGCACGCGGTCGCGCTGCATCTTTTGCAACAGCGTCGCGGCGGGCATCGAGGGCGGAGCAAACAGCACCGGTCGCAAGAGCTTTTTCAGACTGAACCGACCGGCAGCGCCAAAGCCGTGCTGCAGGGCAAGGTCTTTGAGAAGCACCAGACCCTGCGGATGGTCCAGCGTGCCCTTAAAGACCGGCAGACGCGAAAAGCCATGCTGACGAAAGGCTTCGACCAGATCATCCTTGCCAATGTCCAAAGGCACGGCGGCAATCTCGACCTTGGGGATCGCCACATCATCCACCCGAAGCTTGCGCAAGTTGGCCAGACCCAATTGACCACTGCCCTGAGGCAAGGCGACTTGGCCTGCACCGGCTTCCGGCGGGCCATCTCCTTTGGGGTCTGAGGGGGTCAGGGCATCCAGAATACGCCCGAAAAATCCACGTGGGGCTTGGTCTGCCTCATCACTGTTGTCATCATCATGCAGCGCGCCACGCGCTGCTGGAGACCCATCGCTACTACTGCCCATCGATCCTTTATCCCAAATACCCGCGCTTGGTGCCGGGCCTTACAAGTATGGGTCAGAAAGGCCCAGCCTTGCAAGGGCACGTACCTCGATTCCTTCCATCAGCGTGGCATCTGCCTCACGGATGTGGTCATAGCCCAAAAGGTGCAAGAGCGCGTGAATGACCAGATGCGTCACATGATCGGCCGCAGGCTTGCCCGCCGCATCGGCCTCGGCCATGCAGGTGTCATAAGAAATCGCAATGTCGCCAAGGTGTTCAGGGTCATCGGCGGGGCCGGGGTCGGGCCGATCAGGCTGGCCGCCCTCGTCGTCGCTGCCGCGCTCCTCGGAGGGCCAGCTTAACACGTTGGTCGCCTTGGCCTTGCCGCGAAAATCGCCGTTCAGCGCGGCAATCCGCGCATCATCGCAGGCCATGAGGCACAGGGTAAAGCCGGTGGCGGGCAGGCCAAGCTCGTCAAGCGCCGCGCGCAGCGCGCGGTCCGCCAGCGGTTCCAGCCCAAAGGCCTCCCAGCGGCCGTCCTCCAGCACGATATCGACAAGCGGTTCCATGGCGGGCTGCCTAGCGCGGAAGCCGCCGCCCCTCAAGGCCCGAAGACGGGCCAGAGGAGCGGCAAGCATTCAGCTTTGCGCCTCATGACGCTCATAGGCCTCAATCACGCGAGCCACGAGCGGGTGGCGCACCACATCGCCCGAGGTAAAGTAGTTGAAGCTCACGCCCTTCACCCCTTTCAGGATGCGCTCGGCATCTGCCAGACCCGAGGCCACGCCGCGCGGCAGGTCCACCTGCGTGCGGTCGCCTGTAATCACCATGCGGCTGCCCTCGCCCAAACGGGTCAGGAACATCTTCATCTGCATGGTCGTGGCGTTTTGCGCCTCATCCAGCACCACAAAGGCATTCGACAGCGTCCGGCCCCGCATAAAGGCCAAGGGCGCGATCTCGATGCGCTTTTCCTCCAAAAGCTTCTGCACCTGTTTCGAGGGCAAAAAGTCATTCAGCGCGTCATAAAGCGGCTGCATGTAAGGATCGACCTTCTCCTTCATGTCGCCGGGCAGAAAGCCCAGACGCTCGCCCGCTTCAACGGCTGGGCGGCTGAGGATGATCTTTTCGACCGCCCCCGAGATGAACATCGTCACGCCGACCGCGACGGCCAAATAGGTCTTGCCGGTGCCCGCCGGGCCAATGCCAAAGCCCAACTCGTTCTGGAACAGATTGGCGACATAGGCTTTTTGCGCCTCGGTCCGGGGTTCGATCGGCTTTTTGCGGGTGCGCAACTCCATCGCGCCGCCGGAAAACATCTCGATCTGCTCGCCGTCGGGGCGAGAGGTGTCGGGCATCGGGCGGCCCATGCGAATGGCGCCGTCGATATCACCTGCTGACACGGCGCGACCGGTCTCCAGCCGGGCATAAAGCCCGCGCAGCACCGCCGCCGCCTGTTCGCGCGCGCCCGCATCTCCAATCACCGACAACCTGTTGCCGCGCCTGAGGATATGCACCCCCATCTGGTGTTCGATCTGCGCCAGATTGCGGTCAAACTCACCGCACAGGCCGATCAGCAGGCGATTGTCAGGAAATTCAAGGACAGTTTCGACAACATCCTCGGGACGGGACGGGGGGGTCAGCGCGCTGATGCCCAATGGGGTCTCCTTGTGAGAGTTCGGGTCAAAAGAGGGACACATCTTGATCGTCGTCCTGTTTGGGCCCCGGGGCAAGTGAATTCCGCAGGGCTGGCGCTATATTTGCCGTCTCATGCCACAGGGATGTGACATTTGCCCAAGATATAGCGTCCCGGGCCGCTCGGCCAAGGCAATGCAAAAGGCCATGGCATTTGCCATGGCCCCTGCAATCTTTACCGGAACACCAGATACGCGGTCGTTGGTTCAGCCACCCCAGCGCCGCTTGGGCTGTGCCCAGCCCGGCACGTAGTCACGCAGGCCCGGCGATTGCGACTGATAGTCCTTCAGCACAGTGCCCGGCGAATAAAGGTTGTTGCACACCGGAAGGCCTGTCACCGGGTCATAGCGGCGGCCCGAATAGCCCTCGACGCCGTCGTCGATGATCCAGCCCTGGCAGCCGTCGGGATCATAGGCAATGGCCGCGCGGCCCTCTTCCAGCACGCCCGAATCCCGGCCCCGGTCAAAGGCCGTGGCGATCACGGTATCGGGCGAGTCACGATACGGCGTCACCCCTTCGATACAGCCCGACAGAACGGTAGCAGCCACAAGGCCCGTGGCGATTTTCAACGTGTTCATCATGTTTGTCACCACCGGTAGCAGACGATTTCGACGCGACGGTTCTTCTGCATGCCCGCAGCCGTCGAGTTCGAGGCGATGGGCTGGCGTTCGCCAAAACCGATCTCGCGGTCAACCATGGCCCCCATGGCGCGGGCGACATCGGCCACAGACCGCGCCCGGCGTTCGGACAGACGCATGTTGTACTCATCCGAGGCGCGGCTGTCGGTATGGCCGTAGACGGCATAGCCAAAGGCCCCGGCATTGCGGAAGAAATCTTCCAGCCGGCGCATGCCATGCGGGGTCAGCTTGTGGCTGTCGGTGGCAAAAAGCTGGTCGGTGTTCTCCACCAGACAGGTGTTGCGCTTCAGGCAGACCGGCTTGCCGGTCTTGGGGTTCACCCGGTCCAGCATATAGCCTTCCAGCCCACCATCGGCCCACCAGTGCATGCAGCCATCATCGTCAATCCAGATACCCCACTGGATTTTCCCCGAGACCTTCGGGCCCGGAATATTCTGCGGATGCTCGTGGGCTGTGGGGCTGGGGTGTGCGATCGCCGCCGTTCCAAACCCGAATGTGGCCAAAGCCACCCCTGTCACCAAACCCAATACTGCTTTGGACATGCGATCCAACGTGGCAGCCCCCCCTGTTATCAATAACTTTCGACTCTGGCAGAAGTCGCAAATATCTATCTTTTGAGATTTGCCCGCACCATTTGGTGAAGTAAAGCGATTTCTCGTGAACCCTTTGGCCGGGCTGCGGGAATTGATGCAAAATGCGCCGTCAGGGGCGGCGTTGTTGCGAATTTGGAAACGTCTTGGGGGATGCGGGGCTTAGCTCAGCCGCTGACCAGCCAAGGAATTGGTGACCGACGACAGGATTCGCACGGTGACCAATTCACCCACCTTGCCGGTGGGATCGTTCACATGCACGGCATGCAAGTGGTCAGACTTGCCCACCATCTGCCCAGGTTGGCGGCCCGGCTTTTCGTAAAGCACCCCCACCGTGCGGCCCACCATAGCCTCTTGGGCAGCGCGCTGCTGTTGGGTGACCAATGCCTGCAATTCATAAAGCCGCGCATTGGCAATATCTTCCGCCACCGGGGTCTTTTCGGCCGCCGGCGTGCCCGGGCGGGCCGAGTAGCGAAAGCTGAAGGCCGCACCATAGCCCACGGCGCGGATCAGATTCATCGTCGCGGCGTGGTCGGCATCGGTCTCACCGGGAAAGCCGACGATGAAATCCGACGACAACAGAATGTCGGGCCGCGCCGCCCGGATGCGCTCGATCAGCCGCAGATACTGCTCGGCCGTATGCTTGCGATTCATCGCCTTCAAAATGCGGTCCGACCCCGATTGCACCGGCAAATGCAGATAGGGCATCAGCTGCGGCAGATCGCCATGGGCGGCGATCAAGTCATCATCCATGTCATTGGGGTGGCTGGTGGTATAGCGCAGCCGCTCCAACCCGTCGATCCGGGCCATCTCACGCAAGAGGCGGCCCAAAGTGTAATCCCCCGCCGATCCCGCGCCGTGATAGGCATTGACGTTCTGACCCAGAAGCGTCAACTCGCGCACCCCGCGCGCCACCAGATCGCGCGCCTCGCTCAGGATGCGGTCCACCGGGCGGCTGACCTCGGCCCCGCGCGTGTAGGGCACCACGCAAAAGGCGCAGAACTTGTCGCAGCCTTCCTGCACGGTCAAAAACGCCGTCGGCCCGCGCGGCGCCTTGCGTTCGGGCAAAAGGTCGAACTTCATCTCGGCGGGAAACTCGGTGTCCACGGCCTGACGCCCGGCCCGCGCCATCTCGGGCAGCCGGTGATAGGCCTGCGGACCGACCACCAGATCCACCACCGGCATGCGCCGCAAAATCTCATCGCCCTCGGCCTGCGCCACGCAGCCCGCCACGCCGATCTTCATCCCCGGCTTGGCCTGCTTCAACGGCTTCAACCGGCCGAGGTCGGAATACAGCTTTTCGCTGGCCTTCTCGCGGATGTGGCAGGTGTTCAGCAAAACCATATCCGCATCTTCGGCGGTTTCGGTCAGCACATAGCCCTCCGCGCCCATCGCCTCGGCCATGCGCTCACTGTCATAGACGTTCATCTGACAGCCGTAGGTCTTGATGAATAGTTTCTTGACGTCGGTCATCTGGCCACACCTGTTCGCAAGCCCTGCCCATAAGCCAAACGCAGCCTGCGCGCAACGCGTGCGTCGAGGCCCGGCGCGCCTGCGGCCTTGGGGCGAGCTTGGCTTATCTCAAACTGTCTCGAACTGATGCCTTGCATTGCCCGCGACATTGTTTGATTTTGCGAAACAATTAAACCTGCGGGTTCCTATGCATTATCTCTCGTTCGACCAGTTTCTGATCGAAGGTCAGGCGGCCCTCGCCAAAGGGCCCGTCGCCGTGATCTTCGCCGAAGACGCGGTCGAGGTGGACACCACCCTGCGCCACCATCTTGCGGCGGGCTTTGCCCAAGTGCTGCTCTTGGCCCCGCCACCCATCGCGCTGCCCGCCGATCTGGTCGCCAAAATCCACCGCATCGATCATGACGTGCATCTCGAAGGCGCGCTCTTTGCCGCCATCAACCGCCTGATCGAGGCCGCGCCGGGGATTTGGCTCTATTACAGTTACAACGCCGAATACCTCTTTCACCCGTTCTGCGAGACGCGCAATGTGCGCGAACTGGTGACCTTTCATACCGAGAAACGGCGCGAGGCGATGCTGTCTTATGTCATCGACCTTTACGCCGATGATCTGGGGCGCTTTCAAAACGCAGTGTCGCTGGAACAGGCGCATCTTGACCGCTCGGGCTATTACGCGCTGGGCCGTCCCGATGCGGCCAATCACAATTATCCCAAAGAACGGCAACTGGATTTCTTCGGGGGCCTTCGCTGGCGCTTCGAAGAACATGTGCCCGCCCCGCGCCGCAAGATCGACCGCATCGCGCTTTTCAAGGCCAAGCCAGGGCTCGTGCTGCGGCCCGACTACACCTTCAACGACGAAGAATTCAACACCTACGCCTGCCCCTGGCACAACAACATCACCACCACGGTGATGAGCTTTCGCACCGCCAAGGCCCTGCGTTCGAACGCAGGCTCCATGTTCGACATCCATGATTTCCGCTGGCACAATTCGGTACGATTCGAATGGCACTCCCAGCAGTTGATGGATCTGGGTCTGATGGAGCCGGGCCAGTGGTTCTGATCCGCCGCGCCCTCGGCAACCGTGGGGGCCAGCCGTCGGGCAAAGGGTGTCATCGGTCGTCCTTGGGCCTGCATTGACAACCCCTGCGGCGCACAAGACACCATCGCCCAAATCTCCGCCCGCTTCTGCCGATTCGCGTTTACAGGCCAGCCCCGCCCATGACCGCAAGCCCGCCTCTCGTCCAAGCCCTTCGCCAGCCCTTTTGGGCTGTCGCTCGGCCTGTGCCAAAGGCCAAGGGCTCGCCCATCCTGGCGCGCCCGGTTGATCCGTCGGCCGCGCCGTGCCCGGTCGTGCCCGCGCGCGACATGCCGCTGTTGTCAAAGGCGCCAAAGGTCATCGCCCCCGCAACCTCGACGCCACCCACTCAGGCCCCGGCCCGGCGCGCTGGGCCGCGGGGGGCGGTTTTGGTGTCCACCGCGCTGCATCTGGGGCTTTTGGGCGGCTATGCGGTCTTTGCAAGCCCCGCTCGGCCGCTTTTGGTGCCCGATCTGAATACGGCCGAAGTCTCGCTGATTTCCGAGGCACAGTTTCTGGCGATGACCGCACCGCAGCCGGTGCTGGCCATGGCCGCCGCACCCGCCATCTCTGCACCCGCCCTCGCCGCGCCCACGGCTCCGGTCATGCCCGTTCTGGCGCCGCTGCCCGAACCGGCGGCTTTCGCGCCCGCCCCGCCCCAGACCGCGCTGCCCGCCGCCGAGGCTCCCCCACCGCTGCCCGAGGCTCTGGCCCAAAAGCCCGCGCCAAAGCCCAAAGTGGTGACGCCAAAAGTCGCAGCCCCCGCACCGACCGCGGAAGCGCCGCCCAAGGCCAAACCCGTGAGCAAAACGGCCAAGGCCGAGGCTCCGTCCAAGCCCGCCCAGAAAGCGGCCGCCAAAGCGGCCGAACCTGCGGCCGCCCCGGCGCAAAAACCCGCGGCCCAATCTGCCGCCAAATCTGCCCCCGCCGCCAGCGCGGGCGAGGCCAAGGCACTCAAGGCCGATTGGGGAGCGAAAGTCCGCGCCCGCATCAACCGCAAAGTTGCCTTGCCCGCCGACAGCGCGCCCGGCACCGTAAAGGTGCGGCTGGAAATCGCCCCCACAGGCGCGCTTCTTGCTGTGGGCATTGCCCAAAGCTCGGGCCAACCGGCGCTGGATGCCGCCGCGATCAAGGCGGTGAAATCCGCCGCCCCCTTCGCCCGCGCACCCAAAGGGCTGACCGAGACCCGCTACAGCTTTTCCCTGCCCATCACCTTCAAGAACTGATCAGCCGCTCGGACGCGCCTTTGCGCAGTTGACTTGATGCGGGCGGTCTGTGCGCCTAGGCTTTGCGCCGCATTTTATCGAAAGGACAGGGCATGACCGCGCCCAAAGGCTATTCCGCCCGCCAGATCCGGCTGCATTGGATCGTCACCGTCCTGATTGTCCTGCAATTCCTGCTGCATGACCCGATGTCCGAGGCTTGGGACCTGATCGAAGACGGCCAGACGCCCGGCTTTCACTGGCTGGTCCTGTCGCATGTGATCGGCGGAGTGCTGGTCTTGATCTTTGCCCTTTGGCGTCTGGTCTTGCGCACAACACGCGGCGTGCCGCCCGCGCCCAAGACCGAGCTGCCCATCTTGGCCCGCGCGGCCCATTTCGGCCATCTGGCGCTTTACGCGCTGATGATCGCGATGCCGCTGTCGGGCATGGCGGCGTGGTTTGGCGGGCTGGAGCCTGCCGCCGAGGTGCATGAGGTGCTGCGTATCGTCCTTCTGGCCTTGATCGCCGGGCATGTGCTGGCCGCGCTTTGGCATCACTTCTGGCTGAAGGACGGACTTTTGCTGCGCATGAAGCGGCCCTTGGACTGACCCCGGCCGTCAGGCTCCCGCATCTTGATACCGATCAAGGCGCGTGGGGCCGAAACCTGCCATAAGCGGGCCAACGCGCGCAATGGAGGTTCCCATGACCCGCCTGATGATGATCCTGTTTTCCATGATCGGCACGGCGCTTGCCGGCTCTGGTGTCGTGATTGCGCTGACCACCGGCAACGACACTTTGCAGCCCATCCTGATCGCGGCAGCCCTTGGCGCGCTTTTGGCGCTTCCGGTCAGTTGGTGGGTCGCCAGGCAGATCAGCTAGTCCCGCACCGGGCGGCAAGCCCCCGAAGGGCAGGGCAGATCAGACGAATTGCTCCACGATCAGCCGCTCTTCCAGCCCGTGACCGGGATCAAACAAGATGCGGTGACGCACCGCTGGTTCTGACCGGATTTCAACCGACACCACATCGGGCACCGGGCGGCTGTCGGCATCGGCGCGCACCGGGCGCTTATCGGCCTCCAACACCTCGAACCGTACCACTGCCGATTTCGGGATCAGCGCCCCGCGCCCGCGGCGCGGACGAAAGGCCGACATCGCGGTCAACGCCAGCACATCAGCGCCGATCGGCAAGATCGGGCCATGGGCGGAATAGTTATAGGCGGTGGACCCGGCAGGCGTGGCCACCAAGGCACCATCGCAGACAAGCTCCGCCATCCGTTCCTTGCCATCGATCAAAATCCGCAACTTGGCCGCCTGCGGACCTGCGCGCAGCAGGGACACTTCGTTGATCGCCAGCGCATGTGTGATCTTGCCCTGCGCATCCACCGCGCGCATGGCCAAGGGGTTGATCACCGCTTCTTCCGCCGCCGCCAGCCGCTCGGCCAGCCCCTCGGCGGCATATTCGTTCATCAAAAAGCCCACCGTGCCCCGGTTCATCCCGTAGACCGGCAGGCCAAGCCCCATGGTCTCATGCAGGGTCTGCAGCATGAACCCATCACCCCCCAAGGCCACGATCACATCCGCCGCATAGGGCGGGCATTGGCCGTGCAGGCCGGTCAGCACCTCCAGCGCCTCTTGGGCGGCGGGAACCGGGCTGGCCAGAAAGGCGATATGCGGAAGGGCCACGGGCGTGTTTCCTAAGTTGCCTGCCAACCTTGGCGGGGCGGCGCGGCAAACTCAAGCCCCGTCAGGAGGAAGAAATCGCAGCTTTCGACGGCGCTGTCGTGTTTCCGATACGAAACTTTTTTCGTCCCAAAGCGGGAAGGCGTCGTTTTCGTACCTTCCTTGCGCACTACCTTTGTCCTAGAAGCACCCCAACCCCATCCTTCAGGAGCGCCGTCATGACCGTGTCCCCCAATGTATCCACCGGCTTTTTCACCGAGAGCCTTGCCACGCGTGACCCCGAGATTTTCGGGGC
>JBMSKG010000077.1:0-11172 GCA_049419625.1 Paracoccaceae bacterium | reverse complement strand
GCTGACCGCGCGGTCCAGAACCGCCGCTGTCAGATTGTGATCGCCAAAGACCCCCGCCTGCCAGCCCGAGCCCAGCACGATGGGAAGTCCCGGTTTGGCCGCCGCATGGGCGCGCAGGGTGGTGATCAGGTCGCTCTCACTTGCGGCCTCATAAAGTGATGCGGCGGTGGCCAGATCAACCCCACCCGAGAGGAGGTGGATATGGGCATCCTGAAAGCCGGGCAGTACCAGCCTGCCCCCGGCGTCAATGCGATGGGCCGCATCGGGCGCAGCACCCCGGCCCAGCGCGGCTATCCGGCCATTGCGGATCAACACCCATTCGGCAGAAGGCGCGGTGGGGTCCATCGTGCGGATGCGGGCGTTGTGAACAAGGGTTTCGGTCATGGTTTATCCTGTTCAGGCGCGGCCAAGGGCTGCAGGGTGGTGCCGGTTGTTGGCACAGGAAGCCCCATCTCGCGCAGGGTGGTGGCCGGATCGCGCCCGTCATGGGCTGAGGCGATGCGGTAAACCTCCAGCACCTCGGCGCTGATCTGGCCTTGGGCATAAAGCGCCATCGCCGCGCCATAGCGCACCCGGCCCGATCCGGGCTCGCCAACGGGGGTGTGAAGAAAGAAGGCGGGATCAGTCATTGCGCTGAAACGCCAGCCGTTCCTCGGCCAGCCGTCGCTTTTCAGCCCGGTTCATGATGATCCCGGCGGCGATAACCCCAAGGCCCACGGTCACCACCATCAGCGTGGCCAAAGCGTTGATATCGGGTGTGACGCCGAGTTTGACCTTGGACCAGATCAGGAGCGGCAAGGTCGTTGAGCCGGGCCCGGTGGTGAAGGCGGTGATGACCACATCATCCAGACTGATCGTAAAGGCCAAAAGCCAGCCCGACATGATGGCGGGCGAGATCACCGGCAGGGTGATGTCAAACATCACCTGCCAAGGCCGCGAGCCCAGATCCATCGCCGCCTCTTCAATGGCGCGGTCGGCCTGCAGCATCCGGGCATGGACGATGGTGGTCACGAAAACCGCTGAAAAGGTGATATGGGCCAGCGTGATCGTGGTGAACCCGCGTGAGGCGGGCCAGCCGATCCAGTTGCCCAAGAGGATGAAAAAGATCAGCAGCGAAATACCGGTGATCACCTCGGGCATGATCAAAGGCGCGGTGACAAGACCCGAAAACAGCGTGCGGCCGCGGAATTTGGTATAGCGGGCCAAGACGATGCCGCTCATCGTGCCAAGGATCGTGGCGATGGTGGCCGAAACCAGCGCGATCTTCAGCGACAGGATCAGCGCATCGATGACCTTATCGTTTGTAAAGAGCGCCACATACCATTTGGTCGAAAACCCACCCCAGACCGTCGCCAGCCGCGAGGCGTTAAAGCTGTAGACCATCATCGACAGGATCGGGATGTAGAAAAAGGCAAAGCCAAAGATCATGACCGAGATCAGAAAGGTCGGTCGGCGCTTCATTTGCTGCCCTCCGCCTTGGCCTGATAGCGACTGTAGATCATCGTCGGCCCCACCATGAGCACCAACAGCGCCACCGCGATGGCCGCCGACATGGGCCAGTCTCTGGCTTGGCTGAATTCATCCGAGATCAACCGCCCGATCATGGGCGAACCGGCATCGCCCACCAGCGTGGGGATCACCAACTCTCCGGCAGCCGGGATGAACACCAGCATACCGCCCGCGATGATGCCGGGAATTGACTGCGGCAGCGTGACGTCCAAGAACACACGGGACGGACGGCTGCCCAAATCCATCGCCGCCTCGTCCAGCGTCGGATCCAGCCGTTCAAGGCTGGCATAAAGTGGCAAGATCATGAAGGGCAGGTAGGTGTAAACCATCACCAGAACAACGGCGAAATTGGAATGCATCATCGGGATGGATCTGACGGCCCAATCAATTGGCACCAGAAAATTCCACGCGTCCGTCAACATGACATTGAACCAGGAATTCTTGCCCATCAGCCCCATCCACGCATAGACCCGCAGCAGGAACGAGGTCCAGAATGGCAAGATCACCAGCATCAACAGGACATTGCGCCACGCGGGCGACACGCGCGTCAGCCCAAGCGCCATCGGATAGCCGATCAGCAGGCAGAACAGCGTTGCAATCGCAGCATTGACCAGCGAGGTCAGAAAGGCGCGCAGGTAAAGTTCATCGGTGAAGATGCGGGCGTAGGTGTCGAGATTGATCCAAGGATGCTCACCGCCCAGCGAAAAGGGCGGCGCGGTCGGGGTCTTGGTGGCCACGCTCATCACGACGACGACGAGGAAGGGCAACAGGAAAAAGACGACGAGCCAAAGGTAAGGCAGACCGATCAGAAGGGCGGGCCAGCCCTTGTCGTCGAACCAGCGCTGAAGGGTGGCCCGGGTCATCCTCAGGCCACCAGCACCAAGGCTGAGGCGGGGTCGAACCCGACAAAGACCTGATCATCCCAATCCGCCACGCGCGCGCCTTCATCGCCACGGCGGGCGTTGACCGCATGGGCCTGCACCATGCCGCCCCCGGCAAGGTCAATTCGGTAGAGGCTGTCTTTGCCGAAATAGGCCAGATCGCGCACGGTTCCGGCCAGCGCATTGGTCCCCTCGGGCCGGTCACGCGAAATGCGCAGCTTTTCGGGACGGATGGCCAGCGTCACCGCCTCCCCCGCAGCAACCGCCGCAACATCGCGGGCCAGAACCTCGGCACCGAGCATGGGCACCGACAGGCGCAGATGCGGGCCTTCACGGCCCAGAACACTGGCCTCGAAGGTGTTGATCGAGCCGATGAAGCCCGCCACGAAACGGCTGTTGGGAAACTCATACACCTCGGTCGGACTGCCCACTTGCCGCACCTCGCCCTTGTCCATCACGGCGATGCGGTCGGACAGGGTCATCGCCTCTTCTTGGTCATGGGTCACGACGATGAAGGTCACGCCGGTGCGCGCCTGAATGGACATCAACTCGAACTGAGTGTGTTCGCGCAGCTTTTTGTCCAGCGCTGCCAGAGGTTCATCCAAAAGCAAAAGCTTCGGCTGGCGGGCCAAGGCGCGGGCAAGCGCGACGCGCTGGCGCTGGCCGCCCGAAATCTGGTGCGGCTTGCGCTTGGCAAACGGCGTCAGTTGCACCAACTCCAGCATTTCAGCCACCCGGTTGGCCCGGTCGGCCTTGGACAGGCCCTTTTCATGCTTCAGCCCATAGCCGACATTTTCTTCGACCGTCATGTGGGGGAAGATGGCGTAGGATTGGAACATCATATGGACAGGTCGTTCCCAAGGCGGGACGCCCGCCATGTCGCGCCCGTCCAGAAAGATGCGCCCAGCGCTGGGTTCTTCAAAGCCTGCCAGCATGCGCAACAGCGTGGTCTTGCCGCAGCCCGACCCGCCCAAGAGCGAGAAGATCTCGCCCTTGCCGACGGTCAGGCTGACGTCATGCACGGCCTGAAAGCTGCCAAAGTTTTTCGAGACCCCTTCGATGCGGAGAAAGGCGTCCCGCCCCGCCTCCGCGTCCATCTGTCAGCCGCCCGCCTTGATATCCGTCCAGATCCGCGTGATGGCGGCGTCCTGTTCGGCCGTTTGCGGCTTGGGCGTGTAAAGCCGGGACAGGGTTTCGGCATCGGGATAGATTGCCGGATCGCTGGCAATCGCCGGATCCACCAATGCCGTGGCGGCAAGGCTAGAGTTGGCATAGCCGGTGTAATTGGTGCAGGCCGCCAGAACCTCGGGGCGCAGCATGTAATTGAGGAAGGTATAGGCGTTGTCGACATTCGCCGCATCCGCCGGCATGGCCCAAAGATCGAACCAAGCCGGAGCGCCGGTTTTGGGCACGAAGTAAACCAGATCCACCTCAATCCCGGCCTCGGCCGCGCGGGCCTTGGCAACGCCGTAATCGCCTGACCATGTGTTGGCGACACAGATTTCCTGATTGGGCAGGCTGGTCAGGTAATTGGTGTTGTCAAAGGTGGTGACGTACTCGCGGATACGCGCGAAGGCCGCGGCCATTTGGGCGTAGGTTTCGGGCGTCCCCGCGTCCGCGTCGAGACCCAGCCAGCGCATGACCATAAAGCCAATGTCTGTCGGGCTGTCCAAAAGCGAGATACCACAGTCGGCCAGCTTGGCGGCATTCTCGGGCAGAAAGACTGCATCCAATGTGGCCAGATCAACATACGGCAGCCGTTCGCGCACAAGCGGCATGTTGAAGGTGAACCCCACCGTGCCCCAACTATAGGGCACGCCATGGGCATTGTCCGGGTCAAACCCTTGCAGAACCTTCAGGATTTCGGGGTTCAACGTGTCCCAGCCCTGCAGACGCGCCCGGTCGATCTTTTGATAGACATTGGCCGCCACCAGACGGTGCAGGCCAAGCCCCGATTGCAACACGACATCATAGCCCGAGGACCCGGCCAGCATCTTGGCCTCCATTTCCTCGGCGCTGGCGTAAAGGTCATAGACGATCTCGATCCCGGTCTCAGAAGCGAAATCCTCAATCGTCGTCTCGCCGATGTAATCGGCCCAGTTGTAGACATTGACGCTGCCCGGCGAGGCATAGGACGGACGTGCCCAGGGCATGGCTAGACTCGCAGATGCGCCGATCAGCGCCGCGCGGCGGTTCAATTTCATGGCAGTCTCCCTGAACAATTTTGTTGGTTGATTTGTCAGTCAGTTTATTCCTGCACCATGGTCTGGCAAGACATTTCCGCGTTGAGCGTGGCGATTTGGTCTTCGCCCGGCGCGGATTGCAGCGTCATCACCGGCAAAAGCTGGCGCAGCCCGTCATGGTGTCGGCGCAATCCATATTCCAGATCAGACAGATGAAACCCCTCGAAAGCCTTCGAGCGCATCGACTCGTTCGACCAGATCGAAAGCTGCTGATCCTCGGTCGAGGTGTCGCGGTCGATCCGCATGGCCAGATAGCGCGCCAACCGCCGTTCGCGGGTCTCATTGGGCCACCTATACAGCCGCCCGGTCAACCGGGTGAGGCCTTCGTTGAGCGGCAGCTCGTGATAGAACTGCAGCCCATCCGGGGTGATGGAAAACACCTGATTGGGAAACAGGCCGTAATAGGTCCATGCCCGTTGCAGATGCTGCGGCAATTCGGGGCGGGGCGGCGAGATGCGCGCGTAATGGCGCACTGACCACTGCTTGCCCGGCACATCACCAAACCAGCCGATCGACATCGAAAGTCCGTTTTCGAGATGCATATCGCGGTAGGTGCGGCCGTAGAGGTCTTGCAGACCGGGATGCGCCAAGGGGACGTGATAGCCCTCATTGTCGACATCGCGGACCGATTTCCAGTTGACCGGCAGGTCCATGCTCCAATCCGGCACAGTGACGGGCAAGACATCCCGCAGGCCATAGGCAGCGAAATCCGCCGCAAACGGCTGCAAAAGCTGCGCGACCGTCGGCTGCGGCCCCGGCGCAAAGCGCAGGAAAATGAAGCCGTGGAAAATCTCCATCTCAATCGGCGTCAGTCCAAACTCTTCCCGCGGGAGGTTGCCAAAACTGGTCGGCTGCGCCGCCCCCCGAAGGCTGCCGTCCAGATTATAAACCCAGCCGTGAAACGGGCAGACAATCGCGCCCTTGCAATGGCCCGTCTCGCCATCGACCACCCGCGCGCCACGATGGCGGCACAAGTTGTGAAACGCCCGCACAACCCCGTCTTGACCCCGCATGACCACAGCGCGTTCGCCCAAAAGATCAAAGGCCAGCCAATCGCCCGGCGCGGGTAGGTCACATTCGTGCCCCACCACCTGCCAATGGGTCAGAAAGACCTTGTCACGCTCCAGCGCGAAGAGGGCGGGGGAATGGTAGGTCCAAGCTGGCAATCCACGCCGGTCCCAATCGTTTGGAATGGGCAGGGCGGGATAGGGAAGTTTGGTCATCGGGCAGGCTCCATTTCGGACAAGACCCATTGGTGAAAGCGGTGAATCTCGTATTCCTCGGGCATCAAACGCGCCGTGGTGAAAGAGGGCGAGGCCATGCCGCGGTGGTTCATTTCTGAGGCCGCGCCATCTTGTTGCATGACGATCTTGGCAAAATCCGCGACCTGGGCCGCGTCAAACCCCGGCTGGGCAAGGGTTTCAGGGGCAAAGTGCCATTCGGCGACCAGTCGCGTGCGCTCGGGTCCCAATGGCACGATCCGCACCGAGCGGACATAATCGACATGCGCCACAACATAGGCGGAAGGCCAAAGCGTGACAAAGCTATAGCCCGCCGCCCGTTCGGCGGCTGACAATCCCGGAAACACCGGCCCACAAGGCGCACCGTCCAGCGTCCAGCTTTCCGCGCCCGGCCGCAGATTGGGGCGCACCGGGTCTTCTGGCGTCCAGCCCAAGGCCTCGGAGGCGCCCATCACCCCTTTGCCATAGATCGGAACCATCTCGCACAATTCGGGATGGATGCCCGGGCAATGCAGACATTCCGAGTAATTCTCCCAAAACGCTTTCCAGTTGCAGGCGATCTCACTTTGCCAGTGATGGGCGGTCACAAGGCCGTCCATCGGCCAATTGTCCAAGGTGGCAAGACCGACGTCGGCCCAGATGTCACGCGGCTTTTGCGAGAGGTTCAAGAACAAAAACCCGTTCCAGACCCGCAGCGACACAGGCCGCAGTCCATAGGAGGCAGGGTCGAAATCAGGGGTGGGCACCGCATGGGCGGTTGACACAAGCCGCCCGTCGCGCGCCGCATAGGCAAAGGCGTGATAGGGGCAGCGGATCAGCTTGCCGACGTCTTCCTCGTCGGCCGAGCAAAGCTCGGACCCCCGATGCGGGCAAGAGTTGTGATAGGCGGCCAGCGCACCCTCCGCATCGCGCAAGACGATAACCGAAGCCGCACCGACACTGACACGCCGCATCCGGCCCGAAGGAAAGTCATCCGCCCGGCCGACCATCACCCATTGGCGGGCAAAGATCGTCGCCATCTCACGCCCATACCAGCCTGCGTCGAAGTAGGCGGCCTTTGGCAGACCTTCGGGGCAATGGTCCAGCCGCGGCGAGGCGAGGTGACGGTCGGCGTTCGGCATCGGGCACTCGGTCTTGGTTGCGGTTTAACAGGCAGGCTCTCACGCGACTGACTGGATTGTCAATCAAATCTTGCCAGTGGCCTTCACTTATGCGCAGCGTTATATCGCCGGTCATGAGGTGGAGATGCCGTTGTCAGCCCAAGATCCCGATGCCGCACTGCTTGCGCCACGCACGCTTGATCGCACCACCCGGCGCGGTCAGGTGATCGAGGCGACGATCGACTGTTTGGCTGAACGTGGATTTTCGCGCACCACGGTCACAGATGTCGCGCGGCGCGCAGGGATCAGCCATGGGCTGGTGCTGTTTCATTTCCAGTCAAAGGATAACCTCTTGGCGGAGGTCCTTGATTTTCTGGCCGACGAATATCAGTCGAACTGGCAAGAGGCCCTTGCAACCGCTGGAGACGCGCCAGAGACCCAGATCATGGCCCTTCTAAGGGCTGATTTTGCGCCCGCCATCTGCACCCCTGCCCGTCTTGCCGCCTGGTGCGCCTATTGGGGCGAAAGCCAAAGCCGCCCGCTGTACCAATCGCGCTGCGGCGCCGCTGACGCGCTGCACGACGCGACACTGGTTAAAATTTGCAACCGAATGAATGACTTATACGGCTATGGCCACAATGCAGAGCGCACGGCCCGACTGCTGCGTATCATGACCGAAGGGGTCTGGTTGGACCTGATGTCGGTGGAAGGCTCTTATTCGGTGGATGAGGCCATTGAGACCGTCATGCTGGGCGCGCGGGCGCTTTATCCACGCCATTTCTGACGCTGCCTTAAGCTCAGTTGGCGGATGAATCGAAAAGCGGCTGGCAGCTCTCGGCATCTGCGTTTGGGCCAATGCTCGGGTCGCGCTTTATGGGAGGATCCGATGTTCGGCCTGCCCTTTGGCAACGCTTTGGGCGGCAAAGGTCTTTCCGGCATCGGGATGGGCGGCGCGGGCGGCATGATCCATACCTTCAAGCGCCGAGGTGCAAAACAGCGTGGTCAGATCCGCCCCCCCGAAGGCCGGGCAAGTGGTATGGGGCGCATCAAAGCTGACATAGCGCACAAGGCTGCCATCGGGCGCGAAGGCTGAAACCTGACCTGCCCCCCAACGCGCCAGCCACAAGAGCCCGCCCGCATCGATCACCGCCCCATCGGGACCAGAAGGATCGGCGGTCAGATCCAAGAACACTTCAGGCTCACCCTTTGGCCAGCCTTGGCCATCCAAGGCGACCCGCATCACGCGGCTGGTGACCGTGTCGGTGAAATGGGCGGTCTTGCCATCCGGGGTAAAGCAGATGGCGTTCGAGATGGTGATGCCGCTGTAAAGCTTGCGCAACTCGCCACGGAAATAGCGATAGATCGCCCCTGCCCCGACCTCGCAGTTCTTGCCCATGGTGCCGATCCAAAAGCCACCCTGCGGATCAGCGCGGCCGTCGTTGGAGCGGGTCATACGGTTGTCAGCTTCCAGTTCGACCAGGGTTTCGATCTCTTCGGTTTCGACATCGAAAAAGAACAAGTCCCGTTCGCCCGCGATCAAGAGCATGTCCCGGTCGACCCAGCCCGCGGCGGATACCATTTCAGGAAATCGCCACTGGCGCTGTTCGCCCTTTTCAACCGACAGCATGCGCTGACCGGTGATGTCGAACCAAAAGAGCTGCTGGCGGATCGGGTGCCACAAGGGGCCTTCGCCCAGATCACAAGGGCGGTTGTCAAAAATCATGGGGCGGCTCCGTTTGCGGCAGCCGCATCATAGGCAAGAACGAGCGCGCGCGCACGGGCGGAAACCTCGTCAGCGCTGGCGCCGGGGGTGTAAAGCGCGGTGCCGATGCCAAAGCCGTCGGCCCCCGCTGCGATCCAAGCCGCGAAATTGGCAGGACCTGCGCCGCCCACGGCGTAAACTTGGGCGCCATGGGGAAGAACGGCGCGCATGGCCTTGAGCCCTTCGGGCCCCAAAAGCGAGCCCGGGAACAGCTTTAACCCGCTGGCCCCTGCGGCCAAGGCGGCGAAACACTCGGTGGGGGTCATGGCACCAGGCCAACTTTGCAGGCCCAAGCGGCGGGTTTCGGCAATAACTGCCACATCAGTGTTGGGCGAGACGATGATCCGCCCCCCCGCATCAGCCACCTCACGCACCTGCGCCTGCGTCAACACTGTGCCTGCGCCGATCACCGCATGATCCCCAAAGGCACGCGCCATGGCGGCGATTGACTGGAGCGGGTCAGGCGAATTCAGTGGCACCTCGATGGTGGTGATGCCCGCGTCGATGAGGGCTTGCGCCACAGGCCGCGCGTCTTCCGGAGTGATCCCGCGCAGGATGGCAATCAGCGGTCTGGTCATTTGGCAGCTTTCATGAGGCGACCGGCGGCACGGGCCAGCCCGGCGATGGTGCAGTCTTTGGCCGCCAAGGATTGGGTGGGCGCGCCCATGGCGGCGAGCGCGCGGGCGTAAAGGGCTGTCAACGCGGCCGAGCCCACCAAGGCAACACGCGCCCCAAGCCAATAGGGCCGCGCGGCTGCAAGCTCAGCCCCGATCAACAGGCCAGAAAGCTGCGCACGGGCAGCATCGGGGCCAAGATCGGCGATCAAGCCCTCGGCGCGCAGGCGAAAAAGATGCGCCGCCAGCCGCTCGGGTCGGGCCATGCCATTGGCGACGCCCTGGTCAAAGGCGTCCTCGTCCCAGCCGGTGGCCGCCATGCCATGGCGCAGCACCGATTGGGTGCTGAGAAGGGAAAACATCTCGCCGGTAAGATAGGTTTGGAACGACACCACCTCACCCGCACTGATCTGCACCCATTTGGAATGGGTCCCAGGCAGGCACATCGCACCATCGAAGGCGGGATCGAGCGCCAAGGCTCCGGAGATCTGAGTTTCCTCGCCGCGCATCACGTCGGCTGGTTTCATCTGCTTCAGTCCCGGCACGATCTGCACCATCAAGCGCCGATCACGCACCGGCACATCGACCATCTGGCCCGCGTCCAAGGGCGTGCAGGGGGTGGTGCGATAGGGTGCCTCACACCAGCCCTGACGACTGCCCACCATGCCGCAGGCCAGAACCGAGGTCACGCCGGGCCCCAACCAAGGCTCGATCAACCGGATCAACGCAGGCTCAAACCCCTCCGGCCCAAGACGGCCCATGCCATCGTCGGACGTGGCTTCTGCCCGTATCCCTTCGGGACCCATGGCATAGGCGCGCAGGTTGGTCGTCCCCCAATCCACGGCGATCCAGTCTGCCTTCATCCTGTCACCACCACCCCGCCGTCAATCACCAAGGCCTGCCCGGTCATGGCCTTGGACGCGTTTGACGCCAGAAACAGACAGCCGCCGACAATGTCTTCAGGCTCCAGCGGATCGGGAATGCACTGGCGCGCCAAATGCGCCGCCAGCCCCTCTGGCGTCACCCATTTGTCCTTTTGCTTTTGCGTCAACACCCAACCGGGTGCCAGCGCGTTGACCCGGATCCGGTCCGGCCCAAACTCGCGCGCCAAGCTGCGGGTTAACCCGTTGATCGCGGAATTCGACGCGGTGTAGACCGGGTAGCCTGCATTGCCCATCATATAGCTGATGGAGGAGAAGTTGATAATTGCCCCACCGCCTGCGGCCTGCATGGCAGGGATCACCGCCTTGGCGGCAAAAAAATAGGCCTTGAGGTTGATCGCAATCGACCAATCAAAAAACGCCTCATCCGTCTCCAGCGTCTTGTGGCGCTGATCGTTGGCGGCGTTGTTCACCAAAACGCTGATTGGACCATGGGCCTCGGCCGCAGCCGCGAGGGCGCCCTGCAAGGCGCCAAGGTCGGTGATGTCACAGGGCAGGAACAATGGCCGGTTGTCGGTGGCGGCTTCCATCGCGTCACAAAAGGCGGTGGCATCGCTGCGCTGGCAGAACGCCACCTTCGCACCCTGCCGCAAGAACCCTTCGGTCAGGGCAGCGCCGATCCCAGAGCCGCCCCCGGTGATAAAGATCGAGGCCCCCATTAGGTCAGTGAAAATCGGTTGCATCAGTGGCTCTCTCTGGTGACGGGACGGGTGTCTTTGCCGACAAGGAAATCAAGATCGGCACCCTGATCGGCTTGCAGGACATGGTCGATATAGAGCTTGGCATAGCCTCGGGTATAGGGGCTGGCCTCGGGGACCCAAGCGGCGCGGCGGGTGGCCAGTTCGGCCTCATCCACCAGCAGTTCCAACAAGCCTTTTGAG
>JBMSKG010000076.1:0-11327 GCA_049419625.1 Paracoccaceae bacterium | reverse complement strand
CCAGCGTGTTGGGAATGGCCCCGGTAAAGGCTGCCGCCCCCATTGGACCACGTTTGCAGACGAGTGTGGCCTTTGACACCGCGCGAACAGCCCGTAAGGCGGCGATGGTATCGGTGGTGCCACCGGCGATGTGGAATTCTTCCTCGGTGCCGACGATCAGATCAAACAAGTGTAGCGTGGATTGCAGTTTGGCTGTCACGGCCGCCGATTCGATGAACCGGCTTTCGCCATCGCCATGGCCTGCCAGACCCCAAAGATTGGGGCGATAGTCAATGTCCAAGGCGGTTTGCAGCCCGTGCTTGCGAGCCAGATGCAGCGCCTTCATCACGGCGGCTTCTGTGCGGGGGTTGGACAGATGCGTTCCCGTGGCCACCACGGAGCGGGCTGAGGCGATGAAGCCCTCGTCAATGTCATCTTCGCACAGCGCCATATCGGCGCAGTTTTCGCGGTAGAAAATCAATGGAAATTGCTGCTCATCGCGGATGCCCAGCAATACCAGCGCTGTGAGCCTGTCAGGGTCGGTTCTCACACCTTCCACATTGACCCCCTCGCGCGCCAGTTCCTCGCGGATAAAGCGGCCCATGTGCTCGTTTCCGACGCGGGTAATCAAAGCCGAGCGCAGCCCCAAACGCGCAGTGCCTGCCGCCATGTTGCAAGGGCTGCCGCCGATGTACTTTTGGAACGAGCCCATATCCTCAAGCCGCCCGCCCACCTGCGCGCCGTAAAGATCGACCGAGGCGCGACCAATGGTGATGACGTCCAGAGTTTTCATCCCGTTCCCCCAAGCCCGACTTTGGCACATCGGGGCGCGCCCGGTGTGTGGAATAAATATTCCAAAATGGGAAAAACTGGAAGGGAAAATTCCAAGACGCTGACTCTATGTGCGGTATGGCCCGCGCATTGGGGCACCCCAAACAGACACAAACACTTCTGGACCGTCGTCGGTGCTTAAATGCTCGGGCGTGATGCCCACGACGCGGACCCGAAGATCCTGACCCGCTGCAATCAAGGGCACGAGAAGTCGGTCGATCGCCGGTCCCAAATGTCCAAGGCTCCGCAAGCGGGTTCTGCCGAAAACCCCGAGCACCCGCTGTCGGACCAGAGCCGTCACGATCACCCTTCCTTGGGCATCAAGGGTCAGCACCACCGCATCACCCAAGCTTAGCCCCGAGCGGCCCACATGAATCTGCAGGTCATAGATCGGAACCTTGGCCAAAAGCGGAATCGGAGTGTCCATGCTGGTACCGCCTTCTTTGTGTCATCCAGCAGAAGTCTGGCGGCCTTGAAGGCCCCTATCACAAGCGCAAATGTCAGTGCTGCACCTGGCTTGGCAGCATGTCGCGCAGAGTTTGGGGCGTTTCGGCGGCATCTTGCGCCAATGACAAGGCCCGGGGTGATTGTCGCTTGCGCGCACGCCCCGGGCCTTGCTGTGCAGATCGACCTTGCAACCCGCAGAGGGTCAGGTGCGAGGCGTGGCAACGGGCCGAGCCCGCTGGTCTTCTCGGTGGCGCAACTCGTTGAAGATACCCGACTGGCAACTTTGAACCGTCGGCAATTGGGCAGCCTTCAGGCGCTTTGCCGCAAAGGTGTCGTCGTCGGTCCTGCTGACAAACACGGCGGCGACACCTTCACGGGCAGACCTGACGAACCGACGGGAAAACGCCGTCACCTGAGAGATCGGCCTGTCGTTGATCTGTGACATTGCCTCAACCATGGCCATGGTGTTCTCCTTTCCTTGCGCGGTTCTTCAGGGGTGGCCCCGATGTCGCTGTCATACCATCAAGGCCCGATCAGGGATTTAGCGCAGGCGCATAATTCGCCTCTCCAAAAGGATAGGCGCTTGGTTGATCGGGCAAGAAATGACGCGATGACGGCCGGCTGCGGGATTGCAAAACTGTGAAACTGCCCCCAAATAATCGTCAAGGCCATGGCGGCTGTGCTGGGTTTCTGGGCACCGCGAAGGCGCTTTATAAAGGAGATAGCCGATGAATTTGGAGAAATTCACGGAGCGTTCGCGCGGCTTTATTCAGGCAGCGCAAACTATTGCGATGCGGGAAAGTCACCAGCGCGTGCTTCCTGACCATTTGCTGAAAGCCCTGATGGATGACGATCAAGGGTTGGCGTCGAACCTAATCCGCAAGGCTGGCGGCAGCCCGGAACGGGTAAACGAAGCGATCAACATCTCGATTGCCAAATTGCCCAAGGTGACCGGGGGCGATGGCAACAGCTATGTCGACCCGTCTTTGGTGCGTGTGCTGGATGAGGCAGAGGCGGTGGCCAAGAAGGCGGGCGACAGCTTTGTGCCGGTGGAGCGCCTGCTGACCGCGCTGGCGCTGGTGAACACCCGCGCCCGCGATGCCTTGACCGCAGGCGCCGTGAATGCCCAAGGTCTGAACGCCGCCATCAACGAGGTACGCAAGGGCCGCACCGCCGACAGTGCCTCGGCTGAAGAGACGATGGAGGCGTTGAAGAAATACGCCCGCGACCTGACCGAGGCGGCTGCCAGCGGCAAGATCGACCCGATCATCGGCCGCGACGAAGAGATTCGGCGCACCATGCAGGTGTTGTCGCGCCGCACCAAGAACAACCCGGTGCTGATCGGGGAGCCGGGCGTGGGCAAAACCGCGATTGCCGAGGGTCTTGCCCTGCGCATCGTGAATGGTGATGTTCCGGAATCGCTGCGCAACAAAAAGCTTATGGCGCTGGACATGGGCGCGCTGATCGCCGGGGCCAAGTATCGCGGTGATTTCGAAGAACGTCTGAAAGCTGTTCTGAACGAAGTGACGTCAGCGCAAGGCGAGATCATCCTCTTCATTGACGAGATGCACACGCTGGTTGGCGCGGGCAAGTCTGATGGTGCGATGGACGCCGCGAACCTGATCAAGCCCGCCCTTGCGCGGGGTGAGTTGCATTGCGTCGGAGCCACCACGCTGGATGAATACCGCAAGTATGTGGAAAAGGACGCCGCCCTCGCGCGGCGGTTCCAGCCTGTCATGGTGTCAGAGCCTTCAGTCGAGGACACCATCTCGATTCTGCGCGGAATCAAAGAGAAGTATGAACTGCACCACGGCGTGCGGATTGCCGACAGTGCTTTGGTTGCGGCGGCCACGCTTTCGCACCGCTACATTACCGACCGCTTCCTGCCCGATAAGGCGATTGATCTTGTCGACGAGGCGGCCAGCCGGTTGCGGATGGAGGTGGATTCGAAGCCGGAAGAACTGGACCAGTTGGACCGCCAGATCCTGCAACTGCAGATCGAGGCTGAGGCGCTGAAGAAGGAGGATGATGCGGCGTCAAAAGACCGCTTGGAGCGGCTGGAAAAGGAACTGGCTGATCTACAAGATCAATCATCGGAAATGACGGCCAAATGGCAGTCAGAGCGCGACAGCCTGGAACAGGCCCGTGACCTGAAAGAGCAACTGGATCGCGCCCGTGCCGAACTTGAACAAGCGAAGCGCGAGGGTGACTTCGGCAAGGCAGGCGAGCTTCAGTATGGCCGGATTCCGGGGCTTGAGAAGGCGCTGACCGAGGCTGAAGCGCGTGAGGGCGAGGCTTTGGTGTCGGAGGCCGTACGCCCTGAGCAGATTGCCGAGGTTGTTGAGCGCTGGACCGGTATTCCGACCACAAAGATGCTGGAAGGCGAGCGCGAAAAGCTTTTGCGCATGGAAGAGGAGCTGGGCAAACGCGTAATCGGCCAGCGGGCTGCGGTGGTTGCGGTGTCGAACGCTGTGCGTCGCGCCCGCGCCGGGCTGAACGATGAGGGGCGCCCGCTGGGCAGCTTCCTGTTCCTTGGCCCAACTGGCGTCGGCAAGACCGAGCTGACAAAGGCGGTTGCCGCTTATCTTTTTGACGACGAAAGCGCGATGGTGCGCATCGACATGTCTGAGTTCATGGAAAAGCACTCGGTCGCGCGGTTGATTGGCGCGCCGCCGGGCTATGTCGGCTACGATGAGGGTGGCGTGTTGACCGAGGCTGTGCGGCGCAGGCCCTATCAGGTGGTCTTGTTCGACGAGGTGGAAAAGGCCCATCCGGATGTGTTCAACGTGCTGTTGCAGGTGTTGGATGATGGCATCCTGACCGATGGTCAGGGCCGCACGGTGGACTTTAAGCAAACACTGATCATCCTCACCTCAAACCTTGGCGCGCGGGCCTTGTCGGAACTGCCTGAAGGAGCCGATCCCGCAGGCGCGCGGCGCGAGGTGGAAGAGGCGGTGCGCCAGCATTTCCGCCCCGAGTTCCTGAACCGTTTGGATGAGCAGATCATCTTTGACCGCCTGAACCGCGCCGATATGGATGGCATTGTCACCATTCAACTCAAACGGTTGGAAAAGCGTCTCGCGGCGCGCAAGATCACGCTGGAACTGGATGCCGATGCGCTCGCTTGGTTGGCGGACGAGGGATATGATCCGGTCTTCGGTGCGCGACCTCTGAAGCGGGTAATCCAACGCCATCTGCAAGACCCCTTGGCCGAGATGATCTTGGCGGGTGATGTGCTGGACGGGGCCACCATCCAAATCAAGGCTGGACCTGAAGGGCTGATCATTGGCGACAGGGTGTCGGCTTCGCGCCGGGCACGTCCAAGCGAGGCGGTCATTCACTAAGCAAAAGGCCCCCGTGCTCCGGGGGCCTTTTCATGTCACTGGGCTGGCTTCTAGCCGCAACTCGGCGATGAAGTCGTAGATGTCAGATCGGTAAAGGCCACGGGTGAACTCAACCGGGCGGCCTGAAGCAAGGTATCCGGTGCGGTCGATCCGCAAGACGGCCTGCCCTGCCTGCATGTTCAAAAGCTGAGCTTCCGAGACTTTCAGGTTCGCCGCCGACACCCGCTGCACGGCATGAGTCGGCACATGACCCAAGGCGCGGACATGGTCGTAGAGTGATCCTTGCACTGCCTGCGGATCGGGCAGGATGTCAGCCGGCCATGAGGAGTATTCCAGCGCCATCGGCACCCCATCGGCGCTGCGCAGCCGTTCGATCCGCGCCACCCGAACCGACGTCATCAGGCCCAGGGCCTGCTGTTCATGCGGCATCGGCGCATGCAGCCCGGCTGACAGGATGCGGCTGGTCGGTATCTTGCCGCGCTGGCGCATGTAGTCGGTAAACGACACCAGCGCGGAGCGTGAATTGTCCTGCCGCGCGCGTGGCACGCGCACAAATGTTCCCGCACCGCGCCGCTGGTCCAGCTGACCATCTTCTACCAGCTGCGCCACGGCTTTGCGCACCGTTACTCGGGATACCTGCGCCAGTTCGGCCAGATCACGCTCTGGGGGGATCTGGGTTTCGGCGGCCAAGGTGCCATCTGCAATGGCCGCGACGAGGTGGCGATACAGCTGTTCATACCGCGGCCCGCGGCCTTCGCGGAACCATGTGTCAGGGTGAAACAGGGTGTCGGGGCTGGGCATTTGCGGCCTTTGCGGTTGTCACCCCCTATCTGGGGTGCAAACCCTGCAGGCCGCAAGGGGGCTTCATCCGGCTTTCACGGCCTGCACCACGCCCGCCGCTGCCTTGACCAGCACTGCCACATCGGCACCGACCCCAAGGAAGGTTACCCCCATCGCGCTGTAGCGCTGCGCGGCCTTGGCATCAAAGGTCAGGATCCCAGCAGATTTGCCGCTGGCCATGATCTTGGCCAAGGTCGCGTCAATGGTCGCTTGCACCTCGGGCGCCCCGGCGTTGCCGGGATACCCCATGTCCGCCGCCAGATCAGCCGGTCCGATGAAGACGCAATCCACGCCATCCAGCTTCAAAATCTCGGGCAGGGCCGCCAATCCGGCGCGGCTTTCAATTTGCAGGATGAGGCAGGTCTGGTCATTGGCGGTGGTGATATAGTCGGTGATCCGCCCGTAATCGGATGCCCGCGCGATCGAGGCACCCACCCCGCGAACACCCTTTGGCGGATAGGTCATGGCCTTGACCATTTCGGCGGCATGCTCCGCGCTTTCGATCATTGGCACCAGAATGGTTTGCACGCCAAGATCCAAAAGCTGCTTGATCATCCGCACCTCGCCCACCGGCGGGCGCACGACCACGCTGGTGCGGCTGCCAATCGCCTGCACCTGCGCCAAAATCGTGGGAATGTCGTTCGGGCCGTGTTCGCCGTCGATCAAAAGCCAGTCAAACCCCGTGCCCGACAGCGCTTCGGCGGCGATTGGGCTGACAAGGTTCATCCAAAGGCCCAGTTGCACGGTTTTGGCGGCAAGGGCGGCTTTCAGGGCATTGTGCGGAGCGGGCATCGGGTTTCCTTAGGCAAAGCTGCAGGTCAGGCGGCCAAAGGGGCCGAAATCGGCGTCGATGTGGCTGCCGGGTGGGCATTCCATAGCACGGATAAAGCTGCCGGACAGGATGATCTGCCCCGGTTCAATCTGCTGACCATAGTGGTGCATCCGGCGGGCCAGCCAGACGATGCCTGTCACTGGATCATCCAGCACGCCTGCGCCAAGGCCAGTTTCTTCGACGACGCCATCGCGTTTCACGATGGCGCCGACCCAGCGCAGATCGGCGTTCGGTGCATGGCTCTGATTGCCCATCACGATACCTGCATTTGCGGCATTGTCGGCGATTGTGTCGATGATGGTGCGGGTGCGGCCCCCCTCGGACCGGACGATCCGGGTATCCAGAATCTCCAAGGCCGGGGCGACATAGTCGGTCGCTGCCAGCACCTGATCGCGTGTCACCTCGCCGGAAAGAGGGGCCTTCATCACAAAGGCAATCTCAGCCTCGATCCGGGGCGCGATGAAGCGACCCGCCGGAATGGTCGCGCCGCTGGCAAAGGCCATGTCGTCCATAAGCACGCCCGAATCTGGCGTGGTGATGTTCAACTGCTGCTGCATGGCGCGAGAGGTGAGGCCGATCTTCCAACCGATGACCCGCCGCCCGCTTGCCAGTTTGGCACCGACAAAGGCACGCTGGATGGCATAGGCGTCATCCATCGTGGCATGGGGGTGTTCGATGGACAAAAGACCGCGCTGAATGTGGCTCTGTTCGGCCGAAAGCAGGCTTTGGCCCGCCGCGGCAATCTGGTCAGGGGTCATGGCAAAACCTCATCTGCAACAGTGTTGCGCAGGGTGCCGACGCCCTCGGCGCTTACCTCGATCACGTCACCCGGTTTCAGCCAGATCGGCGGATCAAACCGCGCGCCAGCCCCGGTGGGGGTGCCGCACAGAATGGTGTCTCCGGGCACCAATGTGGTGAAGGTCGAGATGTATTCGACGATCCGTCGAAAGGGGAACAGCATCCGGCCCGTGCGATCTGATTGGCGGAGTTCACCGTTCACCCGCGTTTCAAGGGCAATATCGTCGAGCTGCGCGGCAGTCTCAAACGGCACCAGCCAAGGCCCGATGGACCCTGAGGCGTCAAAGTTCTTGCCTTGGGTAACGTTGAACTTTGCATGCCGCACCCAGTCACGCAGCGTGCCTTCGTTTGCAATCGTGATGCCCGCGATGTGGTCATAGGCGGTGGCCTGCGCAATGCGCCGACCGCCTTTGCCGATGACGATCACCACCTCGCCCTCATAGTCCAGCTGCGCTGACTCCGGGGGGCGGATCAACGGCTGATCATGCCCGGTAAAGCTGCGCGGAAAGCGGATGAAGAGGGACATGTTTGGCGGCGCCTCTTGCCCGTCCTTATACTCGGCATTGCGATCAGGATAGTTCACGCCGACGCAGATGATCTTTTCGGGATTGGGCACTGGAATGGTCAGCGTCACCTGATCCAAGCCCAGTTTCGGACCCGCCGCCTGCGCCAAGGCGGCCAAGGCCCCGGCTTCTATTGCAGCGCGCATGGTAGGGAAGTGGGCGGTCAGGTCGGTGATGGTTTCCCCATCCAGATGACCCCATCCGCCCTCGCGCCCCGTTGTATAGCTGACAAACTGGCTCATGGGGCGATGATCGGCTGGGCCTTCAGCGCCGCCTCTCTTGGCTCTAGCCCTGCAAAAAGTGAGCCGTTCTCAAACCAACTGCGCGGGGCGGGCGCGCCCCAAAGTGTTTGACGCTGGGGGTCCTTAAGATCCCATTTGATCGGCTCAAGATCCGGGTCGACGGTCTGATAATCGGAGCAGTAGATTTCAATCCGGTGGCCGTCGGGGTCGAGGATGTACAGGAAGAAGGCATTTGAAATCCCATGCCGCCCCGGCCCGCGTTCAATGTGCTTCACATAACCCGTCGTCGCCATAAGGTCCAAAAGGTCGATGATATTCAACGGTGTCGGCACCCAGAACGCAGTATGGTGCAGGCGCGGACCCAACCCGTTGGTGAACGCCATGTCATGCACGCCGCCCTTGCGGTGCATCCACGCGGCCCAAAGGCGGCCCGAGTCTTCATCCTCGGTGTATTCCGTCACGCGAAAACCCATCTCGTTCCAGAAGGCCACGCTCGCATCCACATCGGGGCTGAAGGTGTTGAAATGGTCAATCCGCAGCGGTTTCACACCTTTGTAAAGTGCGTACTTCTGATGGATCGGCGGCAGGCGGTCCATCTTGGCGTAAAACTCCAAAGGCACGCCGAAAAGGTCTGTGGTCAGCAGGGTACGGCCCTGATGCGGACGGGTGATCCAACTTGTCGGGCGGCCCTTCGCCTTGAACCACGCCTCGGCGTGATCAAGGTCGGGCTCGTCCCACACCTTGAAGCCCAGAACATTGACCCGCGCCTCGGCACTTTCACGCAATACGATGCAATGGTGCCCGCGCTCCTCCATCGCACGAAGATAAAGTGCGCCGGGCTCTTCGCCCGAGATTTGCAGACCCAGCGTGTCCACATAGAAGGCGCGGCTTGCGGCAAGGTTTTTGACCGTAAACTCAACATGGCTTAGGCGCACAGTGTTGAAGTCAGGGTGAAGGTTGGGCTTCGGAACGGGCATGGCTATTTCCCCAGTTTCGGAATCGCATGGGCGGTGGTCGCAAAACAGACGTTCTTGGTCTCCATATAAAAGTCGAAAGACCAATCCCCGCCATCGCGGCCAATGCCGCTGTCTTTGGTGCCACCAAAGGGCGTCGGCAGGTGACGGTTGTTTTCAGAATTGACCCAGACCATCCCGGCCTGCACCGATTCCGAGAATCGAAAGGCGCGGGTGACGTCCTGCGTCCAAAGATAGGCGGCAAGGCCATAGGGCACGTCGTTGGCAACTGCCAAAGCCTCGGCCTCATCCTTGAAAGGGATTGCAGTCAAGACGGGACCAAAGATCTCTTCTTGCGCAATCCGCATCCCGTTATGCGCACCGGTAAACAGGGTTGGTTGCACATAGCACCCGGCCCCCGGTCCTTCGGCCTTTTTGCCGCCAGCGGCCACGGTTGCCCCATCCGCGCGCGCGATGTCGAAATAGGAGAGCACCTTTTTCTCATGCACCGGATGGATCAGCGGCCCAACCTCGGTTTCGGGGTCCAGCGGGTGACCCACCTTGATCGCGTTTGCACGCGCCGCAACCGCTGCCGTGAAAGCATCATACATGCTGTCTTGCACCAAAAGGCGGCTGGAGGAGGTGCAGCGTTCACCGTTCAGCGAATAGATCATGAAAACTGCCGCATCGACCGCGCGGTCAAAGTCGGCATCGTCAAACACGATCACCGGGTTTTTGCCGCCCAGTTCGAAATGCACCCGCTTTAGGGTTTTCGCCCCTTGCGCCATGATCACGCTGCCCGTGCGGCTTTCGCCGACAAACCCGATCGCGCGAATGAGGGGATGTTCGGTCAGCGCCTTGCCCGCCTCTTCGCCCAAGCCGTTCACCAGATTCCACACGCCTTTCGGCAGCCCGGCCTCCTCGGCAATCTCAACCAAAAGCCGCGCCGACAGAGGCGAGAACTCGGCCGGTTTATGCACCACGGTGCAACCCGCAGCCAAAGCCGGCGCAATCTTCCAGGTGGACAGCATAAAGGGCGTGTTCCACGGCGTGATGATTCCTACGGGACCCAAGGGCGCACGCGAGGTCAGGTTGACCTGACCCGGCGCATGCAGCGTGCGCCCGTCGCGCGCCTCAACCGCCTTATCGGCAAAGAACCGGAAGTTCTCAGCCCCCCGCAGCGCCGCTTTGGACATGAAACGCAGGGCCTGTCCGGTGTCCATGCATTCGACCATGGCAATCTCATCGGCTCGCGCCTCGATTCCGTCGGCGATCCGGTGCAAGATCTTTCGCCGATCCGCGCCGGGCAGGGCGGCCCAGGATGCAAAGGCCGCCTGCGCGGCATGGGCGGCGGCGTCCACATCGGCCGCCTCGCTGCGCGCCACCTGCGCCAAGGGCTTCAGATCAACCGGTGAGATAATCTCGAAGGTCTTGCCCGAAGCGGCTGGAACCGCCTGGCCCCCAATATGGTTCAGCACCCCATCCCGGCCAAACCGGGCCAGAAAGCCTGTCGCGCGTGCGATATTGTCATCAAGCTTGGTCATCTGGTCCTCAGGCGTGAGTGGATGGCATTGGTCTTCCAGCTGAAGGGTGCAGAGATTTCCTGTACCTCCAGTGACAGGGCGAAATGGGGATGGGCAAGCTGCGGCGCAAAATGCGCCTCAGCCTCCGCCATGAGCGCCGCGCCGATTGCTTTTCTGTCCGCCTCGCTGCGGCCCTGCCCGATCCGCAGGATTATGTCGGCAAAGGCGTTCTGCGGCAAAAGATCGGCCACGGCATAATTCGGACAGGGCCGCGCACGCACCCGGATGGCACCCAGCTCAAACAGGCCCGACGCCACCATGCAGCCGTGAAGGGCGTGGCACAAGGCCGTCAGGTTAGTCTCTCTCTCGAGATTGCCCGAGTATTCAACGGTCAGATGCGGCATCGACTCACTCCCTATAACTTAACATGTTAAGCGAAATGCCATGTCGGTCAAGTCCACTCTGCCAGCACCACCACAACAGATTCGGCTGTTTTCCAGTCGCCGCTGCCCAGACTGGGCCACCGAATGGGGGGAATCATGGCTTTGGCCGGCACGCCACGGTGCTGGTGTGCGCTGAAGGCAGAGGCATACCGTGAAAAAGCAGAAACAAGACCGCCGAGTCGCGCCCGTATACGGAAACAAAATTGCGCGACGCCGGAGCCACTTGTGCCAAAACTTCCGCCAACCCCAAGATTTCGTGGGAAAAACAGAAAACCCAAAAAAAATGTGACGGCCGGTGTTTTTTGCCCTTGCGGCTTCCGACGACCAACCGTAAACACCGCCTCACCGAAGCGACACAGCGACGGTGACGGACTGAAGCGACGACGTAAGTAATAGCAACGGTTCGGAAAATCAGAAGACAAGGCCTTCGACGAAGCGCTAGGAAATAGCGCCCGTTGAAAATTTTGTCCGAAGATAGCTCTTTGAAAATCAGATATCTGAAGGGATATGTGGGCGGTTTGGGCGCATCGGC
>JBMSKG010000075.1:0-11363 GCA_049419625.1 Paracoccaceae bacterium | reverse complement strand
GGCGCGGCCAGCGAAACAGCAATATGCCCGCAAGGGGGGATGATGCTGCTTTATATCACATTGGGGACCAATGATCTGGCCCGCGCGACGCGGTTTTATGATGCGGTGATGCCCTGCCTGGGGCTGGAACAGCGCTTTATCGATGAGCTCGAAGCGGGCTACGGCCCCCCAGCCCCCGCGACCATCGGGCTTTGGATCACCAAACCCTATAACGATCTTCCCGCCACGGTCGGCAATGGCTCCATGCCCGCACTCCTCGCCCCCAGCCGCGCGGCGGTCGATGCCTTTCACGCCGCCGGGCTTGCTGCAGGCGGCACAGATGAAGGCGCGCCCGGACTGCGCCCCTATGCACCCGACTTCTACGCCTGCTATCTGCGCGACCCCGATGGCAACAAACTCTCGGCCGTGTGCCGCTCGCCCGCGCCCGCCTGACCCGCCCCACACTTTCATCTTGGCCCAAATACCCCCGCCGGAGGCATCCCAACGCCCGCCCCCAATCCCGCGGCCAGCCGCCCCCATCTTGCGGCCCATCTTCCAGCGCAGAGTGCCCGCAGGGCGCGATGCGCCCGCCAAGCCCCTTGCGCGGCCCCGCCCTTGCGCCTAGATAGGCGCGTCAGCTTTGCGAAGGCCCCATGGAAAACGTTGTTCTCACCATCCACCTCATCCTTGCACTTCTTTTGATCGGCGTTGTCTTGCTTCAGCGCTCTGAAGGCGGTGGCCTTGGCATGGGCGGCGGTGGCGGCGGGGCGATTTCGGCGCGTGGCGCCGCAACAGCACTGGGCAAGATCACCTGGGCTTTGGCCGCGGCCTTCATCTGCACCTCGCTGACGCTGACCATCCTTGCGGCGGGCGAAGGCAAGACCGGCTCGGTGGCCGACCAGATTGGCATCGAAGTGCCGAAAGCGGCAGAACCTAACCTGCCCGCGGCCTCGGACCTTTTGCCGCCCGCTCCGGCCGATGCCCCGGCAACACCCCAAAAAGCCGAAGACTGACCCTCAATCTGTTGCGGTTTTCGCATAGTTCATGACTGCATCTTGCGGTGCAGTTGCGTCCTTGGTCCGTCTCGGCTAAGGATCAACTCCCGTGATGCTGCGATTCTTGAACCGCGAATCGACCCTTTGAACCACACGGGAGACCCCACATGGCACGCTATATTTTCATCACCGGCGGCGTGGTGTCCTCGCTTGGCAAAGGGTTGGCCTCGGCCGCGCTCGGAGCCTTGTTGCAGGCGCGCGGCTATACGGTTCGGCTGCGCAAGCTTGACCCCTATCTCAACGTCGATCCCGGCACGATGTCGCCCTTTGAACATGGCGAGGTCTTCGTCACCGACGATGGCGCGGAAACCGACCTTGACCTTGGGCATTACGAACGCTTCACCGGCGTCCATGCCCGCATGACCGACAGCATCTCGTCGGGCCGCATCTATTCCAACGTCTTGGAAAAGGAACGCCGGGGCGATTATCTGGGCAAGACCATTCAGGTCATCCCGCATGTGACCAATGAAATCAAAGACTTCCTGCGCATCGGCGATGAGGAGGTGGATTTCATGCTGTGTGAAATCGGCGGCACGGTGGGCGACATCGAAGGCCTGCCCTTCTTCGAATCCATCCGCCAGTTCATCCACGAACGCCCGCGCGGCCAGTCGATCCTGATGCACCTGACGCTCTTGCCCTACCTTGCCGCCTCGGGTGAACTCAAAACCAAACCCACCCAGCACTCGGTCAAGGAACTGCAATCCATCGGCCTTGCCCCTGATGTGCTGGTCTGCCGCTCCGAACACCCGATCCCGGAACGGGAACTCGAAAAGATCGCGCTCTTTTGCAACGTCCGCAAAGAGGCGGTGGTGCCCGCCTATGATCTGAAAACCATCTACGAGGCGCCCTTGGCCTATCACCGTGCAGGGCTCGATCAGGCAGTGCTCGATGCCTTTGGCATCACCCCGGCGCCAAAGCCCAACCTGTCGCGCTGGGAAGACGTGATGGACCGCATCACCCACCCCGAGGGCGAGGTGCGCGTGGCCATTGTCGGCAAATACACCCAGTTGGAAGACGCCTACAAATCCATCGCCGAGGCGCTGACCCATGGCGGCATGGCCAACCGCACCAAGGTGCGCGCCGAATGGATTGATGCGGAAATCTTCGAACGCGAGGACCCCGCCCCTTATCTGCAAAACTTCAACGCCATTCTGGTCCCCGGCGGCTTTGGCGAGCGTGGCACCGAAGGCAAGATCAAGGCCGCCACCTTTGCCCGCGAAAAGAAGATCCCCTATCTGGGCATCTGTCTGGGCATGCAAATGGCGGTGATCGAGGCCGCCCGCAATCTGGGCGGGGTCGCCAACGCAGGGTCGGAAGAGTTTGACCATGAGGCGGGCGAGAAACGCTTTACCCCCGTGGTCTATCACCTGAAAGAATGGGTGCAGGGCAATCACACCGTGCGGCGCAAGGCGGATGATGCCAAGGGCGGCACCATGCGGCTCGGCGCCTATACCGCCAACCTGACAGCAGGCTCCCGCGTGGCGCAGATCTATGGCTCGACCGTGATCGAAGAACGCCACCGCCACCGCTATGAGGTGGATGCCAAGTATATCGAGGGCTTGGAAAAATGCGGCCTGATGTTCTCGGGCATGAGCCCCGACGGCCGCCTGCCCGAGATCGTTGAGATCAAGGACCACCCCTGGTTCATCGGCGTGCAGTTCCACCCGGAATTGAAGTCCAAACCCTTCGCCCCGCACCCGCTGTTTGCGGACTTCATCCGCGCGGCGAAGGAGGCGGAGCGGTTGGTGTAGCCTCCCGGGGTATACAACTTCCTCATTGCCCAGAATCAAGGGCGAAGCCCGCCGGGCCGCGCCCCGTTTCCCGACAACGGTTTGCTTGCAAACCGTGAAAGCGGACCTCCCCTCGGGAGGGCGCGTTTGTGACGGCTTCCAGCAGAGCTTCGGGGGAAGACCCTGCGCCATAAAGTGCCTAGAACCAGCGTCACAGCGCCATCCCGAGGTCGGGCGCGACCCTCCTGTTGCGCTTTGGGCCAAGGCGCGTATCGTTGGCCAAAACAAGGACACCCCCCATGCCCGCCTACTGGATCGGCCACGTCACCATCTCGAACCCCACCGCCTATGAGGCCTATCGCCAAGCCAATGCCATAGCCTTCGCCAAATACGGCGCGCGGTTTTTGGTGCGGGGTGGCAGCCAGGAGGTGGTCGAGGGCGTGGTTCGCCCCCGCACCGTTGTGATCGAATTTCCCGATCTGAAGGCGGCACAAGACTGTTACCATTCCCCCGAATATCAGGCGGCCAAGGCCAAGCGGGATGGGGTCTCTCTGGCGGATTTGTGCATTGTGGAGGGGTATGAGTAAACGCGACATGACCCGGCCCGCGAAGGCTTTCGCGGGCGTTCGGCGCTGAAAACGCTCCACTGGAGCGTTTTCTCCCCGGGCAGGCCCGGGGCCGCGCCTCACCCCACAGGCGCCCAGATCACATCGTCGATGTTCGGCGCGCCCGTGGCCAGCATCACCAGCCGGTCAAAGCCCAGCGCAATGCCCGAAGCCTCGGGCATCAGCGCCAGCGCGGCGAGGAAATCTTCGTCCAACGGATAGCGCTCGCCATAGACGCGCTCTTTCTCGTCCATCTCCGCCTCAAACCGGCGGCGCTGTTCGGCGGGGTTGGTCAATTCGCCAAAGCCATTGGCAAGCTCCACCCCGCAGGCATAAACCTCGAACCGCTCCGCCTCACGCGGATCATCGGCGCAGGCGCGGGCCAAGGCGGCCTCGGCCGCCGGATAGCGGTCCAAAATGGTGATCCGCCCCTGCCCCAGATGCGGCTCCACCTTCTCCGACAGCACCCGCGAGAAGATGTCAGACCAGACATCATCCCCCGCCACCCGCAGCCCGGCCGCCTGCGCTTGGGCGGCAAGCGCGCCGCGGTCAGGCGTGGCACCGTCCAGCGTGGCCAGAAGGTCGATCCCGGCATAACGCCGAAACGCCTCGGCCGCCGAAAGACGCTCCGGCTCTTGCGCCGGATCGCAGACCGCATCGCGGTGGCGCAGGGTGGCCCCGCCTGCGGCCAGCCGCAGAAAGGCCAAGGTGTCATCCATCAGCACCTCATAGGGCTCGCCCACCCGGTACCATTCCAGCATGGTAAACTCCGGGCTGTGACGCGCCCCGCGTTCGCGGTTGCGCCAGACATGGGCAAAACTGAATATCCGCCGCTCCCCCGCCGCCAACAGCTTTTTCATCGCAAACTCGGGCGAGGTGTGCAGATAGCGCGGCGCGCCTTGCCCGTCATGGCCGATCGCGGTGCAGGCAAAGGCATGCAGATGCGCCTCATTGCCGGGGCTGATCTGCAAGGCCGACGGATCAACCTCCAGAAACTCACGCGCCGCAAACCACCCCCGGATGCCCGCCTGCAGCCGATTGCGGGCCAAAAGCGCCGGGCGGCGGTCCGCGTGGCGGCTTGGGTGCCACCATGGCACAGAGATATCGGCTTTCATCTGGCGAAACCTTCCAAACTGCGCTAAGGGCAGCGCCATACCGCGCCCCGGGTCTGTCCGGGCCGCTTTGGCACAGCCCGGATACGGAAACAAGAAACCATGGTCAAAGTCATCGCCTCGTCCCTGCGCAAGGGCAATATCGTTGAACTCGACGGCCGGCTTTACGCCGTCTTGAAATCGGAAAACTTCCACCCCGGCAAAGGCACGCCGACCACATCGGTCGATATGCGCCGCATCTCGGACGGGGTGAAGGTGGCCGAACGCTGGCGCACCACCGAAATGGTGGAAAAGGCCACGGTGGATGAACGCGAATATGACTTCCTCTATGAGGACGGCGAAGGCTTCCACTTCATGAACCCCGAAACCTATGAGCAGGTAGCCGTGCATCCCGATGTGGTGGGCGACGACAAGGTGCTCTTGCAGGACGGCATGAAGTGCTATCTGCGCACCCATGAAGGCGTGGCGATCTCGATCGAATTTCCGCAAAAGATCGTGGTGGAAATTGCCGAGACGGAACCTGTCACCAAGGGCCAGACCGCCTCGTCAAGCTATAAGCCCGCCGTCTGCACCAATGGCTTGCGCGTGCTGGTGCCGCCCCATATCGGCGCAGGCACCCGGATTGTCATCAACACCGACGACTATTCCTATCAAGGCCGCGAAAAGGACTGATCCTTTCAGGCAGAGTTTTTGGGGCGGGCCGATCTGGCCCGCCTTTTTTCATCGGGGCAAGCTATGCTTTCCTATCAACATATCTACCACGCCGGAAATCTGGCCGATGTGCAAAAGCACGCGCTTTTGGCGTGGATGCTGGATTACCTGACCCAAAAGGACAAACCGCTCAGCTATATCGAAACCCACGCCGGGCGCGGGCTGTATGATCTGGGGTCAGACGAGGCGCTGAAAACCGGCGAGGCACAGGCGGGCATTGATCTCGCCGAAGGCTGGTTTCCCGCCGATCACCCCTATCTCCAACGCCTGACCGAATGCCGCGCCATGTTCGGGCCGCGTGCCTATCCCGGCTCGCCCATGATTGCGGCTTTGGGCCTGCGCGAAACCGACACGATCCATCTGGCCTAACTCCACCCGCAAGAAAACGCCGCCCTGAAGGCCAATCTCGGCGATTTCGGCGCGCATATCCAAAAACGCGACGGGTTTGAGATGGCACTGGCGCTCACCCCGCCCACCCCGCGCCGGGGGCTTTTGCTGATCGATCCCTCCTATGAGGTGAAGGACGACTACCTGACGATCCCCAAAGTCATGGGCCAGATCGCGCGCAAGTGGAACGTTGGGGTTTTGGCGCTGTGGTATCCGATCCTGCAAAGCGGCGCGCATGGGCCGATGCTGGCCACGCTGGCCGCACAGTTCCCCGACGCGCTTCGCCACGAGCTGCGCTTTCCCCCGGTGCGCGAGGGCCACAAGATGATCGGCACCGGCATGTTCATCGTGAACCCACCCTACGGGATCGAGACCGAGACCAAACGCCTGAGCGCCTGCTTTCCGACCTAACGCGCCCAGCCCCACATGCGGCGCAAAGCCCGATCGTCGCAGGGGGGCAGACGGCCCCCCTTCTCTGGCCAAGATCAGGGCTTTTCATGGCCCGGCCAGAGCCTTATCTTGCGCCGCATGATCAGCCTTTTGCAGCGCCTTTTTGGCCCCGACCCCGCCCCGCTTGCCCGCACCGATGCCGATCTGGCCTTGGCCGCCCTTTTGGTGCGCGTGGCGCGGACCGATGGGCTTTATGCCTTTGAAGAGGTAGAGCGGATCGACCGGGTTTTGATGGCCCGGCATGGCTTTGGCAGTTTCGAGGCCGCCGCGCTGCGCGCCGAGGCCGAGAAGGTCGAGGCTGAGGCACCCGACAATATCCGCTTCACCCGCGTCTTGAAGGACGCTGTGCCGCTCGAGGACCGGATGGCGCTGGCGGTGGCACTGTGGGAGGTGGCGCTCTCGGACGGTCGGCGCGATGCGCATGAAGATCACGAATTGCGCGTGTTGACCGGTCTTTTGGGCCTGACGTCGGTGCAATCGGCCGAGGCTCGGCAGCGGGCGTCGATTCCGTGATTGCGTCACTGGGCATGTATGACCGCGCCGAGACGGCAGGCGCAAATGATCGGCTTTGGGCGCTGATCGCGGCGGGGTTGCGCGCGCGCGGGCTCAACGCGCCGGACGCGCTGACGCGGGGGGACACGGCTTATTGGGCGGCGTGGCGTGACCCCTCGCTTGTCCTGTCGCAAACCTGCGGCTTTCCCTATCGGGCAAAGCTGCATGATCAGGTTGCCCTGGTCGCCACCCCTGACTACGGGATCGAAGGCTGCCCTGCGGGCTATTACGCGTCGGTCTTTGTGGCGCGGGCGTCTGATCTGCGCACCCTGCCCGAGTTTTGCACCGCGCGCTTTGCCTATAACGAAGGTCTCAGCCAGTCAGGCTGGGCGGCACCGCAAAACCATGCCGCGCCGATGGGGTTTCAGTTCCAACCCAGCCTTGAGACGGGCGGGCATCGGCTGTCAGCCTTGGCCGTGGCCGAAGGCCGCGCCGATCTTGCGGCCATTGACGCGTTGACCTGGCGGATGATCCAGCGCTGGGAGCCGATGGCAGCAGATCTGCGCGAGGTGGCGCGCACCGCGCCCACGCCCGGTCTGCCCTATATTGCGGCCAAGGGGGCAGATACCGAGGCGATCTTTCAAGCCCTGGTTGAAGCTGCGGATCAGCTTTCGCCCAAGGACCGCGACGCGCTTTCCCTGCGCGGCTTCGTGCGAATCGCGGCCGAGCGCTATCTTGCCGTGCCAATCCCGCCCTCTCCTGAGCAAATCGCGCGGTTGGGCTAGGCAAATTGCGAAAAACCCTGCGCGAAAGCGCCATAAAGCCCGTTGCAATGCCGCCCATTCTGCGCCCTATTTGACCACCACCTGCCCCTGCCGCCCAGAAGAAAGCCCCCCATGACCGACGCCCAAACAACGCCCGTCATTGAGATCAGAGATTTGCACAAAAGCTATGGTCAGCTTGAGGTGCTGAAGGGTGTCGATCTGGTCGCGCCGCGCGGCGCTGTGGTGTCGTTGATCGGCTCATCCGGGTCGGGGAAATCGACGCTCTTGCGCTGCTGCAACCTTTTGGAGGAAAGCCAGCAAGGCGAAATCAAGTTTGAGGGCGAGGCCGTGCGGTGGCGAGGCCAATGGCACAACCGCCACCCGGCAGACCGCGCGCAGGTGACGCGGATGCGCACCAACCTGTCGATGGTGTTCCAGCAGTTCAATCTGTGGTCGCACATGACCATCTTGCAAAATGTGATGGAGGCACCGGTGACGGTGCTAAAGCGCGATCCCAAAGAGGTGGAAGAGGCGGCACGCGGCTATCTGGCCAAGGTGGGCATTGCCGACAAGGCGGACGCTTGGCCCGCGATGCTGTCGGGCGGCCAGCAGCAACGCGCCGCGATTGCGCGCGCCTTGTGCATGGAACCTCGCGCCTTGCTGTTTGATGAGCCGACAAGCGCGCTGGACCCCGAGTTGGAACAAGAGGTGGTGCGGGTCATCAAGGCCTTGGCCGACGAAGGGCGCACCATGCTTTTGGTGACCCATGACATGAAACTCGCCGCCGATGTGTCCGATCACGTGATCTTCCTGCATCAAGGCCGGATCGAGGAAGAGGGCCCGCCAGAACAGCTGTTCCGCAACCCGCAGACCGATCGGTTGCGCGGATTCTTGTCGGCGACAGCGGCCTAACCGGTCGGTTATGGGCCAAGAAGCCACCCGGCCCGCAGGGGCCCCATTGACGAATTTGCCGCGCGGTGGCTTTAGTTGCCGATCGGAATTGACAGAAAAACCAAACCAAACGGGAGATGATCCACATGAAAAAACTGCTTCTTGCCACTGCCCTTGCTGGCCTTGCCGGCACCGCGATGGCCCAAGACGTCGTGCGTCTGGGCACCGAGGGCGCCTACCCTCCCTACAACTTCATCAACGATGCCGGTGAAGTGGCCGGTTTCGAGCGTGAGCTGGGCGATGAGCTGTGCAAGCGCGCTGGCCTGACCTGCGAGTGGGTGACCAACGCTTGGGACAGCATCATTCCGAACCTGCAGTCGGGCAACTATGACGTCATCATCGCCGGCATGTCGATCACCGACGAGCGCGAAGAGGTCATCGACTTCAGCCAAGGCTACCTGCCGCCGACCAAATCGGCCTATCTGGCCGCAACCGCCGATGTCGATCTGAAGTCGGGCCCGGTGGCCGCTCAGACCGGCACCATTCAGGCCGGTTACGTCGCCGAGCAGGGCATGACCCTGTTGGAATTCGCAACCCCGGAAGAAACCGTGGCTGCGGTGAAGAACGGCGAGGCTGTGGCCGTGTTTGCCGACAAGGACTATCTGGTTCCGATGGCCGCAGAATCGGGCGGCGCGCTGGTGCTTTTGGCTGAAGAAGTCGCCCTCGGTGGCGGCGTCGGCCTTGGCCTGCGTGACAGCGACGACGAGCTGCGCGGCAAGTTCGACGCTGCGATCAAGTCGATGAAGTGCGATGGCTCCTTGGACGCGATGATCGTCAAGGAAGAATACTTCGGCGCGGCCGCCGTCACCTGGGGTGATTCCGGCAAAGAAGGTTGCTAAGCCATTGATCGGGCGGAGGCTTTCACAGCCTCCGCCCTTTTTCTGACCCCCGATCCGAAGGGCCGCTCATGTTCTCATTCTGCGCCGATCCCAAGTCGATCGAGGGGTTTCAATGGCTGGCCTGCTATCTGACCTCGGGCAAGCACATTGATTTCTACTGGTCCTTCCTGACAGTTCTCAGCCTTGTCGCGATCACCGCACCCAGCGCTATGGCCTTTGGCTTTGGCGGGGCAACGGCGGCGCGGTCGCAGTTCTTGCCCGCGCGGATGCTGGGCAAGGTCTATATCGCCATGGTGCGCGGCGTGCCGGACATCGTGTTCTTTCTGTTTTTCGTCATCGCGCTGGATCAGGGCATTGAATATGCCAAAAGCCTGATGGTCTGCCCCGATGGCGCTTGGCCCTGGCAGGGGCTGGAGTTCCGGGTCTGCCAAGAGGCCAAGGTGCCCTTGGCCAAATCTGACGCCTTTTGGCACGATGCCTATGGTTTCTTCCTTGCAGTGGTTACCTTTTCCATCGTGTTCGGCGCCTTTGTCGCCAATGTGCTGTATGGCGCGATGCAGGCGGTGCCGCGCGCCCAGCTCGAGACCGCCGAGGCGTATGGCATGAGCCAGCGCCAGGTGTTTCGCCGGATTTTGGTGCCGCAGATGTGGGTCTATGCCCTGCCCGGCCTGTCGAACCTGTGGATGATCCTGCTCAAGGCGACGCCGCTTCTGTTCCTCTTGGGGATTGAAGACATCGTCTATTACGCGCGTGAATTGGGGGGCTCGAAAACCAAAGCCTATGAATACCCGCACCCCGACTGGCGGCTGTGGTACTTCCTCGCGCTCTTGTGCTTTTACCTTCTGATGACAAAGCTGTCCGAGGGCGTTCTGGGCCGGCTCTCGGCGCGTCTGTCAAAGGGGCAAGCCACCGCCGCAGGTGAAGCCATGCGAAAGGCTGCCATATGACCATGACATGCTGGGAAACCGTGCAGGCCTATGCCTTCCGCTCAATCGGCTATGGCGAGAACCTGCTTCCGAAAACCGATTTCACGCTGTGTCAGCATTTCACGCTGATCGGGTCCGGCATGATCTGGAATGTCTACTTCGGCGCTTTGGCGCTGGCCTTGGGCTTCTTTTTTGCCAATGCGCTGGCCTTGGCCAAGGCGGCGCAGAACCCTTGGCTGCGCAAGCCCGCCGATTGGTTCATCTTTGTCTTTCGCGGCTCGCCCTTGTTCATCCAGTTCTTCATCGCCTATGAAATGCTGGTCCTGTTGCCGCGCACCGGGATCGAGGTCTTCGGCCTCACCGTGCAGACCGGCTGGCTGACCAAAGCTTGGGCGGGGGCGCTGTTGGTGCTGTTTTTGAACACCGCCGCCTATTCGGCCGAGATCTTTTACGGCGCGCTGCGGTCGATCCCGAAAGGTGATCTCGAGGCCGCCGATGCCTATGGCATTTCCGGCTGGCAGAAGTTCCGCCGCATCCAGTGGCCCACCATGCTGCGGCTGGGCTGGCCCGCCTATACCAACGAGGCGATCTTCCTGTTTCACGCCACCACGCTGGTGTTCTTTGCCAGCTTCCCCGCGTTCCGGCAGATGGGCGATGCGCTGTATTATGCCAACTATTTTGCCGACAAAACCTTCAACCCCTTCATCCCCTACCCCATCGTCGGGTTCTACTTCATCTTGCTGACGCTGGTGGTCATCTCGGGCTTTGGCTGGGTCAACCGCCGGCTCAACCGGCACTTGCCGCAAAACCAGCGGATGAAAAACCGCTTGCGCGTGAACCTGATCCGGTAGTATCCTGAATTTGATCAAATTAAGGCCGGGCCGCGACGGTCCCCTTGCGTTGATCGACAAACAGGGAAAGGATCAAGGGCATGATCCGCTAACCTGCCTGCCGGACCTCGTGGGTCTGGCGCGGGGGAACGTGGCCTTACCTCACGTTGAACATGATGAAAGATTGGCTGAGAAAGCACCCCGACGTCCGCACCATCCGGGTCGCGGCGGCGGATTTGAATGGGCAGGCCCGTGGCAAGCGCGTGCCAACCCGATTTGCCGAAAATGTGGTCAAGAACGGCACGCGGTTTCCGTTTTCGGTTCTGAACCTCGACATTTGGGGCGAAGATATTGACGACAGCCCCTTGGTCTTTGAACAGGGCGACCAAGATGGCGTGCTGAAACCCACCGAACGCGGCTTCATGCCGATGCCCTGGCTCGAGGCTCCGACGGCCCTGCTGCCGATCTGGATGTTCCGCGAAAACGGCGCACCTTATGAAGGTGATCCGCGCCATGCGCTGAACACCATCGT
>JBMSKG010000074.1:0-11372 GCA_049419625.1 Paracoccaceae bacterium | reverse complement strand
CTTTGACGAGTTGTTGATCGTCCTGCGCCGCGCCTCGGGCCTGCGCTTTGATGAAAGGCTGCCAGGCTGGCACATGTATGGCACCGACATTGCCCAAACCGCCCACGCGGCGGGGCGCGGTGCCTATGCCGGCGCGCTGCCTTGTATCCACAATGACCGCTACCATGGCAGCTTGGGGGCCGATTTCGACGAGGCTTACCGCTTTATGCAGCGCAAATGGGCGGGGGCGCTGCCCCTGCGCACACCGATCACCAAGATCAGCCGCTCCGGCCTGCATCTGATGCGCGACCATTGGCGCAACCGCCGCTCGGCCGGGGTTCGCGAAGGCATGGCGTTGGGCACGGATCACCCGGTTGAGGAATTGGCAGCGCGCTGCGGCTGGTCACATCTCGGCCCATAGCGCAGCCGCCACCGCATCGGCCAAGACGCCATGTGCGGCGGCCTCATAGTGCACGCCATCCTGAGGGCTGACCGAAATCACCTGACCGGCATCCAAGAACGCGACGCCCCGCGCCTCGGCCAAGGCCTTGTAAAGCGGGGGCAATTCCAAAGACCGCCGCCGCGCGCCAAAGAACTGATCGGCAATCGGCCCCTGTTCCAGCACCGGCGGCGGGCAGATCAACAGCACCCGAAATCCGCCATGTCGGGCCTGCATTTCGGCTGATTGGGCAATGTCCAACAGCGCCGCGATGCCGCCCGTCACCTGCTCGGCACTGGCGCCGAACCGCGCCTTCACGTCATTGGTGCCCAGCATGATCACCAGCCAGTCAATCGGCCCGTGGCTTGCAAGCGCGATCTTGAGCCCCTCGGCGCCATCCATATGCGCGCCCATCACCGGATCGGCGAAGTGCGCCGTGCGTCCCGGAAGCCCTTCCTCTATCAATTCCCAGCCCAAGGCGCGCGCCATTCGGGCGGGCCAGCGGATATCGGCCCCGAAGCGGGCATATTCGCCCGCCGTCCGCATCGGCGGCGTGCCGTGGGTGTTGCTGTCGCCAAAGCACAAGATCACCGACATTCGTTCCTCCGGGTTTTGTCGCAGCCTATGCTGGCGCGCCCGGGTGGTAAAGCGGCGGCACAGCATCGGCCCCCCTTCAAATCCGCCCCCAAGCGGCGCATATAGGGGCCAAGACATCTCCGATGAGGACAGACATGTTCGGCACCCCCGGCTTCGGCACCCCCGACACCCAATCCCCCGCTGCCCTGATCAAGGACGGCAATGAGCAGACCTTTCTGCAAGACGTGATCGAGCCGTCCAAAACGGTTCCCGTCATCGTGGATTTCTGGGCCCCTTGGTGTGGGCCGTGCAAAACCCTTGGCCCCGCCCTTGAGGCCGCCGTCACCGCCGCCAAGGGCGCGGTGCGCATGGTCAAGATCAACGTCGATGAAAACCAGATGCTGTCACAGCAACTGCGCATCCAGTCGATCCCGACGGTTTACGCCTTTTTCAATGGCCAGCCTGTCGACGGGTTCCAAGGGGCGATTCCGGGGTCTGAGATCAAGAAATTCATCGAAGGTCTGGCCAAGCTGGCCGGCGGGAGCGCCGATGGCGGTCTGGCCGATGCGCTTGCCGCTGCCGAAGAGATGCTGGCCGAAGGTGCCGCCGCCGACGCGGCTGAAACCTTTGCCGCCATTTTGGAAGAAGACCCCGCCAATGCCGCCGCCTATGGCGGGCTGATCCGCGCCCATCTGGCGATGGGCGATCTGGATCAGGTCGAGACGCTGGTCGCCGATGCCCCGGCCGAGGTGGCCAAATCCAAAGAGGTTGAAGCCGCCCGCGCACAGATCGAGCTGGCACGCCAAGCTGCCAAGGCTGGCCCGGTGGACGAATTGCGCGCCCTTTTGGCCAAGGATCCGACCAACCGTCAGGTGATGTTTGATCTGGCCACCGCGCTGCACGCCTCGGGCGATGTCGAAGGCGCGGTGAACACGCTTTTGGATCTGTTCAAGCTGGACCGGGAATGGAACGATGGTGCCGCCCGCGCCCAGTTGTTCATCATCTTCGAAGCGCTGAAGCCGCAGGATCCGATTGTACTGGCCGGTCGCCGTCGTTTGTCGTCGATGATCTTTGCCTAAGGCAAAACCGCACTATGTTGTGGGCATGACCAGAACACCCGACCTGCCCGACATCATTCCGCTGTTTCCCTTGCCCGGCGCGCTTTTGCTGCCAAGGGCGCGGTTGCCGCTGCATATCTTTGAGCCGCGCTATCTGGCCATGTTTGACGATTGCCTGAAAACCCCCTCGCGGTTGATCGGGATGATCCAACCCCGAGAAGGTCCGGGCGGAGAAAAGCGGCTGTGCGCCATCGGGTGCGCGGGGCGTGTGACGGCGTTTTCGGAAACCGAGGACGGGCGCTATATGATCACCCTGTCGGGGATCAGCCGCTTTCGGCTGCGCCAAGAGGTGCAGGGCTTTACCCCCTATCGCCGCGCCGAGGTGGATTGGTCGCCTTTTGCCCGCGACACCGGTTCTGTGGAAGACGACCCCGGCCTTGACCGGCCCGCCTTGATGGACCGCCTGTCGCGCTATTTCACGCATCAGCGGTTGGGCACCGATTGGGACAGCCTGAAAGAGGCCGAGCCGGAACTGTTGGTCAACGCCTTGTCTATGCTCCTGCCCTTTTCGCCCGAGGATAAACAGGCGCTTTTGGAAGCGCCCTCGCTGGTCACCCGCCGCGAGACGCTGGTTACATTGTTGGAATTCGCGCTGCGTTCCGGCAATGGCGATGAGGTCTTGCAATGAGCGATGCTGAAACCGACCGGCGGATGCTTGAGGCGCTGATCTGTCCGCTGACCCATGCCGTGCTGACCTATGACGCCGAGCGGCAAGAACTGATCTCAAAGGCCGCGCATCTGGCCTTTCCGATCCGCGATGGGATTCCGGTCATGCTGGTCTCTGAGGCCCGCAAGATCGACTGAGCCGCCCGCAAGCGACCCTCAGATCGCCCGGCCCGTCAAAAGCCGCGGCACCTCGCCCTGCAAGCCTGCCGCCTGCCGCATGAACCGCCGCCGCAGACCGGGCAGCGCATTCACAACGCCAAGGCCCAAGTCGCGCCCCGCGCGCAAGAGAGGATTGTCGTTGGAAAACAGTCTGTTGACGCTGTCCATGCCCAAAGCCAGCGTCGTGCTGTCAAAGCGCCGCCAGCGCTCATAGCGCTCCAAGACATCCACAGCGCCGATGTCTTCACCGCGCCGTGCGGCCAGGATCAGCACTTCGGCCAAAGCTCCAACGTCGCGGAAACCGAGGTTCAATCCCTGACCCGCGATCGGATGCACGCCATGGGCCGCATCGCCCACCAAGGCCAGACGCGGCTTGACGAAAGCTTCCGCCAGCGTCAGCGACAGGGGGTAGGTGAACCGCGCGCCCGCCAGCGTGATCTCGCCCAGAAAATCGCCAAAGCGCGGGCGCAGGGCGGCCAAATAGCCTGCGTCATCCATTGCTTGAATTTCGGCCGCCGCCGTATCGGTCTCGCTCCAGACGATCGACGAGTGATGCCCGCCGGGCAGCGGCAAAATCGCCAAGGGACCCGAGGGCATGAAGAACTGATGCGCGGTGCCTTGGTGGTGATGTTCATGATGGACGGCGGTGACCAGCGCGGTCTGCCCATAGCCCCAGCCCTGCCGCCGGATGCCCGCCCGCTCGGCCGTGCCCGAACTGCGGCCGTCGCAGCCCACCAGCACCCGGCCGCGCAAACTGCGCCCCGAGCCCAGCTGCACAGTTACCCCCCGCGCGCCGATCTCCTGCGCGACCACGTTTTCTCCCGACAACAGTGTCAGCCCCGGCGTTTCGGCCATCGTGGCCAGAAAGGCCGCATAAAGCCGCCGATCCTCCACCATGAACCCCATCGGGCCTTCTTCCAACTCGGCATGGTCAAAGGTCAGGAAAAACGGCGCCGGACCTTGGCCTGCACGGCCATCGCTGGCCTTGATTTTCAGGATTGGCTGCACCTCGGCCTCTAGCCGGGGCCAGACGCCAATTGCCGACAAAAGCCGCTTGGACGCGATCGCCAGCGCATAGGCGCGCCCGTCAAAGTCTGTCTCGGCCCGTGCCGGCGCTGGGCGCGCGTCGATCACCACCACCCGCATGCCCGCCCGCGCCAAGGCCAACCCCAAAGCCGGGCCATTCAGCCCGCCGCCCACGATCAGAATATCAGCATCATGTTCCATATGCCCCAATATGGTCCACCGCGCGGGATTGTCCATGCGCCGCCTTGCCGCTAGCGTGGCGCGAAACAGCGAGGCGACATGTCGAAAACCTGGACCAACATGACCGCAGCCGACCTTGGCCGCGCCATCGACAAAGGCACCATTAACCCGGTGGAACTGTGCGAGTCTTTCCTCGACAAGATTGCCAGCCATCCGCTGGCGTCGCGCATCTATGCCCGCACCACACCGGCTCGGGCGCGGGGCGAGGCGATGGGGGCGGCCTCACGCGCCAAGACCGGGCAACGCAAGGGGCTTTTGGATGGGGTTCCGATCAGTTGGAAAGACCTGTTCGACACTGCGGGCGTGGAAACCGAAGCAGGCTCGGCGCTACTTAAGGGCCGCACGCCTGCGGTTGATGCTGCGGTCTTGACGGCAGCCACCCGCGACGGGCTGGTCTGTCTGGGCAAGACCCATATGTCGGAACTGGCCTTTTCAGGGCTGGGGTTGAACCCGATCACCGCGACAAGCCCTTGTATCAACGACGAAAAAGCTGTGTCGGGCGGGTCATCCTCAGGCGCTGCGGCCTCGGTCGCCTTTGGGCTGGCCCCGGCTGGGATTGGGTCTGACACGGGTGGTTCGGTGCGGATTCCGGCGGCTTGGAATGACCTTGTCGGCCTGAAGACCACCACCGGACGCCTGCCGCTGACCGGGGTTGTGCCCTTGTGCGAAACCTTTGACACGGTCGGCCCTTTGGCCCGTTCGGTCGAGGATTGCGCCCATCTGCTGGCCGCGATGGAAAACCGCCGCGCGCCGGATCTTGAGGGCACCAGCCTGTCCGGCGCCCGGCTGATGGTGCTGGAAACCGTGGCGCTGGATGATCTGCGCGAGCGTCCCGCGCGGGGGTTTGACGATGCCTTGGCGCGGCTGGCGCGGGCAGGGGCCAAGATTGAACGGGGGCGGCTGCCCGAACTGGTTGAGGCAATGAGCCTGACCACCATCCTTGTCACCGCCGAAGCCTATGGAATCTGGGGCCCAACGGTGGAAACCGCGCCGGAAAAGATGTTCCCCCGCATTTTGGAACGCGTCCGCGCCGGGGCCGATTTCAAGGCCGCCGACTATGTCGCCGCTTGGCGACGGCTGCGGGCGATCCGCACCCTTTGGGCGAATGTAACCGCTGGCTATGACGCGGTTCTGCTGCCAACTTCGGCCATTTTGCCGCCGAATGCTGATCGGTTGATGACCGATTTCGACTATTACATCGGCGAGAACCTTCTGTCCTTGCGCAACACCCGCATTGGCAATCTGATGGACGTCTGTGCGCTGACCCTGCCCACGGCGGAACCGTCCTGCGGCATCAGCTTTATGGCGGGGCCGATGCAGGAAGACCGGCTCTTGCGTCTGGGCATCGCAGCGGAACGTGCATTGGCGTGACATCGCGCCCTGCTCCACTGCGAAAACCGGGCGAAAAAGCAACAGCTTGTGGGTCTGACCGGGCCTGAGCCATGGGTTTTTCTGGACCTGTGGCACGGGCTTGGCTAATCTGATTGGGAACGGGGCGAGATGACCCCGAAGATTGAGGCAAGAATGGCGTTTCCTGAGCGGTTTTCGAACCTGCCAGATTATGCGTTTCCGCGTCTGCGGAAACTCTTGGATGCGCACGCACCGGGCGGCGATCCCATTGCCATGACCATCGGTGAGCCGCGCCATCCGATGCCCGATTTCGTTGGGCCGATCCTTGCCGCCAATCTGGCGGGCTTTGGTGTCTACCCGCCGAACGACGGCACGCCCGAGCTTTTGTCGGCCATCGCTGGCTGGATCCAGCGGCGCTATGGTGCGAGCTTGGCCGAGGATCAGGTCATGGTGCTGAATGGCACCCGCGAAGGGCTGTTCAACGCGTGTGTTGCACTTTGTCCCGAAACAAAGGGCGGCAAGACGCCAGTGGTTCTCATGCCGAACCCGTTTTATCAGGTTTATGCTGTGGCCGCGCTGACGGTTGGGGCGGAACCGGTCTATGTGCCCGCCACCGCCGCGACCGGCTTTCTGCCCGATTATGCCAGCCTGCCGCCCGCCACTTTGGACCGCGTGGCGGTTGCCTATATCTGTTCGCCCGCCAATCCGCAGGGCGCGGTGGCGAGCCGCGCCTATTGGCGCGATCTTTTGGCCTTGGCCGAAAAGCACGACTTCCTCATCTTCGCCGACGAATGTTACTCGGAAATCTGGCGCTCTGCGCCACCCCCCGGCGCGCTGGAAGTGGCGGCCGAGATGGGTGCCAACCCAGAACGGGTGTTTTCCTTTCATTCGCTGTCGAAACGGTCAAACCTGCCAGGCCTTCGGTCAGGCTTCGTGGCCGGTGGCACCCAAGGCATCGCGCAGATGCGCAAGCTGCGCAGCTTTGCCGGTGCGCCCTTGCCCCTGCCAATTCAGCGCGTCAGCGAGGCGGCTTGGGCCGATGAGACCCATGTCGTTGAGAACCGCGCGCTGTATCAGGACAAGTTCCGCGCAGCGGATGCAATCTTTGCTGGGCTTCAGGGTTTCCAATGCCCCGAAGGCGGGTTTTTCCTGTGGCTGCCCGTCGAGGATGGCGAGGCGGCGGCTTTGAAGCTTTGGCGCGAAACAGGGGTTCGGGTTCTGCCCGGTGCCTATCTGTCGCGCGACGCCGGGGGCCAGAACCCCGGCAAAACCTATCTCCGGGTCGCCCTTGTGGCCCCAAAAGAAGAAATGCAGCGCGGGCTGATCCAGCTTCGTGACTGTCTGTATGGGTGAGGCGTAAGACATGGCATCCTATCAAATTCGGCAGCGCGATCCGCTTTTGGACCAAGGCACGCAGGCCATGCTGGAACGCCGCTCGCGTGAGCTGTTCGGGCTGGCGCTGATCGGTCTGGGTCTGGCGCTGACCGTGATGTTCTGGACCTATTCACCGCAAGATCCCGGCTGGATGGTCGCCTCGGACAAGCCGATTTCCAACGCCCTGGGCGCTTTTGGTGCGGCGGTGGCCTCGACCTTGATCATCATTGTGGGCAAGGGCGTCTGGACTGTCCCGATGATCTTGATCGCTTGGGGCGCGCGCTTTGTCAGCCATCGTGGGGCTGAGCGGGTTCTGAGCCGCATGGTCTTTGCCCTCATCGCGGTGGCGCTGGCTTCGGTTTATGCTGCGACGCTGGTGCCGGGGGCGGAATGGACCCATGCTTTCGGCCTTGGCGGGCTGTTCGGCGATACTGTTGTTGGCGCGGCATTGGGCATGATCCCGGCAGGTGCCGGTTTTGGGCTGAAGTTTCTGTCCCTGACGACAGGCGCTGTGCTTGTGGTGCTGACGGCCTTTGTCATGGGCTTTAACATCTCGGAACTGCGCGCGATGGCACGCTTTCTCATCACCAGCCTTGTGCTGACCTACTCTGGCCTCTTGGGCGCAGCGGGCAAAGGTGCCCAAGGCACCGCCCGCGCTGCCGCCGCATTGCAGGACCGCCGCCGTATGTCGGCCACCGGGCCAACGCCCGCAATGCCTGCCACCGCGGCACGCGGCGTGGTCCGCCACTCGGGCACCGTGCAGCCCGAAGCGGCCCCGCCCGCATTTGGCAAACCCGCCGGTCTGCGCGCGGATTCGCGCTATCCCGAACCTTTGGCCGAGGCCCCGCAATACGTTCCGCCACGTGAAAAGGTCGGCCTTCTGGCCCGCATGCCGTCGCTATTGCGCCGGGCGGTGGAACCCGAACCCGAACTGATCGAGCCGGTTCTGGCCGAGGATCTTGATCTGGACAACATGCCCGATGATGACCGCATCAAGGCCCGCATCTCCAGCGTGATCCGCGCCCGCACCCGCGCGCCCGAGGATACACTGTCGCCGATTGCCGCTGCCATCCAGCGCCGTGAACCCAGCCTGACCCGCCCGCGCGGTCCGGAACCGCTGATTGCCAACATCCGGCCTGTGCCCGCACCTGGCTTGCGCAGCGAACCCCCGGTTCTGGGCGGTGCCTCGGCGCTGCCTCCGCAAGTTCCGGCGGCCAACGCCTTTGCCAAGGATGATTTCATCGCCCACGGCCAGCCTGAGATGGACGATGATCTGCTGGAGGATGATCTGGACTGGCAGGGCGATATGGATGGCGCCGACGATGCAGCCCAGCACCGCGCCAGCCCCATGACGCCGGACCGCCGCCCGGTCGTGCAGCATGTGGCCAAAAAGCCCGTCGCCCCCTCGACCCGCGCGATGGCCGAGGCTCAGCCCCGTCTGCGGTTTGACGATGCCGCCCCGGCCTATGAATTGCCGCCGCTGTCGCTTTTGACCAACCCCAGCACGATCCAGCGTATGGCGCTTTCGGATGAGTCGTTGGAAGAAAACGCCCGGATGTTGGAAACCGTGCTGGATGATTATGGCGTCAAGGGCGAGATTGTTTCTGTCCGCCCCGGCCCGGTGGTCACCATGTATGAGTTGGAACCCGCGCCCGGCCTGAAGGCCAGCCGCGTGATCGGTCTGGCCGACGATATCGCCCGGTCGATGTCGGCGTTGTCGGCGCGCGTCTCGACCGTACCGGGCCGCACGGTGATTGGCATTGAACTGCCGAACGTCACCCGCGAAAAGGTCGTCTTGCGCGAAATTCTGGCTGCCCGCGATTTTGGCGACAGCAACCTGCGCCTGCCCTTGGCCTTGGGCAAGGACATTGGCGGTGATCCCATCGTCGCCAACCTTGCCAAGATGCCCCACCTTTTGATTGCCGGGACCACCGGTTCGGGCAAATCGGTGGCGATCAACACTATGATCCTGTCGCTGCTGTACAAGCTGACGCCCGAGGAATGTCGGTTGATCATGATCGACCCCAAGATGTTGGAACTGTCGGTTTATGACGGCATCCCGCATCTCCTGTCCCCCGTTGTGACGGACCCGAAAAAGGCCGTCGTCGCCCTGAAATGGGTCGTGGGCGAGATGGAAGAGCGCTATCGCAAGATGTCCAAGATGGGCGTGCGCAACATCGAAGGCTACAATGGCCGCGTGAAAGAGGCGCTTGCCAAGGGCGAGATGTTCAAGCGCACCATCCAGACCGGGTTTGATGAGGAAACCGGCGATCCGGTGTTTGAAACCGAAGAATTCGCCCCGGTCTCGCTGCCCTATATCGTTGTGATCGTCGACGAAATGGCCGACCTGATGATGGTTGCGGGCAAAGAGATTGAAGCCTGCATCCAGCGTCTGGCGCAGATGGCTCGCGCGAGCGGAATCCACCTCATTATGGCCACCCAGCGCCCCTCGGTGGACGTCATTACCGGCACCATCAAGGCCAACTTCCCGACCCGGATTTCGTTCCAGGTGACCTCAAAGATCGACAGCCGTACCATCCTTGGCGAACAAGGGGCCGAGCAGCTTTTGGGCATGGGCGACATGCTGTACATGGCCGGCGGCGGGCGGATTTCCCGTATCCACGGCCCGTTTGTGTCGGATGAAGAGGTCGAAGAGGTGGTGAACCACCTCAAATCCTTCGGCCCGCCGTCCTATATGTCGGGCGTCGTCGAAGGCCCCGAGGATGATGCGGCGTCTGACATTGATCTGGTCCTTGGCCTTGGCAGCGGCGACAGTTCGGATGATGCGCTGTATGATCAGGCCGTGGCAATTGTCGCGAAAGACCGCAAATGCTCCACCTCTTATATCCAGCGCAAACTGGGCATCGGCTATAACAAGGCCGCGCGTCTGGTGGAGCAGATGGAAGAAGAGGGCGTGGTCACGCCCGCCAACCACGTCGGCAAGCGCGAGATTCTGGTGCCGGAACGCTAAGACCCGAAACCTGCCATGAAAAAAGGCGCCTTGCGGCGCCTTTTTTTGTCAGCCCTGGATCAAGGGGCCCAGAACCTTGCCGCCAAGGATATGCAGATGGTAATGCGGCACCTCTTGCATGCCGTGCTTGCCCGCATTGGTGATGGCGCGGTAGCCATCCCCCGGCACCACCCCCAGCATCTCGCAGACTTTGGCCGAGGTGCGGTGGAAATCGACGATCTCCTCGGCACTTGCGGTCGCCGCGAAATGGTCAAAGGTCACATAGGGGCCCTTGGGAATGACCAGCACATGCACGGGGGCGGCCGGGTTGATGTCATGGAAGGCCAGCGTATGGGCGGTTTCCAGAACGGTCTTGTTGGGGATCTCACCGCGCAGGATGCGGGCAAAGATGTTCTGCGGGTCGTAGCTATGGGTCATCGGTCAGTCCACATATAGATATTCCGTGGCGGCAATCTCGCGCGCCTTATCCATCGGAATATCAAGGAATCCGGCCAAAGCCACGGTGTTTTCATCCACCGTCCCGCTTTCGCGGATGCGGTAGAAATTCGCAAACCCTGCATCGCGCAACCTGTCGCTTTCGAACTTCACATCATAGCGGATGGTGGGCAACAGCCGGTCAATTGTCTCTTGCGGCGTCTGTTCCCCCGCGAGGCCCACCCGCGTTGCATGGCCGATCAGATAATCATCGGTGAAATCGCATTCGATCTCGAGCAGACGGACATTGGCCTTATCGTTGTAAAAGTCCTGCATCAGGTCGACATTGGCCGGATCAATGCAAAAGATCAGCTTGTTGCTTTGCCAATAGTCAAACAGCATCCGGACCAAGGCCCGCCGATGCCGCGTGCGCTTTTCAAGGTTTGACTGGATGCCCCCCAGATCGGGCAGCGGGGTAGAGCCTTCGTTGAAGAGATAATCCAGCGCCGGCAGGTTGGTGACCCGCCGCATGCGATCAACCATCCGCTTGGCCACATGCCATTTCTTGCACGTCACCATCATCAAGGTGCGCTCGCGCCCCAAAGAGCCTTCATTCTCCCAAAACCGCGGCGCGAAGCGGCGGCCAATCCGGCCGCGCCCGGCCAGAAAAGTGAAGAGACACCGCCCCTCATTCGAGATCGAGAACCGCACGTTGCGAGCCACATACAACTTGCCCAAGCGTTCTTTCAGATCCTTGGCATCCGGGCTGATCTTGCGGGCAAAGAGGTAATCTTGACTAAGAAGCAGGTCATAATGGTCATTGTAAAAGGTCACCGGCATGCCGTAGTCGGTGAACATCAAAAAGGTCAGCGTGCGGGTTCGGATCTCGTGCTCAGGCACCAGATGGCGCACCAGCGTTTGGAAGAACGTCTCATCCGGAATCCATGTGGTGCGGAAAAAGCGCATCACATCCTTGCGGCGGCGGACGAAGTCCAAGATCCGCTCAATCGTGCGCCGACGCAGACACCACCATTGGCTGCCAATCTGCATCTGAATGTCG
>JBMSKG010000073.1:0-11427 GCA_049419625.1 Paracoccaceae bacterium | reverse complement strand
GGCGCGGCGGAAATGCCCGCCGCGCCCTTTTCGCATTATGCTGCCGATCAAATGGGAGAATTCCGATGATCGTCGAACTGGGCCATTTTGCGCTGATCCTTGCCTTTGCTGTGGCGATTGTGCAGTCCACCTTGCCGCTTTACGGCGCGGCACGGCGCGACAGCCGGCTGATGGCCTTGGCGGAGCCTGCTGCTCTGATCCAGTTGATCCTTGTGGCGACATCCTTTGCCGCGCTGACCTATGCCTTTGTGGTGTCCGATTTTTCGCTACGGCTGGTGACGCTGAATTCGCACACCGACAAGCCGATGCTTTACAAGGTGTCGGGCGTCTGGGGCAACCATGAGGGCAGCTTGCTGTTGTGGTCTTTGTCGCTGGCGTTTTTTGGCACCTGTGCGGTGTGGTTTGGCGGCAATCTGCCGGCGACCTTGAAGGCACGTGTGCTGGCCGTGCAGGGTATGATCGGTGTCGCGTTCATGGCCTTTATGCTCTTCACCTCGAACCCCTTCTTGCGGTTGGCCAATCCGCCGTTGAACGGCGACGATTTGAATCCACTTTTGCAAGACCCCGGTTTGGCCTTTCATCCGCCCTTCCTTTATCTGGGCTATGTCGGCCTTTCGATGGCCTTTTCGTTCGCCGTCGCCGCACTGATCGAGGGGCGGGTGGATGCGGCTTGGGCGCGTTGGGTGCGGCCATGGACGCTGGCGGCTTGGGTGTTTTTGACCATCGGCATCGCGCTGGGGTCGTGGTGGGCCTATTATGAGCTTGGCTGGGGCGGCTTTTGGTTCTGGGACCCGGTGGAGAACGCCAGTTTCATGCCGTGGCTGATTGCCGCCGCTCTGTTGCACAGTGCCATCGTGGTGGAAAAGCGCGAAAGCCTGAAGGCATGGACCATTCTCTTGGCCATCATGGCCTTTGGCTTCTCGCTGATCGGCACCTTCATCGTGCGCTCGGGCGTCATTACATCGGTACATTCCTTTGCCAATGACCCCGAGCGGGGCGTGTTCATCCTGATGATCCTTGGCGTGTTCATGGGGGGCGCGCTGACGCTTTTTGCTTTCCGCGCCAGTGCCTTGGAGGCCAAGGGGCTGTTTTCCATCGTCAGCCGCGAGAGCGCGCTTTTGGCCAATAACGTGCTTTTGGCGGTGTCGTGTTTCGTGGTGTTCATCGGCACGATCTGGCCCCTTGTGGCCGAGATGCTGTGGGACCGGAAACTGTCGGTCGGCGAGCCGTTCTTCAACGCGGCCTTCACCCCGTTCATGGTGATCTTGGCCCTGATCTTGCCCGTGGGCGCGATGATGCCATGGAAGCGTGCCGAGATCCGGCGCAGCTTGCTGCCCTTGCGCGGGGCGTTGGCTCTGGCGGTGGCTTTGGGCTTGCTGATCTATGCGATGCAGACCGGCCGGTCGGCCTTGGGGCCGATCGGCGCCGCCTTGGGCGCCTGGGTGGTGTTTGGCGCCGCCGTCGATCTGTGGACGCGGGCCGGTCGTGGCGGCATTGGCAGCCGCTTGGGCCGTCTTGGCCGTATGGGTCGGGCGGATTGGGGCAAGGCCACCGCCCATTCCGGCCTTGGCGTCACGATCTTTGCCGTGGCCGCCATGCATGCTTGGGCGGTTGAGGATATCCGCGTTGTCCGCGTGGGTGAAACCTTCCCGGTTGGCCCTTATGAGGTGCTCTTGAAGGACGTGCGCGATGTTGAGGGGCCGAACTACCTGTCAACAACCGCCGAGATGGTGGTCACGCGCGGCGGTGACGCGGTGGCCACGCTTTATCCTGAAAAGCGGATTTATCCGGTGCAGGCGATGCCAACAACCGAGGCGGCGATCGATTACGGCTTTACCCGCGACATTTATCTCGTGATCGGTGATCCACAGGTCGGGGGCGGCTATGCAGTTCGCTCTTATGTCAAACCCTTTGCCAACTGGCTTTGGGGCGGTGCGGCGCTGATGGCTTTGGGCGGCTTTTTCAGCCTGACTGACCGGCGCTATCGCTTGGCGGCGGGGGCGCGGCGGCAATCGCCCGCTGCTGCCCAACCGGCGGAGTGAGGCACATGCGTGCAGCCCTTAGCCTGTCTGTGGCACTGATGGCTTTGGTGCCCGCAGGTCTGGTGCTAACCGCCCCCCCTGCCCTTGCCGTGCAGCCCGATGAGGTTTTGGCAGACACATCACTTGAGGCCCGCGCCCGCGCGATCTCGCGCGATTTGCGTTGCCCGGTCTGTCAGGGCGAGAATATTGACGACAGCAACGCCCCGATCAGCCGCGATTTGCGGCTTTTGGTGCGCGAACGGCTGGTGGCGGGCGACAGTGACGCCGAGGTGCTTGACTACATCGTTGCCCGCTATGGCGAATTCGTGCTGTTCAACCCGCGCGCCAGCGGATCTGGGCTGATCCTGTGGCTGGCCGGACCGGCCATGCTGCTGGCGGGCGGGGCCTTGGCCTATGCCGTCACCCGGCGGCGCGGCAAACCCGATGCGGATTTGTCTGAAGCCGAACGCGCACGGCTGGCAGAACTGATGAAAGAGTGACGCGAGGTTTGGCTTTCCCCTCTCGCCCGCCCGGCTATGCTGGGCCAAAGGGAGCGCGCCATGGACAACACTTCGATCACCTATGATCTGACCGATGGCATCGCCACGATCACGCTGAACCGGCCCGAGGTCATGAATGCGCTTTCTTCATCCCTACGGCGGGCGCTGTTGGCGGCCTTGCTACAGGCGCGGGGCGAGGCGCGGGTTCTGGTGCTGACAGGCGCAGGGCGGGCCTTTTGCTCTGGGCAGGATCTGCAAGATGCCGGACAGATCGGGTCGTTCGATCTTGAGAGGATCCTGAACGAAGAATACGTGCCGATGATCAAGGCCATCACCGACAGCCCGATTCCGACGATTGCCGCTGTGAACGGGGCGGCGGCAGGGGCTGGCGCCAATCTCGCCTTGGCAGCCGATATCGTGATCGCCGCCGAAAGTGCCAGCTTCATTCAGGCCTTTACCCGGATCGGTTTGGTCCCCGATGCGGGCGGGTCCTACTGGCTGCCGCGCCAGATCGGGATGGCGCGGGCGATGGGGGCCATGCTGTTGGGCGACAAGATCAGCGCCACTCAGGCCGCCGATTGGGGCATGATCTATGAGGCGGTCCCGGATCAGGGCTTTGTCGCCCATGTGCGGGCGCGGGCAGCGCAATTGGCGGCGGGGCCCATTGTGGCCTACCGGGGGGTCAAAGCGATGCTGCGAGCCAGTTCCGCCAATGACCTTGACGAGCAACTGGCGCTGGAGGCCCGGCTTCAAGGGGCTTGTGGCCAGACACAGGATTTCCGCGAAGGGGTTGCGGCGTTTCTAGAGAAACGCCCGGCACGGTTCAGCGGGACCTGACTATTTCCGGCCTGCCTTGCGGGTGGAGAGCAGAAGATTGGTTTCCGACGTGACCACCCCTTCGATGCTGCGGATGCGGTAGATCACTTCGTCCAATTCCAAAAGGGTTTGGGTGGCAAGTTCCGCGATCAGATCCCATTTGCCGTTGGTCGAATGCACCGCCAGCACCGCCGGAATTCCGGCCAGCCGCGCCATCACCTTCTCACCGCCCTTGCCCTCGATCCCGATCATGATGAGCCCGCGCACGGGGGCCGCGGTCACATCCGACCGGGTCAGCACGGTAAACCCGGCAATCTCACCCTTCTCGGTCAGCCGCTCCATCCGGCTGCGGACGGTGGCGCGGCTGAGGCCCAAACGATCGGCCAAATCCGACAAAGCGGCGCGGCCATCGCGGCGCAGTTCAGCAATCAACCTTTGGTCCGTATCGTCCATGATGCGCAATCCTGTCGCCATTTCGGACAAAGCCTTTAGCAAAGCGGTTCAAATAGCGCTAGGATTCGTCGTGGTATGGCGCAAGAATTTGTAAAACCTCCGGAGAGTGACATGCCCAACTGTATCCTGATCGGCGCCCCGATTGATGAAGGCCAGCGCCGCGCGGGCTGTGTGATGGGCCCTGCGGCCTATCGCGTGGCGGGGTTGGCGTCGGCGATTGCCGAACTCGGCCATGGCGTTGAAGATTGGGGCGATCTGGCCCCGGCCGAGGTGACGGCCGCCCCCTGCTCCAATCCGGCCGTGCATGATCTGGACCGGGTCTTGGGCTGGACCCAAGCGCTGTGCGACCGGGTCGACGATGCCCTCAGCGCAGGCGGCATGCCGATCATTCTGGGCGGCGATCACAGCCTTGCCTTGGGATCGGTGGCGGGTGCTGCCGCCTTTGCCAAGCGGCAGGATCGGCCCTTGTTCCTGCTGTGGCTGGATGCCCATTCCGATTTTCACACGCCGCTCACCACCACCAGTGGCAATTTGCATGGCACGCCCGTCGCCTATATCGCCGGGCGCGACGGGTTTGACGCCTTTCCCGCTTTCCCGCAACCCATTGCACCAGAGCGGATTTGCCTTTTCGGCATCCGCTCGGTCGATCCGGCGGAACATGCTGCTTTGTTAAGGGCAGACATTGCCATCAATGACATGCGCGTCTTGGATGAGCGCGGCATCGTCGCCCCTTTGCGCGAGTTTCTGGATCAGGTCCGCGCGGTTGGAGGCATGCTGCACGTCTCTTTGGACGTAGATTTCCTTGACCCCTCCATCGCGCCCGCCGTCGGCACAACAGTGCCCGGCGGCACGACGTTCCGTGAGGCGCATTTGGTGATGGAACTCTTGCACGAAAGCGGACTCGTCACCTCGCTGGATCTGGTCGAGTTGAACCCCTTTCTCGACGAGCGCGGCCGTACGGCCAAACTGATGGTGGAACTTGTCGGCTCCATGATGGGCCGCAAGGTGTTTGATCGCCCGACCCGGAGCTTCTAAAGATGATTGCCCCTTCAAAACAAGCATTTGTGCCGTTCTTGTCTGTCGCCAATATGATGCGGCTTGTCCATGCCATCGGCGTTGAGCAGGTGATGATCGACCTCGCCGCCGAGATCGAGGCCGACTTTCGTCGCTGGCCGCTCTTTGACAAAACCCCGCGCGTGGCCAGCCATTCCGATGTGGGGGTGATAGAACTGATGCCAACGTCTGACGGTGAAACCTATGGCTTCAAATACGTCAACGGCCACCCATCGAACATGAAGCGGGGGCTGCAAACGGTGACCGCCTTCGGTCTTTTGGCCGATGTGGCTACGGGCTATCCCCTGCTTCTCAGCGAAATGACCATCCTGACCGCGCTGCGCACCGCCGCCACCAGTGGGATGGCGGCCAAGTGGCTGGCCCCTAAAGGTGCCACGACCATGGCGCTGATTGGCAATGGCGCGCAGGCCGAGTTTCAGGCGCTGGCCTTCAAGGCGGTCTGTGGGATCACTGAGGTGCGGCTTTACGACATTGACCCGGCGGCCACTGCGAAATGCGCGGCGAATCTCGCCGGGCGTGGGCTTCGGGTGGTGGCCTGCAAAACGGCGGATGAGGCGATTTTGGGGGCGGAAATCATCACCACCGTCACCGCCGACAAGCAATATGCCACGATATTGACCGACAATATGGTCGGCGCGGGCGTGCATATCAACGCAGTGGGCGGCGATTGCCCCGGCAAGACCGAACTGCACAAGGATATTCTGGCTCGGTCCAGCGTCTTTGTCGAATATCCGCCCCAGACGCGGATTGAAGGCGAAATTCAGCAGATGGGCGCAGATTTTCCGGTGACAGAGCTTTGGCAGGTCATCGCAGGCACGGCGGTGGGCCGCACTGATGCGCGCGACATCACGCTCTTTGATTCCGTGGGCTTTGCGATCGAGGATTTCTCGGCCCTGCGTTATGTGCATGGCAAACTGGCCGCCCTTGGACTGGCCGAGCAGCTGGACATGATCGCCGACCCCGACGATCCGCGCGATCTGTTTGGGATGCTGATGCGCGCGGCCTAGGCGTTTCGCCCTCCTCGGGCGACTTCGTCTTCTCGTCGCGCGATGAGTGACGAAGTCATCGAAGAGCGGCCCCAAACCTTGCATACCAAGGCTTGATTGGTGTAGATGTTTAACACCAAAATATAGAACCTTGCAGCAAGGCGGCGTGACGTGAGCGATACCCCGGAAGACATTGAAACCGCAGGCGAAATGCCCGAGCGTCCCGCCTATCACGGCCCCCAGATCGACATCGTCGATGAAATGAAGACGGCCTACCTCGATTATGCGATGAGCGTGATCGTCAGCCGGGCCATTCCTGACCTGCGCGACGGGCTGAAACCTGTGCATCGGCGCATCCTGTTTGCCATGCAGGAATCGGGCAACACCCATGACAAGGCCTACCGCAAGTCGGCCCGTCCGGTGGGCGATACGATGGGGAAATACCACCCCCACGGTGACAGTGCGATCTATGACGCGCTGGTGCGGATGGCGCAGCCGTTCAGCATGTCTCTCAAGCTTTTGGACGGCCAAGGCAACTTTGGCTCGATGGACGGCGATTCGGCGGCGGCCATGCGCTATACCGAAGTGCGGATGGACAAGCCTGCCGCCTTTCTGATGGCGGATATCGACAAGGAAACTGTTGATTTTCAAGACAACTATGACGGCAAAGACCGCGAACCCACGGTTCTGCCTGCGCGCTTTCCCAACATGCTGGTCAACGGCGCCGAGGGCATTGCCGTCGGTATGGCCACCCGCATCCCGCCCCACAATCTGGGCGAAGTGATCGACGGCACGCTGGCGATGATCGACAACCCTGACATCAGCATGGAACAGCTGATGGAGATCATCCCCGCCCCCGATTTCCCCACAGGGGCCACCATTCTGGGCCGGTCCGGCGCGCGCAAAGCCTATCTTGAGGGCCGCGGCTCGGTCATCATCCGCGCCAAGACCCATATCGAAGAAATCCGCAAGGACCGCTGGGCCATCATCGTTGATGAGGTGCCCTATCAGGTCAACAAGGCGCGGATGATTGAAATCATTGCCGAAATGGTGCGCGACAAGAAGATCGAGGGCATCTCGGGCGTGGCTGACGAATCCGACCGCATCGGCGTGCGGGTGGTGATTGAACTGAAACGTGACGCCACGGCGGATGTTGTTCTTAACCAACTTTACCGCTTCACGCCGATGCAGACCTCGTTCGGCTGCAACATGCTCGCGCTGAACGGCGGGCGGCCCGAGCAGCTGACCCTACGCGATTTCCTAAGCTACTTCATCACCTTCCGCGAAGAGGTGGTGGCGCGGCGCACCGCGTTCGAACTGCGCAAAGCGCGCGAGCGCAGCCATGTGCTGTGCGGTTTGGCGGTTGCGGTGTCGAATGTCGATGAGGTGGTGAAAACCATCCGCGCCAGTGCCGATGCGGCCGAGGCGCGCGACAAGCTGATGACGCGGCGCTGGCCCGCGCTTGAAATCGCGCCCTTCATCCGGCTGATCGACGATCCCAGCCACACGCTGAACGAGGACGGCACCTACAACCTTTCGGAAATTCAGGCCCGCGCCATTTTGGAACTGCGCCTGCAGCGCCTGACGCAGTTGGGCGTCAAGGAAGTGACGGACGAGCTTGAAGAACTGGCGGCCAAGATCAAGGATTACCTAGAAATCTTGGGCTCGCGCGAGCGGATCATGGCGATCATTTCGGACGAATTGCGCGAGGTAAGGGCGATGTTCGCCGTGCCCCGCCGCACCGAGATTGTCGATTGGGCCGGCGATATGGACGACGAAGACCTGATCGAGCGCGAGGATATGGTCGTCACAATCACCTCGGGCGGCTATATCAAACGCACAAGTCTGGCCGAATTCCGCGCCCAGAACCGCGGCGGCAAGGGTCTGGCATCGATGCAGACCAAGGAAGACGATGTGGTCACGACTTTGTTCGTCGCCAACACCCACACGCCTTTGCTGTTCTTCACGACCGACGGCATGGTCTACAAGATGAAAACCTGGCGCCTGCCGCTGGCAGGTCGTACCGCCAAGGGTAAGGCCATGGTCAATATTCTGCCCATCGCCCAAGGGGTTAGCATCGCCGCGCTGATGCCGGTGGATGTGCCCGAGGAAGAGTGGAAAAACCTGCAGATCGTCTTTGCCACATCAGATGGCGACGTGCGGCAGAACGACCTGTCGGATTTCACCAATGTCATGCGCAACGGCAAGATTGCCATGAAGCTGCCCGAAGGGGTGACGCTGGTGAACGCCGCGATTGCGGATGAGAATGACGATGTGATGCTGGTCACCGAACTGGGCCGCGCGATCCGCTTCTCGACCCAGGAAATCCGCGTGTTCAAATCGCGCGGCTCTACCGGTGTGCGCGGCATACGACTGGCAGAAGGTGACACTGTGGTGTCGATGGCAATCATCCGGCATTTCGAGGCCGAGGCGGATGAGCGCGCGGCCTATCTCAAGCAGCGCCGCTTGATGGCAGGCGTCACCGAGGATGAGGCGGATGACGAGGAAGACGGCGTTGCCGTGGGTCAACTGAGCCCCGAACGCTATGCCGAAATGTCGGCGGCCGAAGATCTGATCCTGACCATCACCAAGGGCGGATCAGGCAAACTGTCGTCCAGCCACGATTACCCGGTGCGCGGACGCGGCGGCATGGGGGTCAAGGCGATCTCGCCCGGCCCGCGTGGCGGTCGGATCATCGCGTCCTTCCCGGTAACTTCGAGCGACCAGATCATGCTGGCCACCTCGACCGGCCAGTCGATCCGGGTGCCGGTGGACCAGATCTCGTTCCGCTCGCGTTCTGCGGGCGGGGTGCGGGTGTTCAACGTCGGCGCCGAGGAAGAGGTGGTCTCGGTCGCCCGCGTTGCCGAACAGGGCGAGGATGAACAGGCTTGAGGCGCGGCTGGCCGAACTGGCCGCCGCGGGGCAAACCATCACCTATGGTGCGCTGGCCCATGAGATGGGCTGGCGCGTGCAAGACCTGACAGCCGCGCTGGAACGGCTGATGGAGATTGACGCCGCTGAAGGCAGACCCTTGCGAGCGGCGCTGTGCGAGGGGCGGCTTTTGGCGGGCATGCCGGGCCGGGGATTTTTCGACAAGGCCGCCGAACTGGGTTTTGATCTGCGCGATCCGGCGGGATTTGTGTCAGACACCCGTGCGACATTAAGGGGCCAGTAACCGGGCCGTGGTTCACTTCCCCAAAATGGGGATGCAGATGGACCTATATCATTGCATGATCGAACTGCGGGCCGAAGCGCACGCTTTGGCCTTTGCCCGGGCAACTGGTGATTGGATGGGGCATCTGCAGGCCCGGGGGCTGGTGTCCGATTGGCGGCTGATGCGGCGCAAATTCGGGCTGGCTTCGGGGCCGCACAGCGACTTTCTGTTGGAAATTTCGCTGCCCAATCTCGCCGGGCTCGACACTGCCTTTGCCGCACTGGCGCAAGCGGATGATGAGGCCAGTCACCTCTATGACCGGATGCATGGCATGATCGCCCGCGCCGATGTTGGGCTTTACCGCCCCTTCCCCGATGCCAGTCCGCGTGAACGCATCGCCTTGATCTAGGCCGGGCGGGGCGATACATCCGACCTCATGGAAACTCTTCACATCATCGGCGGCGGCATGGCCGGTTCTGAGGCCGCCTGGCAGGCCGCCGAATTGGGCGTTCCCGTCGTCTTGCACGAAATGCGGCCAGACGTCGGCACATTCGCGCACCGCACCGGGCATTTTGCCGAAATGGTCTGCTCCAACTCCTTCCGCTCGGATGACGATGAGCGCAATGCGGTGGGCCTGTTGCATTGGGAAATGCGCGCGGCCAAAGGACTTGTGATGGAAATGGCCAGCCGCCACCGCCTGCCCGCAGGCGGCGCTTTGGCTGTGGACCGCGATCCCTTTGCCGAGGCGGTGACGGAACGGCTGATGAACCACCCGCTGATTTCGGTGGACTATGGCGAGGTGCGCGATCTGCCGCATGAGGGTCATTGGATCATCGCCACCGGGCCGCTGACCTCAGGTGCCTTGGCGCACAGCATCCGCGCCGAAACCGGGGCCGATGCGCTGGCCTTTTTCGACGCCATCGCCCCGATTGTTTACGCCGAGTCAATCGACATGTCGGTGGCTTGGCTGCAATCGCGCTATGACAAGGGCGAGACCGAGGAAGAACAGCGCGCCTATATCAACTGCCCGATGGACAAGGCGCAGTATGAGGCCTTCATCGACGCGCTACTGGCCGCCGACAAGACCGAGTTTCATGAAGGCGAGACGGCGGCCTATTTCGATGGTTGTCTGCCGATTGAAGTGATGGCCGAACGCGGGCGCGAGACGTTGCGCTTTGGCCCGATGAAGCCGGTGGGTCTGACCAACCCGCACAGGCCGGAAAAACCCTACGCCGTGGTGCAGCTGCGCCGCGACAACAAACTGGGCACGCTTTACAACATTGTGGGCTTTCAGACCAAGATGAAATACGGCGCGCAAACCGCTGTTTTCAAAATGATTCCCGGTCTTGAAACGGCAAGCTTTGCCCGCCTTGGCGGCATTCACCGCAACACATTCCTGAACTCGCCCACGCTTTTGGACGACCAGATGCGCCTGAAATCCCGCCCCAACATCCGCTTTGCGGGGCAAGTGACCGGGGTTGAGGGTTACGTGGAATCGGCGGCCATGGGGCTTTTGGCGGGCCGAATGGCTGCGGCCGAGATTTTGGGGAAAACCCTGCCCCCGCCGCCGCCCGAAACGGCCATGGGGGCCTTGGTCACCCACATCACCGGCGGGGCCGAGGCGAAAACCTTCCAACCGATGAACGTCAACTTCGGGCTTTTTCCACCGATTGACGCCAAGGGCGGTCGCCGCGGGCGCAAGGACCGTTACAAGGCCTACACCGACCGGGCCAAGGACGCGTTTCAGGCATGGCTGAGCGCGTAACCCGCTTTGCCCCCTCGCCCACCGGCCCCTTGCATCTGGGGCATGCCTATGCGGCGCTGGTGGCGGCCAGCCGTGGCGACAGGTTCTTGCTTCGGATCGAGGACATTGACCGCGCGCGCTGCACCGCTGAGTTTGAGGCCGGGATTTATGAAGATCTGCAATGGCTTGGGCTGACGTGGGAAGAGCCCGCCCTGCGGCAGTCAACGCAAGGGGCAACCTATGCCGCAGCCCTTGCACGTCTGCATGATCTGGGTCTGACCTACCATTGCACCTGCACGCGCGGCGATATCAGGGCCGCGCTTTCAGCCCCGCAAGAGGGTGCCCCGATGATTGGGCCAGATGGGCCAGTCTATCCCGGCACCTGCCGTGGGCGGGGCCATGACACGGGCGCGTTACGGCTGGATATGGCGGCGGCGATGGCGCGGCTGGGGGCTGTGTCCTTTGTGGACAGCGGCGTGCAAGCAGGAACACATCGGTTTGACGCCATGCAACTGATTGAAACCGTGGGCGATATCGTTCTGGCCCGACGCGATATCGGCACATCCTACCATATCGCCGTGGTGGTTGATGACGCAGCCCAAGTCATAACCGAGGTGACGCGGGGCGAAGACCTGTTCGCGGCGACCGCGATCCATGTGGTGCTGCAACGCCTGCTTGG
>JBMSKG010000072.1:0-11513 GCA_049419625.1 Paracoccaceae bacterium | reverse complement strand
GTGGCCGGGCGTGTGCAACACCTCGGCGCGCATCTGGCCGATCATCAGGCTGTCGCCTTGGGAGAACAGTCTGTCAAACTGGCTGCCGTCGCGCTGAAACCGGGTGCCTTCGTTGAAGATCTTGCCGAAGGTGTCTTGGACGACCGTGATCCGCTCACCGATCCCGATTTTTCCGCCCAGCGCCTCTTGGATATAGGGCGCGGCCGAGAGGTGGTCGGCGTGGACATGGGTTTCCAAAACCCATTCCAGCCGCAGATCATTGTCGCGGATGAAAGCAATCACGGCATCGGCCGAGCGGGTGTCAGTGCGCCCAGAGGCGTAGTCGAAGTCCAGAACCGAATCGATCACCGCGCAGGCCCGACCCTCGGGCTCTTGTACGACATAGGTGATGGTGTTGGTGGCCTCGTCGAAAAAGGCGTGAACCTTGGGTGTCATGTCGCGCTCCGCGGTCAGTTGGTCATGCCAAGGTAAGCCCGATCGATTTACATTTCAAGATATGAATATGTGGTGGGTGATGATGCAGAACTGGGTTGTTGATGTGCATCAAGGCGCACTCGATTGCGGCAGAATAGCCTCTTTCTCATGATAGGAGGATTGGCATGATTTCACTTACCCAGCGCAAGAGCCAGCTTGAGGCCCGCCTTTCCGAACTGCAGGCGCGATTACATCGCATTGATGATGAGTTGGACACCCACACCTCTCCGGATTGGGAGGATATCGCGAACGAGCGCGAGGCTGAGGAGGTGCTGGAGGATCTGGGGTCTGCAGGCCAGTTGGAGCTGCGCCAGATATCGGCAGCGTTGCAGCGGATTGATGCCGGTGAATTCGGCATTTGCACCAAGTGTGGGAGCAAGATCGGCGAAGAGCGGCTGGACCTTCTGCCGCATACCCCGTTTTGCCGGCGCTGCGCCGGCTAGGCCAAGGTTCCGGTCCAAGCTGGGCCTGACTGATGTCGGATCAAGATGATAAAGGGGAGGCTAAGATGACGCGAAAGCCGAAAAAGGGCAGCGCCGCGACACCCGCCGCGCAGGTGGCCCAGTTGATGGGCGAGATGACCGAGACGGCCTTGGCGGGCCAGGTCGTGGGTCTTAAACTTTTGGCCGCAGAGATGGAGGCATTAAGCCATATGCTGCCGGGTGTTCCCGGAGCAGACCCACAGCCAAATCCTGAAAGTCGGACCGATGCCGAGATTGAGGCGGATTTCGACAATATCCGGTATAAACCCCCTTATGCACCGGTTCCGCCGGGCGGAGCGCAGGCTCTGGCGCGCCGCGGGATTGCCTTTTGTCCCGGCAAATTGCTTAATGTGGCCCTAGGCGGCGTGCGTGTTTGAGCGCGAACCTTCAGTGTTGGTTCAGGGGCAGGTGATGACGAGTGATGATCGGCTGATCGGGCAGGAACAACGCGGCGCCTTGCGCCTTTTGTCACTGGCCCGGCCGCCGTTGAATGCGCTGAACCGCCCGCTGTTGGGCGCCCTGTCAACGGCTTTGGCCGAGGCAGAGGTCGATCCCTCGGTGCAGGCCGTGGTTTTGGCGGCCGAAGGGCCACACTTTTCCGCCGGAATGGATGCGAAGGAGTTGGGGCTGGTGGTCAACGGGCCCCTTCAGCCAGTGGCGGCGCAGATCGACGCGATGACGAAACCCGTCGTGGCTGCCTTGCAGGTAAATGTTCTTGGCGGGGGGCTTGAGTTGGCGCTGGCCTGCCATGGCCGTGTGGCGCAAGAGGGCGCGCGATTGGGATTTCCAGAAATCGCCCTCGGGCTGTTGCCGGTGGCTGGTGGCACCCAACGGCTGGCGCGGCTGGTGGGGGCCCCAGTGGCGTTGCAGATGTTGCTTGAAGGCAGGGCGTTGACGGCGGTCGAGGCGCTGGCGATGGGTTTGGTCGATGAGGTGATTGAGGGCGGTGACATCGCGGCGACCTTGGCCCGAGCCGAGGCCCTTGCGGTGCGGCTTGCAGAGCAGACAATGACGTCCAGCCAAGAGCGTCGCGAAGGCTTGCGTGACCCGCTTGCCTATCAGTCGGCCGTCACCGAGGCGCGCAAGCGGCTGGTCGGGACGGTGTTGCCGGCACCTTTTGCGGTGGTGGAATGTGTCGAGGCGGCACTGCTGTTGCCGGCTGAGCAGGGCCTTGCCTTTGAGACCACACAAAGCGAGGCGATGGCCGAAAGCCCTGAAGCCTTGGCGCTGCGCCATGCTTTCATGGTCGAGCGTCGCGCGCTTGTGTTGCCATCCGCACTTGCCACACCCGAACCCGAAGCCAAACGGCCCGTCCTGGCGCGCATCACGCTGATGGGAACGGGAGGACCTGTGCCCGAGGTTGCGCTGCAAGCGCTGTGCGCAGGATTTGCCGTGCGTTTGATCGGACCAGACCGTGCGGCCCTGTCGGCCATTCTGCAGCACGTTGCCACGCGTCAAGAGACGATGGTGGCCGAGGGGCGGCTGAATCCTTCGACCCGCGAGGCTGATTGGGCGCGTTTGGTGGCGGTCTTGCCGGGCGAGGCCGAGGCGCCGACTGATCTGGTGCTGGTCGCCCCAGATGCGCCGCGGCTGTCTTCGCTGCCCGGCCCGGCTTTGGCCTTGGGCGGGTTGGGCCCGGTTGTCTTGCACCCCGGGCTTGCAGGTGGCGCGTTGGCCACATTGGCCGTGGCCCCTGATGCAGCCCTTGATCCGCAGATCGGTGCGTCGGAGTTTGCCCGCAAGTTGGGCTGGAAGCTGGTCTTGCAAGGACCGGGGGCTGCGATGGATCATAGGCTGCGCAAAGCCTTGTCGCGTGCGGTGGCAACGCTTGAGGCCGAAGGGTGGACCCGCGCTCAGGTTCAGGCGGCGCTTGCGACGCAGGGCATGATTGGGCTGCGTCCCGAGATTGGAACCGCAGACCATGCAGCGGCCCAAGGCGAGTCTCAGGCAATCGTCGAATTTTGCATGGCGGCCCTGATGGCCGAGGGCCTTCGCCTTGTCGACGGGGCCGTAGCCCGGCGTCCCGGCGATATCGATGCCGCCGCCCTTTTGTCGCGTTTGTTGCCGCGCTGGCATGGCGGGCCGATGTTTCAGGCCGATCAGATCGGTCTGATGGCACTGCGCTTGGATCTGCGAAAACGCGCCCAGACCCATTTGGAACTGTTCAGCCCGCCCGCGATCGTCGACACGCTGATCGCACAGGGCCAGCGGTTAAGCGATCTGAACCGCGCCTAAGAGCGGCAGGGTCACGCGAGCATGACTCCAAAAACCACGCACATCAGGCCAAGCCCAGACACCGCAAGGGCGGCCATGTTCAAGACCACAGCCCGATGCAGAACCGCGCGCATTTGCTCATCTGGAAGCTGCGCTTTCTTCGCCCGCATCGCGATGATAACGCAATACACAAGGCCTGCTACGCCCAACAGCGTCAGACCCGCCCCAGTCCAGATCAACCAAGCCATCTCAGTTCCTTTTCTCGGTGGTCTCGGCCCTTTCGCGGCCGGTCCCGTCGCGGGCTTCATGCCTGCCTTTGCGACAAAGTTCAACGCGTGCGAACGGCACGGGGCTGTTATCCGCAGGACAAAGGTGGCGCACTGATTGTGGTCAGCGTAAGGGTTGTGCAGCGCCTGCGCTTGGGATGACGCATAAAGACTGCTTAAAACAACAGCTTATACACGTTCCCGTTGGTGTCCGTCGCATTGCCTGAGCCACTTGCCGTGCCCGAGCCGATCACGAAGGTGCCCTGCACCCGGGTGCCATCGGCGCAGACAGCGTAGATCTCGCCGGTATTGACGCCTGCAACGGTTTGTTTGGTGGCCCCCAGCTCACCGCCCGTCTTGCGCAAGGTCAGCGACAGGCCCGCGTTGTTCGACACGGTGCGCGGGGTCAGGGAGGTCCACGTGCCTTCACATTTGACCTTGCCTGGAAGCCGGAAGGTCAGGGTGCCGGAGGTGCCGTCGGTGTTTTTGGCCTTGGCTTCGATGACCAGCGTCGGATCAGCGGCCGCAATCGGGCCCTGCAACGGGTAAAGCTGCATGGTGGCGCTGCCGCCCCCGCCGCAGGCTGCAAGACCAAACAAGCTAACCAATGCAAGCGATCTGAGGCCCATGTCCGTCCCTGCCAATTGCGCGCTGTGGGGAAAGGTTGGCTGGGGCGCTAGGATTCGAACCTAGGTATGTCGGTACCAAAAACCGATGCCTTACCACTTGGCGACGCCCCAACCGTGCCGCGGTGTTTAGCGAAGGGTTTTGGGGGGTGCAAGAGGGATTTCGCAAAAACATCGGGCAGTTGGGCTGTGGCGGGGCATGGTTGCCTGAGCGCGCTTTCGCGGCTATGCGAGGGCCATGAAACAGGTGGATGTCATCGTTCTGGGGGCAGGGGCTGCGGGCCTTATGGCGGGCATCGAGGCCGCCCGGCGCGGGCGTCGGGTGCTGATCGTCGATCACGCGGCGCGGGCAGGGGAGAAGATCCGCATCTCGGGCGGTGGGCGGTGCAACTTTACCAACCTTGGCATTGTGGCGGACCGATTCCTGTCGAAAAATCCGCGCTTTGCGCTGTCGGCGCTGAAACGCTACACGCAATGGGATTTCATGGCACGGCTCGATGCGGCGGGAATTGCTTGGCACGAAAAGACGCTTGGACAACTTTTTTGTGATGGTTCGGCCAAGGATGTCGTGGCGCTGTTAACAGGCGATCTTGCGGCGGCTGGGGGCGAGTTGTGGTTGTCTTGCGCCTTGGGTGCAGTTCGGCGCGAGGGACGGGGTTTTGCGGTTGAAACCGTGCGAGGGCAGGTGCAGGCGTCCTCGGTGATTGTCGCAACCGGTGGCAAGTCTATTCCAAAGATGGGAGCCACGGGGTTTGGCTATCAGCTCGCCGAAAGCTTTGGCCTGCCGCTGGTTGAGACGCGGCCAGCGCTGGTGCCATTGACCTTTGCTGAACAGGAATTGGGCTGGATGGCGCCTCTGGCTGGGGTCGCATTGCCGGCGCGGGTGATGTGTGGCCGGACTGCTTTTGATGAAGCTGTGCTCTTCACGCATCGCGGCCTGTCGGGCCCTGCGATCTTGCAGATTTCCAGCTATTGGCGTGAAGGACAGGCGATTGGGCTGGACCTGTGTCCGGGCATTGATGTTGCGGCTGCGCTGCGGGCGGCCAAGCAAGAGAATGGCCGGGCGCTGTTGCGCAGTCATTTGGGGCGGTTGGTGCCGGAAAAGCTCGCGCGGCATATCGAGGCTGATCTTGGCTTAGAGGCGCCGATGGGCACCTTGTCCAACGCGGTCTTGGACCGTGTGGCCATGCAGATGCGCGACTGGCCACTGCGCCCTGTAGGGTCTGAGGGCTATCGCACCGCCGAGGTTACGCTTGGCGGCGTGGATACAGACGCGCTGGACGGGCGCACCATGGAGGCCAAGGGCGTGCCCGGGCTTTATTTCGTGGGTGAGGTTGTTGATGTGACCGGCTGGCTTGGTGGGTATAACTTCCAGTGGGCTTGGTCGTCGGGCTGGGCGGCCGGGCAGGTGGCCTGAGCGGACCTGCCTCGCTCGTCGCGCGCCCTCGACGAGGAGCCGAAGGCGCCCGAGGAGACGGGGTCACACCCTCAGAGGGTTCGCCTTGGCCAACCGATCAAAGCCCATCAAACTGTCAATCAACGCCGGCATATCGCGCAGGTGGATCATGTTCGGCCCATCTGACGGCGCGCGGTCGGGGTCCTCATGCGTCTCGATGAACACCCCGGCAATCCCGACCGCCACGGCGCAGCGCGCCATCAGCGGCGCAAACTCGCGCTGGCCGCCTGAACTGTCGCCCATGCCGCCCGGTTGCTGGACCGAATGGGTCGCATCCATGATCACCGGATAGCCGGTGCGCGCCATGATCGGCAGGCTGCGCATGTCGGCCACCAGCGTGTTATAGCCAAAGGACACCCCCCGCTCGGTCAGCAGGATCTTGTCATTTCCGGTCGAAGCGACCTTTGCCGCGACATTCGCCATACCTTCAGGCGCCAGAAACTGGCCCTTCTTGATGTTGATCACGGCACCGGTTTCGCCTGCGGCGAGCAAAAGATCAGTCTGGCGGCACAGGAAGGCTGGGATCTGAATCACATCCACCACCGCCGCAGCCGCACGGGCCTGATCGGCGTCGTGAATGTCGGTGAGAACCGGCATGCCCATGGCGCGCACCGCCTCAAGCACCTTGAGCCCGCCCTCAAGACCCAAGCCCCGCTTGCCCTTTAGGCTGGTGCGGTTGGCCTTGTCATAGCTTGCCTTGAACACATATTGCGCGCCAGCCTTGGCACAGGCTTCGGCCATGGTGCCCGCAATCATCTGCGCGTGATCAAGGCTTTCCAACTGACAGGGGCCTGCAATCACCATCAGCGGGCGGTCGTTGCCAACCGTCAGCCCGCCGATCTTCACGTTTTTCATCTGCATTACGCCGATACCTGTTCTCGCAGGATCGCCACTGTCATCGAAATCATCAGATAGATGCCTGCGAAGATCAGCATGACGACCAATGTGTTTTCAAAGGCGCGCGGATAGGCGGCCTCGTCGGGGGCCACTGGAGCCACCGCGACCGACAGATAGCGTGTCTGGCGGTTGGCTTCCACCCTTGCTGTTTCCATCGCCTGCAATGACTGCGCAAGCAGCAGTTGCCGGGTCTGGGCATCGGCCTGCGCGACCAAAAGATCTGACTGCACCTGCGCCAGCGACACCCCATCTTGACCCTGGTCGGTCAACTTGCTGCGCAACTCGGCAATCTGGACTTGCAGCGTGTCAATCCGACGTTTCAGCGGGTCCATCCGTGCTTTGTTGGGGTTTTGGTTCGCCTCCATTTGGGCCAAAGACAGCTGATCCTGGGTCAGCTGAGTTTCCAACTGGCCAATCTGGCTGGTGATCAGACCGATTTCGGCCTCAGACGACAGGATCTTGAAGCGCTCTTGCAGTTGGACGAGGCGGATATTCGCCTCCTGGTACTTTTTCTCAGCGTCTTCATAGCTTTCGCGGGCGCCCTTCATCTGGTCTTCGCGCAGGCGCTGCGTCATCTGGTCGACCTGCTCTTCGGCATAACCGATCAATGCGTTGGAGTATTCCACCGCCTTTTGCGGGTCTGCCGCCGTGACTTCCATTTTGACGACCCCTTCGGAGGGATCATAGGAGATGCGGATATTCTTCTTGTAAAGCTTGTAAGCAGCACTTTCGCTGGCATCCGGTGCAAGTCGCTGGATGACGTCGATGTCGGCGCCTGAGAAATGCTCACGAAATCCGTTGTCAGCCTCAAGACGCTGCATCGCAACTTGACTTTGCAGATACCCTTGAACGGCAATTGAATCTTGTGCGGTTGCCATTGGGGTTTTGGACAACAACCCTCCCATGCCTCCCGCAGATGGGCTGTCGGCCTGCTGGATGACAAACTGAGTCTTGGCAGCATACATAGGGGTGGCGATGGTATAGAAATAAAGCGCAGCCATCAAAGTCGGCAACAAAACAAAAACCGAAAGTCGGGCAAAGAGCAGAACCGATTTACGGCGGCGGCGGCGCGCCATGTCGCGCTGAATTTTCATCACCTCGGCCAGATGCGCCTGTTCGGCGCGGGTCTCGGTCGACGGAAGTTGGGCGGGTTTCATGGTTTGCGGTAGGCGCACACCGTCGCCGCCAGGCGTGACTGTCAACGCGCGCGAGCCTTCCTGGCCCCCCGCCACAGCCCCGGCGCCGCCCACGAGTTCCAAAACCGCATTGGTCTGGAACGGGTCAATCCCACGGGCGCGCAACAGCCGCACCGCGTCAAAATCCGAGGTGGCGGGCAGGCCGTGCTGCTGGGCCAGCCGTCGCGCCATGCGCAATTGCCGTCCGGTCAGACCTTCGCGGCGGATCGCGTCAATCTCGGTCGGCGCCGCCTCGGGCGAGCCGGGGCGGGCCATTGGGCCGCCCGCCGTGCCAAACGCGCCGCCGCCAAAGCCATCGGCATCTGGGCCGGGCATGAAGGCATCATCGCCCGGTCCGTTGGCGCCAACCCCGGCGCGGGCGGTATTGGCCGGGCGCGGGGGCGGCGGCGGGGGCAACTCGATCCGGCGGGTGCGGAACCGTTTAACTGTGAGCTTCATAGTCATAAAGCCGCTTCGCCTCTTCCAGAGTGTCGAACATGTAAAGCTGCCCATTGCGCAGCACCGCCGCCGTGCGGCAGAATTTTTCGAGCGTTTGCGGCGCGTGTGAGACGACCACAACCGTTGCATTCTTCAGCCGCTGGCGCAGCACCTGACCGGCCTTGCGGTTGAACTCGACATCGGTCGAGGCAGGCATGCCTTCGTCGATCAGGTAAATGTCGAATTCCAAGGCCAGCATCAGCGCGAATGACAGTCGCGCGCGCATGCCCGAAGAATAGGTGCCGACCGGCATGTCGAAGTATTCTTCCAACCCGCAGAGCCAGCGGCAGAAGCTTTCCACGTAATCCGGATCAAGGCTGTAAAGCCGGGCGATGTAGCGGGCGTTTTCGGTGGCGCTGTGTTTGTTCTGGATGCCGCCCATAAAGCCCAAGGGAAACGAGATGCGCGAAGTGCGCAAGACTTTGCCCTCATCAGGTTTTTCAAGGCCTGCCATCATATTGATGATGGTGGTCTTGCCAGTGCCGTTGCGCGCAAGGATCCCCATCGAATTGCCGATCTCAATCCGGAAACTGGCCCGGTCAAGAATGACCTTGCGCGTCTTTCCGGTCCAAAAGGACTTACTGACATCTTCGAATGCGATCATCCGCCTGCTCTGTGCCCGAACCTGCCGCGCGGGCCTGTGGTAAAGCGTAGTGAACCAAGGTTAAGGACCGGTTCGCGCCTTTGTGCCACTAAGCTGCCGACAGATGCAGATGATATCCGGCATTTCGGGCAGCATTATGTCTTTATTCGTGAAATGAAGACAATATGCTGTGAACGGGAACAGTGTTGCTTTGTGCTTAACGCCGGATCAGGCGTGACAGCAAAAGGGCCGCTGGACCGGCCAAAAGCGACAGTGCCAGCCCCAAGCGGGCCGCTTCGGCCATCAATCCGCCCGGCAGCCCGCTTTCCACCGCCAGCGCCGGCACCGTAAAGCCCATGCCTGCAATCATCGCCACCAAGACCACATCGCGCCGCGCAAGTGCCGCAGGCAGGCGCGCGCCCATCAGCCGCGCGGCCAGCGCCAGCCCGGCCAAAAGGCCCAATGGCTTGCCGATCCACAACGCGAGTAGAATGACCAGCGTCGTAGGCGCAAAAGCGCCAAGGTCAATGCCGCCTCGCGTGAGGCCAAAGCAAAACAGCACCAAAGCCAGTGGTTTGACCAGAAGATGCGCCAGCCGGTTCAAGGGGTCGTGCAGCAGCGCCTCGGCCTCGGCAAAGACGCCAAAGCTGCGGTCGGCATGGGGGATGACGACCAGCACCGGCAAAAGTCCCAACTCCGGCGGCAGGCCCGAGGCAACCACCCCGGCCCATGAGACAACACCGGCCAGAACATAGGGCCAAAGCGCCATGCCCCGGCGGCGGCGCGCCTCGCCGGCATTGGGGCCGGGATCACGCGCCACCAGCCGCCAGACCGTGATACCGCCACAACAGGCAAGGCAAGCCACGTCAACCGCCATGTCGCTTCGGGGTCTGTAAGCCCGGTCAAGAGCAGGCCCAGAATATCCAACCCAATGGTCAGCAGCAAAGACACATGCACCGCCGGATGCGCTGCGCCAAACACCGCGCGGGCCACAAAATAGGCAAGCACCACATCGCTGCCGACCGGAACCTGCCAGCCTTGGGCAAAGCTGCCACTGTCGTTTGTGACGATCAGGGCCGAGATGGCGATCCAGACCAGAACCGCGCCCATCGCCCCGCCCAGAATTCCTGCCAAAGGCGCCACGGCTTGCCGCCCGGCCATAGCGCCGCGCGACAGCACCAGGGCCTCCCACAGCTCCTTGGCGATGAAGGCGACAAACAGCGGCATCATCAGGTGCGACACAATCAGCATTGGGGTCAAAGACACTGGCAAGGGCGCCAGCCAACGGGGCAGATCAAGATCCATCAACCGCCATTCCAGCGCGTCGTAATAGCTCGCCGGTGCCAGATTCACCCACAACGTCGCCAGAAACATGCCGGACAAGAGAGCCTGGGCGAACCGACGCACAAAGGGTGAGACACGATACATGGCAACTCCAGAAGCGCAATGTCATGGGGCTGTTCAATCATCCAGGGCCAGTCGGTTCAATGACGATTCCGTGGCCAATGGCACGTCAAGCATGCCCGCACCCAAACGCGGCGCGCGGACGCCCGCAAACCCCTTGTTCCGCGCCCGTTTGCGCATTAGGCGAGGAACGTCGCCATCGCTGCCTGGGAGAGCCGCCATGACCCGTTCCGCGCTTGATCTTGCTCACGCCGCCATGCAAGCGGGTGATGAAGCCGAGGCGCGCGCCTTTTACCGGCTTTTGGCGGATGCCCCGTTGTGCCTTTTGCTCAGCGCACCGGCGGAGGGCGACCAGTTGCAGCCGCAGGTCTTTGATCTGAGCGATGGGCCAGTGATTCTGGCCTTTGACAGCGAAGAGCGGCTGGCAGCGTTTCAAGACGGCCCACAGCCCTATGCCGTGCTGCCCGGTCGTGTGATCGCGCAGGCGGTGGCGGGGCAGGGGGTGAGCCTTGGGCTGAACCTTGGCACCGGTGCCGAAAGCGAGACGCTTTTGCCGCCCGAAGTCTTGACGCATCTTTTGGCACTTTTGGATGTCAGTTCAGATGTGTTGGTAGGGCAGGCGCGCCGGTTCGAGCCGCCGCAGGTGCCCACGGCAGCACAAGCGGCGCTCGCGGCGGCGGTGCAGTCGGCGGCGGGGTTGGTGGTCGGCGCGGTCTTGGCCGCGGTGACCTATGACACGGGGGCCCGTGGCCATATTCTGGCGCTGATCGGTGCCAACCCGGCGGCCGAGCCTGCCTTGGCGCAGGCTATGGCCGAGGCGCTGTCCTTTGCGGGCCTTGAGGCAGCGGCGCTGGACGTTGTGTTCCTCAGCGCCGAGGCTCCCGCCCTGCGGCGCATCGCAGCGGTGGGGCACGCGTTCGAGATTATCCAGCCCATGATCCCCGACGCCCCAGTGTCCGCGCCTGCGCCGGGCAGTGATCCGGACCGCCCGCCGCGCTTGCGCTAGAATCTTTCTTCAGTTGCGCGGGTGCAGATGATGCCCTTGTTTGTGGGGTATATTAATACCGCACAATTTAAAGCATTGAAATTGAACGAAAGAATTAGCAATCAGGCGCTTGACCGTGATGCGCCCATCGGCGATAAGCCGCCATCCAAGTTTCTGGGGGGCTTGCCCTCTTTCTCCTTACGGGACCAACCACATGAAAACCTTTACCGCAACGCCTGCGGATATTGAGAAGAAGTGGATCCTGATCGACGCCGAAGGCGTTGTTCTGGGCCGTCTTGCCACCATCGTGGCCAATATCCTGCGTGGCAAGAACAAGCCGACCTTCACGCCGCACATGGACATGGGCGACAACGTGATCGTCATCAATGCCGACAAGATCCAGATGACCGGCAAGAAGCGCGAAGACAAAGTTTACTACTGGCACACCGGCCA
>JBMSKG010000071.1:0-11543 GCA_049419625.1 Paracoccaceae bacterium | reverse complement strand
GCTCTTTGTGCGTCACGCCACCCATAGCCTTACCCGCAGCCGTCAAGCACAAAATCTTGTGGTTGACCCTAATTTTCCATTTGCCGCGCCCGCGCATTTACGACATTTTGACAAAGCCGCCAATCGGACCACCACCCATAGTGGTCTTCGGTGTCAGGTCACCACAGTCACTCTGCGCCCATCAGCGCATATTCCAATGCAGGCCAAGATGCAGCGGGCAGGTGAGCGTGGGGCGGGCGCAAGGCGTTTGAAGGATCACAATTGGCAGGGGGAAAATCCCCGCCACTCAGGGACGGAGACGGGGCATGAAGATCGAGCGGAAGTTTACCACGGCTGAGGCCGGGGCATACGGGCAGATGGCGTTCCAACTGACAACGTCGGAGATTCGCAATCCCGATGGCAAGGTTGTGTTCCGCAACGAGGCGGTGGAAGTTCCTGCGGGTTGGAGTCAGGTCGCGTCTGACGTTCTGGCCCAGAAATACTTCCGCAAGGCAGGGATTCCGGCAGTCTTGAAGCGCGTGAAGGAAAAGGGCGTGCCCGAATTCCTGTGGCGTTCGGTGGCGGATGATGCGGCGCTGGCCAAGCTGCCGGCCGAAGAGCGGATCGTGGGCGAAACCAGTGCCAAGCAGGTGTTTGACCGTCTGGCGGGCGCTTGGGCCTATTGGGGTTGGAAGGGCGGCTATTTCTCGACCGAGGCCGATGCCAAATCCTATTACGACGAAATGCGTTTCATGCTGGCCCGTCAGATGGCCGCGCCGAACTCGCCCCAGTGGTTCAACACGGGTCTACATTGGGCATATGGCATCGATGGCCCGTCGCAGGGGCATTATTATGTTGACCACCAGACCGGCGTTCTGACCAAATCCTCCAGCGCCTATGAACACCCCCAGCCGCACGCCTGCTTTATCCAGTCGGTCAAGGACGATCTGGTGGGTGATGGCGGCATCATGGATCTGTGGGTGCGTGAGGCACGTTTGTTCAAATACGGCTCGGGCACCGGCACCAACTTCTCCTCGCTGCGCGGTGAAGGCGAAAAGCTGTCGGGTGGCGGCAAATCATCGGGCCTGATGGGGTTCCTCAAGATCGGTGACCGTGCGGCGGGCGCGATCAAGTCGGGCGGCACCACGCGCCGGGCGGCCAAGATGGTGATCGCAGACATGGATCACCCCGATATCGAAGCCTTCATCAACTGGAAGGTTATCGAAGAGCAGAAGGTGGCCTCGCTGGTCGCCGGTTCGAAGGCGCATGAGCTGCGTCTGAACGAGATTTTCACCGCCATTCGCCAGTGGGATGGCTCGGCCGAGGATTCGGTTGATCCGGCGAAGAACCCGGCGCTGAAAGCGGCGATCAAGTCGGCCAAAAAGGCGATGATCCCCGACACCTACACCAACCGCATCCTGCAATACGCAAAGCAGGGCTATACCTCGATCGAATTCCCCACCTATGACGTGGATTGGGATTCCGAGGCCTATATCACCGTCTCGGGCCAGAACTCGAACAACTCGGTGCGTGTCACCGACGCCTTCCTGAAGGCGGTCAAGGATGATGCCGATTGGGCGCTCATTCGCCGCACCGATGGCAAGGTCGCCAAGACCATCAAGGCGCGTGATCTGTGGGATCAGGTCGGCCACGCCGCTTGGGCCTGCGCTGACCCGGGCATCCAGTTCCACGATTCGGTCAACGCTTGGCACACCTGCCCGGAAGATGGGCCGATCCGGGGTTCCAACCCCTGCTCGGAATACATGTTCCTTGACGACACGGCCTGCAACCTTGCGTCAATGAACCTTTTGACCTTCTTTGCGAACGGCAAGTTCGACGCCGAGGCTTATATCCACGCCTCACGTCTGTGGACCGTGACCTTGGAAATCTCGGTGATGATGGCGCAGTTCCCCTCCAAGGAAATTGCACAGCTGTCCTATGACTTCCGCACGCTGGGTCTTGGCTATGCCAATATCGGCGGGCTCTTGATGAACATGGGCCTTGGCTATGACAGCGACGAGGGCCGCGCTTTGTGCGGCGCCCTGACCGCGATTATGACCGGTGTGGCCTATGCGACCTCGGCCGAAATGGCCGCCGAGCTGGGTGCGTTTTCGGGTTACGAGCGCAACAAGAACCACATGCTGCGCGTGATCCGCAACCACCGCGCCGCCGCCTGGAGCAAGGCGAGCTATGAGTCGGTGAACGTCAATCCGGTGGCGCTGGATGCCGCCAATTGCCCGGATCAGACCCTTGTGACGCTGGCCCGTTCGGCCTGGGACGAGGCGCTGGCCTTGGGCGAAAGGCACGGCTTCCGCAACGCCCAGACCACCGTGATTGCCCCCACCGGCACCATCGGTCTGGTGATGGACTGCGACACGACCGGGATCGAGCCTGACTTCGCTCTGGTCAAGTTCAAGAAACTCGCCGGGGGTGGGTATTTCAAGATCATCAACCAGTCGGTTCCGGCGGCCTTGGAAAAGCTCGGCTATTCGACCAGCCAGGCGGCCGAAATCGTGGCCTATGCGGTCGGCCATGGCTCCATTGGCAACTGCGCGGGCATCAACCCGACCGCGCTGATTGGCCATGGCTTTGGCCCGCGCGAATTGGAAAAGATCGAAGCGGCGCTGCCCTCGGCCTTTGACATCCGCTTTGTGTTCAACCAGTGGACCTTGGGCGAAGAGTTCTGCACCCAAACGCTGGGCATCCCGGCCGAAAAGCTGAACGATCCGACCTTTGACCTGCTGCGTCACCTTGGCTTTACCAAAGCCCAGATCGATGCCGCCAATGACCACGTTTGCGGCACCATGACGCTGGAAGGCGCGCCGTTCCTGAAGGCTGAACACTACTCGGTCTTCGATTGCGCAAATCCCTGCGGCAAGAAGGGCAAACGTTATCTGTCGGTCAACGCCCATATCTACATGATGGCCGCCGCTCAGTCCTTCATCTCGGGCGCGATTTCCAAGACGATCAACATGCCGAACTCGGCCTCGATCGAGGAAACGCTTGCGGCCTATGAATTGTCCCACTCGCTGGGCATCAAGGCCAACGCGCTCTATCGTGACGGCTCCAAACTGTCGCAGCCCCTCGCGGCCGCGCTGATCGAAGATGATGAAGAGGCCGAAGAGATCCTCGCCTCCGGCTCGATGCAGGAAAAGGCCGCCGTTCTGGCCGAAAAGATCGTCGAGAAGATCATCATCAAAGAGATCATCCGCACCAACCGCGAAAAGCTGCCCGAGCGTCGCAAGGGCTATACCCAAAAAGCCATCGTCGGCGGTCACAAGGTGTACCTGCGCACCGGCGAATATGGCGACGGCCGTTTGGGCGAGATCTTCATCGACATGCACAAGGAAGGTGCGGGCTTCCGCGCCATGATGAACAACTTCGCCATCGCGGTGTCGGTTGGTCTGCAATACGGCGTGCCGTTGGAAGAGTTTGTCGAGGCCTTCACCTTCACCCGTTTTGAACCGGCGGGCATGGTGCAGGGCAATGACTCGATCAAGAACGCGACGTCGATCTTGGATTACATCTTCCGCGAACTGGCGATCAGCTATCTCGATCGCACCGATCTGGCGCATGTCAAACCCACGGGGGCGGCCTTCGACGATCTGGGTCGCGGCGATGACGAGGGCAAGCGCAACTTTGGCGAGGTGACGGATGGGGCGGCGTCGAAGTCGGTCGAACTTCTGAAGTCGATCTCCTCGACCGGCTATCTGCGCAAGCGCCTGCCGCAAGAGTTGATGGTGTTCCAAGGCGGCATCAATTCGGTCGGTGCCACGGCGCTGGCGGGCGATGCGGTGTCCGCGCTGAACATGCTGGTGCCGGAAACGGCGCAAGGCACGGTCAGCATGGTGGCGGCAACCGCGATCTCGTCGGGCACTGTCTCGATGGACGCGCGCACCAAGGCCAAGATGCAGGGCTATGAGGGCGATCCTTGCGGGGAATGTGGCAACTACACGCTGGTGCGCAACGGCACCTGCATGAAGTGCAACACCTGCGGGGGGACCTCTGGCTGCAGCTAAGCATCCGCTGATATCTCTTCCAGCCGGGGCCCCATCGCGGGCCCCGGTTTCCTTTTGTGCTTGCGCCTGCGCGCGGATGGGGCAGGCTGCCCACAGGAGGCCAGCCATGTCTGACGACGCCACCCCAACCCAAGACATCCGCGACAGTCTGCTTGTGCCTGCCATGGTCTTGACGGGCATGTCGGCGGGGCTTGTGGCCCATTTTGTCGGGCAGGGGGAGGTTGCCCTTTGGGGCTATGGGCTGGTCTATGTGGCCGGCGGGGTACCCGCAGGCTGGCAGGCGCTGCAAAGCCTGTGGCGCGATCATATCCTTGATATCGATCTTCTCATGGTGCTGGCCGCTCTGGCAGCGGCCACGGTGGGCGCGCCGATGGAAGGGGCGATCCTGCTGACCCTGTTTGCCATATCCCAACCGCGGGAGCGCCGGGCCATGGGCCGGGCGCGCCGCGCGGTCGAGGCGCTGATGGCGCTGCGCCCCGATACCGCCTTGGTGCGACGCGATGGTGCTGTGGTCGAGGTGCCTGCCGAAAGCCTGATCCCGGGCGATGTGGTGGTCTTGCGCCCCGGCGCGCGCGTGCCGGTCGATGGGGTGGTCGTTGCGGGTGAGGGGCTTTTGGACGAGGCGACGCTGACTGGCGAATCCGAGCCGCAGCACAAGGGGCGGGGTGCGGCGCTGCACGAGGCGACGGTGAACCTCAACGGGGTTCTCGACATGGAGGTGACGCGAGAGCTGGCCGACAGCACCGTGGCCCGGATGATCCGGCTGGTGACCGAGGCGCAGGCCGCCCGCGCGCCATCGGAACGGTTTTCGGATTGGTTTGGCCAGCGCTATACGGTGGCGGTGCTGCTTGGGTCTGTTGCAGCCTATCTTGGGCTCGTCTGGTGGGGCCTGCCGCACCAAGATGCGCTGTACCGCGCCGCCACGCTGATGGTGGCCGCCAGCCCTTGCGCCATTGTGATTTCCGTCCCGGCGGCCATTCTGTCGGCCCTGTCGGCGGCGGCGCGGGGTGGGGTTCTGTTTAAGGGCGGTGCCGCGTTGGAAACCTTGGCCGAGGTCAAATCCTTTGCCTTTGACAAAACCGGCACCCTGACCACGGGCCGCGCCGAGGTGGCGCGGATCGTCTCACCTGATCTGTCCGAAGACGCCTTCCTGCAGCTTTTGGCCGGGCTCGAGGCGCAGTCCGAACACCCGATCGCGGCCGCCATCCGGCGCGAGGCCGAGCGTCGTGGGCTTGTGATCGAGGAACGCCCCGACATCCGATCTCTGCCGTCCGAAGGCATTGTCAGCGGGCAGGGAGGGGCCGCGCTATGGGCCGGAAATCCCCGTCTTGCCAAGACGATGGGGGCTGATGTTGATGTAGATTGGCTGGCCGAGATCCGCGCTGAAAACCGCACCGTCATCTATCTTGGCCAAGGCCCGCGTGTGATGGGCGCGGTATCCGTGGCCGATCTACCACGCCTGACCTCTGCCGCCGCCATCGCCGCCTTGCGCCAAGGCGGCGTGCAGACGATTGCGATGATGACCGGCGACCGCCGCCCGGTGGCCCTGCGCATCGGGGCCGAACTTGGCATCCGGCCTGACGAAATCCACGCTGACCTTTTGCCTGCCGACAAGGTGGATCTGGTTGCCCAACTGGCTTCAGGCGGCAAGCTGGCCTTTGTCGGCGATGGGGTGAACGATGCCGCCGCCCTAGCGCGGGCAGATGTCGGTATTGCGATGGGGGTGGCGGGCAGCGAGGTGGCCTTGCAGGCCGCCGATGTGGCCTTTCTGGCCGAGGATATGGGGCGTCTGGCCGAAGCTCACCGCCTGTCACGCCGCGCCGCAAGCATCATCCGGCAAAACCTGATCTTCGCGATGTCCGCCATGGCCGTGCTGGTCGTTGGCGCGCTGGCGTTTGAACTGCCCTTGCCGCTCGCGGTGATCGGGCATGAGGGCGGCACGCTTTTGGTGGTGCTGAACGGCCTGCGGCTTCTGAGCGATCCGATCCGCAGAGGCAGAAAACCCGCTTGACGGAGTTTGCGCCTCTGGTCACGTTGGCCAAAACAAGGGGCGCTCATGGATTTCACCCATTTCCTGTCCAGTCACATGCTAGATCCAAGCGTGGGCGGCAAACGGCTGTATCAGACCGTGGTCGAACAGGCCCTTCATGCCGAGGCCTGCGGCTATGACGGGGTGGGCATCCCCGAACACCATCTGGTCAATATCCTTCTGATCCCGTCGCCCCTGCAGATGGCGGTCAAGATCGCGGCCCATACCAAACGGGTTAAACTGGTGACCTCGATCTGCCAATTGCCGATCCGCGACATGCGGGTGTTTGCGGGCGAAGTGGTGCAGGCGCAGGCGCTCTGTGACGGGCGCCTGATGCTGGGGGTCGGCAAGGGGGCTTTCGGGTTTGAGACAGCCCGGCTCGATGTGCCGATCGAAGCAACAAAAGAGCATTTTGACGAAGCCTTGCAGGTGCTTGAGGCGCTTTTGACAAAGCAAGAGGTTAGCTGGCAAGGCAAGCATTACAATTTCGAGCCCCTGACCATCATGCCACGGCCCCAAGACCCGATCCCCCTGATGCTGGGTGTCATGGCGCCCCCCGCCATCGAGGCGGCGGCTGCAAAGGGGTATCATGTGCAAACGACGCCCTTGTCGGCAACGCATGGCGTCTTGGAAAGCCAAGTCTCGGCCTTTTTCCGGGGCCGCGCGCAAAATCCTGCGGCCACCAACCGGCTTTACCTGCAACGCGGCGTGTTCCTTGTCCATTCACAGGCCGAACGCCAGCGCATGGTGGAAACCGCCCATCGCTATTACGCGAGTTTCGACAATGTCTTTGGCGGTCCCGGCATCGTGGACAAGGGCATCATCCGCCCGCTGCCCCGCGCCCAGACGGCCGAAGAGTTGGGCCAGAACATCCTGATCTGCGAGCGGCAGGAGATGATCGACAGGCTCGCCCATTATGCCGAGTTGGGGATTGATGAGGTCATCGTGACCTCGGTCTTTGGTCAAGACCAACAGGCCACTTTGGACATGATGTCGGCCCTGTCGACCGAGGTCATGCCGCATCTGAGAAGCATACAGAGAAAGGTTTAAGCAATGCCGATGATCCGCATTGAAATGTTCGAAGGCCGCAGCAAAGAGCAAAAGCGCGCCTGCGCCGAGGCGGTAACAAAGGCTTGGGTGGAAACCTGTTCGGGCAAGCCAGAATCTGTGCACATCGTCTTTGTCGATGTGGCGAAAAGCGATTGGGCCACCGGTGGGCGGCTGATGTCGGATGTGCTGAAGTGAGCGTACCGACCGCCTATTCGGTCGCCGGAGACGGCCCGCCCCTCATCTTGATCCACGGGATCGGCGCGCGGCGGGCAACCTTTGATGGCATGGTTGCGGGTCTGAAAGACCGCTTCACCTGCATAACCTACGACCTGCGCGGCCATGGGCTGACGCCGTGGTCGGGGGGCCGGTTTGACCTTGATGATCTGGTGGATGATCTTGAGGATCTGCGCGCACGCTTGGGGCTTGCGTCTGCGCATATTGCAGGCCACTCGCTGGGTGGCATGATCGGCCCGCGCTACGCGCAGCGCTATCCAGACCGGGTCAAATCGCTCGGCATCTGGTCGACCGCAGCCTTTCGCACCGAAGATGACAGCGCCAAGGTCCGGGGCGTGGTGGCGGCCATGCGTGAAAAGGGCATCGGTCCGGTCCTCGATACGCTGACCGCCCGCTGGTTCACCGACGCGTTCTGCGCTGCGCGCCCCGATGTGATCGACTGGCGCAAAAAGCAGGTTATGGACACGCCCGCCGAGGTGTTTCTCAACGTCTTTGACATCTATGCCGAAACCGAAATGGCCCCTTGGCTGCATGAGGTGAAGGCACCCGCGCAGATCATCACCGGCGAGCATGACGGCGGCTGCAACCCGCGCCTCAACCAGTTGATCCATCAGGCACTGCCGGGGTCAGAGCTGGTGATCCTGCCGCATCTGAAACATGCGATCTTCATCGAAGCAACAGAGCAAGTCTTGCCTCATGTGCGGCCATTCCTGTTGCACCATGCGTAGGATGGGCACTGTCGCCCCGCCAAGAAGGGGCAGAGCATGACCAAGACCATCCTCATCACTGGGGCAGGGGCCGGAATCGGCAGGGACACGGCACGGGCCTTTCGCGCGGCGGGCTGGCGCGTGGCGTTGATGGGGCGGCGTGAGGAAACCTTGCGAGAGACCGCCACGGGCGATGACGTCCTTATCCTGCCCGCCGACGTCGGTGACCCGGCGGCAGTCGAGGCCGCCTTTGCCCGGCTGACCGCCACATGGGGGCGGCTCGATGTCTTGTTCAACAATGCCGGAATAGCGGCCAAACCGGCACCCATTGACGAAATCCCGGTGGCTGATTGGCTGGCCGTCATGCACACCAATATCTCTGGCATGGTGCTCTGCGCCCGCGCCGCCTTTCACCTGATGCGCCATCAAACACCTCAAGGCGGGCGGATCATCAACAACGGCTCAATCTCGGCCCACACACCGCGGCCGGGGTCCGTGCCCTATACGGTGTCAAAACATGCGGTGACCGGGCTGACCAAAACGCTGGCGCTGGATGGGCGTGCCTTCAACATCGCCTGCGGCCAGATCGACATCGGCAACGCGCTGACCGACATGACCCAAGGCTTCACCCAAGGCGTGCGCCAACCAGATGGATCGGTGAAAGTGGAACCGACAATGCCCGCGTCCGAGGTCGCCGCGGCGGTCTTGCACATGGCAAACCTGCCCCTCACCACAAACATCCCCTTCATGACCATCATGGCCCGCGATATGCCCTTTATCGGGCGCGGCTAAGGCCTTCAATGTGGCCCAAATATCCCCGCCGGAGGCACACACGGACAGCCCCAAGCGAAACCCTTTGTCAAAAGGCCCGCGAAGAGTGCCGGAACCGCTCGATGAGCAGGGCTAGCGCGATGGGTTGCAGAACATATCATAGACCAGTTCCATGATGGCACCGGCCTTGGGGTCCTTGATCGAATAATAGATCGCCTTGCCGTCGCGGCGGGTGGTCACCAGCCCCTCGCTGCGCAGCCGTGCCAGCTGTTGGCTGACGGCGGCCTGACGCGCACCCAACCGCTCTTCCAACTCGGTCACCGATTTCTCACCCGACGACAGGTGGCACAAGATCATCAAGCGCCCCTCATGGCTGAGCGCCTTTAGAAAAGCGGCCGCCTCGGCAGCGCGCGTGGCCATTTCCTCGGCTGGCAAAGATACGCAGCCTGCCGGGTCTTCCGTCTCTTGCCGTTGGCGATCTAGCGCTGCCATCTTCGACTTCTCCGTCTGTCGGGATTGAGATAGCACAGCTTGATTGCAGTTGCGATAGTGCGCAACGACGCAAGGGGAAACCCGCCAAGGAGACCGGAATGACCCATCAAGACCCCGCCTTCACCGCCAAGGGCCGCTTTTGGCGCGGCAATTTGCATACCCATTCCACCCGCTCGGACGGGGTTCTCAGCCCCGAAGAGGTGTGTCGCCGCTATAAGGCGGAAGGCTATGATTTCCTCGCGCTGACCGATCACTTCATCGGCGCCTATGGCTACCCAATCGTGGACACTGTGCCGATGCGCGATGCGGGCTTTACCACCATCCTGGGGGCGGAACTGCATTCCGGCGCCATGGCCAATGGCGAGCTGTGGCACATTCTTGCGGTCGGCCTGCCTGCGGATTTCGCGCCTTCAAACTCGCCTGGCTTTGTCCCGGTGGCGGGGCAGGAAACCGGGGCCGAGATTGCCGCCCGCGCGGTGGCAGCCGGGGCCTTTGTCGCGATTGCCCATCCGCAATGGTCGGGCCTGACCTTGGCGGATGCGCGCACCCTCACAGCCGCCCATGCGGTCGAGATTTACAACCACGGCTGCGCCATGGGTTGCGACCGCCCGGATGGCTTTGCGATTGCTGATCTTTTGCTGACCGAGGGGCGCAAGCTGACGCTGATTGCCACGGATGATGCGCATTTTTCGGAACCCGACCATTTCGGCGGCTGGGTTATGGTGAAGGCGCAGGCGAACGAGCCCGAGGCGCTCTTGACCGCGCTGAAGGCGGGGCATTTCTATTCCAGCCAAGGCCCGGAACTGCGCGATGTGCGGATCGAGGGGGGCAAGCTGATTGTCGAATGCTCTGCCGTCTCCTCGATTGTCGCGCTTGGCTGGGGGACAGGGGCCAAGGCGGTTCACGGTCACAGCATGACCCGGGGTGAAGTGCCGCTGGATCGTCTGAACAACAGCCCGTGGATCCGCGCTGCGGTGATTGATGCCGCAGGCAAACGTGCGTGGTCTAACCCGATCTGGTTGGGCGAGCACGGGGCAAACCCGCGCGTGGCCGGATAGGGGGCGCCCCTTTCCGCGGGCGGACCGGGGGCTAGCCCCCGGACCCCCAGGATATTTGGGCCACATTGAAGGCCGAGGGCTCAGGTGCCAAGGATGCCCGGCAGGCGCAGGTTCATGGCGCGGGCATGGTCTTTGGCGATGTCATAGCCCGCATCGGCATGGCGCATCACGCCTGTGGCCGGGTCATTCCACAGAACATTGGTCAGGCGCCGCGCCGCGTCGTCTGTGCCGTCGGCGACGATCACCATGCCCGAATGCTGGCTGAACCCCATGCCGACCCCGCCGCCATGGTGCAGCGACACCCATGTCGCGCCCGAGGCGGTGTTGAGAAGGGCGTTCAGAAGCGGCCAGTCGCTGACGGCATCCGAGCCGTCCTTCATGGCTTCCGTCTCGCGGTTGGGCGAGGCGACGGAGCCAGAGTCCAAATGGTCACGACCAATGACGATGGGCGCTTTGAGTTCGCCTGAGGCGACCATCTGATTGAACATCAGCCCCGCACGGTGCCGGTCGCCAAGGCCGATCCAGCAGATGCGTGCGGGTAGGCCCTGAAAGGCAATCCGCTCGCCCGCCATGTCCAGCCAGCGGTGCAGATGGGCGTTTTCGGGGAAAAGCTTTTTCATGGCCGCATCGGTTTTGCGGATATCTTCTGGATCGCCTGACAGCGCACACCAGCGGAAGGGGCCGATGCCCTTGCAGAACAGGGGGCGGATATAGGCCGGCACAAAGCCCGGGAAGGCGAAGGCGTTCTCCAACCCCTCTTCCTGCGCCACTTGCCGGATGTTGTTGCCGTAATCCAGCGTGGGCACGCCGGCGTTCCAGAAATCCACCATCGCTGCAACATGGGTCCGCATCGAGGCGCGGGCGGCTTTTTCCACCGCCTTGGGGTCGGTTTCCTGTTTGGCGCGCCACTCGGCCACGTTCCAGCCCTGCGGCAGATAGCCATGCAGTGGGTCATGGGCCGAGGTTTGGTCAGTCACGATGTCAGGGCGGTGACCACCTGCTTTCATGCGGCGCACAAGCTCGGGAAAGACATCGGCGGCATTGCCCAAAAGTCCGACCGACTTGGCCTCGCCCTTGGAGGTCCAGTCATCGATGATTGCCAAGGCTTCATCCAAAGTCTTGGCTTTGGCGTCCAAATATCTGGTCCGAATGCGAAAATCGATCCGCGTCTCGTCGCATTCCACCGCCAGACAGCAGGCCCCGG
>JBMSKG010000070.1:0-11773 GCA_049419625.1 Paracoccaceae bacterium | reverse complement strand
ACAAACCCTTCGCCTCCAGCGCCGCATGATCGCCGCCCCAATCCTTGGGCGCAGGGCGCTCCGGCGGGGTCAGCGTCGCGCCCACCATCATCTCGGCCAATTCCCGCGCGGTTGAGGCTTTGGGGTCCGCCGTGCCCACCACCTTGCCACGCCGCAAGATCGTGGCGGCATCGCAAAGCGCGCGGATTTCCTCCAGCTTGTGGCTGATATACAGGATCGCCGTCCCTTCCGCCGCCAACTGCCGCAGCGTCTTGAACAGGATCTCCACCTCTTGCGGCGTCAGCACGCTCGTCGGCTCGTCCATGATCAACAGCTTGGGGTCTTGCAACAGACAGCGAATGATCTCGACCCGCTGACGCTCCCCCGCCGACAGATCGCCCACCATGCGGGAAGGGTCCAAGGGCAGGCCATATTCTTCCGACACCGACTTGATCCGCGCCGCTAGCGCCTTCATCGGCGGCGGGTTTTCCATGCCAAGCGCCACGTTTTCGGCCACACTCAGCGCCTCAAACAGGCTGAAATGCTGAAACACCATCGCAACACCCGTGGCCCGCGCCACGCGCGGGGCGGCGGGGGCATAGGCCGCCCCCTTCCACGTCATCTGGCCGCTGTCGGGCTTCACCAGACCATAGATCATCTTGACCATGGTCGATTTGCCCGCCCCGTTTTCCCCCAAAAGGCAATGCACCTCACCTTCGCGAATGGCAAAGCTGACATCCGCATTGGCCACCACGCCCGGATAGGCTTTGGTGATGCCCTCGACCTGCAAAAGGATGGGACGTGTCATGTTCCAGTGGTCTCCATCAGCAGGGCGTCTGGGCGGCGGGATAGAAAGGCACTGGCCACACCGATGGCGATGGCCTGCGGATGCTTTCCTAAGGAAGGATTGCCGATCGGGCAATCTATTCGATCGATGGACGGGGTCGAATGTCCCAAGGCGGCCAGCCGTGACCGAAACCGCGCCCATTTGGTGGCAGAACCGATCAAACCGCAGGCGGAAAAGCCATGGGTCAAGAGGCGATGGCACAGATCAAAGTCCAGCGCGTGAGAATAGGTCAGGATCAGATGCTCGGCGTCCTTGGGGGCCAAGGCCACCGCAAGGCCGGGGTCCGGCACCGGCAAGGCGCGGGCAGTGTCGGGCAGCGTCTTTGGAAAGCGGTCAGGCGCGGTATCGACCCATGTGATCGCAAGGCCGGGCAGGGGGGCCAGCACCTCCACCAGCGCACGGCCCACATGGCCCGCACCCCAAACCCAAAGCTGGCGCGTTGGGCGGGCCACGGGTTCCACCATCCAGCCCTGCACAAGCTGCGGGCTTGGCATCACCCCTTGGCCCCGCGCCCGGTCGATCAGGCGTTTCACCGCCAAGGACATGGCGCTGCCGTCCACCGCCCGCGCAATCACATCGCCCTCTGCGGGCAGGTTTTGCACGTCATAAACCTCGGTCACCAGCGTCACCGCCCCGCCGCAGCATTGGCCAAGGTTTGGGCCCAGCGCCTCATGGTCCAGCCTTGTGCCGCCCGCGCCCAGCATCGCCCGCGCCCGCGCCGCGGCCTGAAACTCCAACGCGCCGCCGCCAATCGTGCCCGATTGCCCGCCCGCCCAAACCAGCATCGCCGCCCCCACCTCCCGTGGGGAGGATCCTTTGACATCGGCAATCACCACACGGGCCACGGCCCCGTGGCGGCTGACAGCCGCGCGAAGGGCGATAAGGTCAAACATGGCCCTGCTGCCTTCTCACCGCCATCAGCACCCGTTCCGCCGTGGCCGGCGCATCCAGCGCGACATAAGTCGATCCATCGCCACAGGCCGCGATCGCGTCTGACAGCCCATAAAGCGCCGAAATGCCCAGCATAAACGGCGGCTCGCCCACCGCCTTCGATTTGCCGATGGTGTCCTCGCGGTTGGGCTCGCCCCAAAGCGCCACGTTGAACACATCAGGCCGGTCGGAACAGGCGGGGATTTTATAGGTGCTTGGCGCATGTGTCGTCAGCATCCCCTTGCCGTTCCACACCAATTCCTCGGTCGTCAGCCACCCCGCGCCCTGTACATAGGCCCCCTCAACCTGCCCGATATCCAGATCAGGGTTCAGGCTGGTGCCGGTGTCATGCAAGAGATCCGCCCGCAAGATCCGGTTCTCCCCGGTCAGCGTGTCGATCACCACCTCGGTCACCGCCGCGCCATAGGCGAAGTAAAGGAACGGGCGGCCCTTGCCCTTCACCCGGTCCCAGGTGATTTTCGGCGTGGCGTAATAGCCCGTGGACGACAGCGAAATCCGCGCCTGATAGGCCCAGGCGGCCACTTGGGCAAAGCCATAGACCTCGCCCGCCACCCGAACCTGACCCTCGGCGAATTTCACCGAGGCCACAGACACCCCGTGCTTGTCCGCGATGAACGCCGCCATCCGCGCCTTAATCGTCTCGCACGCCGCCCGCGTCGCCATCCCGTTCAGGTCCGACCCGGACGAGGCCGCCGTGGCCGAGGTGTTCGGCACCTTGGACGTATCGGTCGCGGTGATCTTCACCGCAGCCGTGTCCAGCCCAAACACATCGGCCGCCACCTGCGCCACTTTCTGGTTCAGACCCTGCCCCATCTCGGTGCCGCCATGGTTCAGGATGACCGAGCCATCCTGATACACATGCACCAAGGCCCCGGCCTGGTTCAGCCAAGTCAGGGTAAAGGAAATCCCGAACTTCACCGGCGTCAGCGCAATGCCGCGCTTGAAGATCGGGTTTTTGCTATTCCACGCGGCAATCTCGGCCTTGCGGGCGCGGTATTGGCTGGTTTTCTCCAACTCCGCCACCAGCTCATGACCGATAAAGTCCTCCACCTCCATATGGTAGGGCGTGGTCTGGGGCTGGGAATTGACCGGCGAATGGGCCCCGCCAAAGCGCTGCCCCGTCCCCGGCCCGCCCGCGCCGTTCGAGCGGTAAAAGTTCAACAGCCGCACATCCAAAGGCTCGCGGCCCACCGCATGGGCGACGTGATCCAACACACGCTCCATCCCCACCATGCCCTGCGGGCCACCAAAGCCACGATAGGCCGTGGCGCTTTGCGTGTTGGTGCGCAAGCGGTGGCTTTCGATGCGGACATCGCTCAGGTGATAGCAATTGTCGGCATGCAGCATGGCGCGGTCCGCCACCGGCAAGGACAGATCCTGAGACCAGCCACAGCGGAACAGGTGCGTAAACTCCACCCCCAAAATCCGCCCCTCACCGTCATGGCCCACGCGATACTTGATCCGCAGATCATGCCGCTTGCCGGTGATCATCATGTCATCGTCGCGGTCATAGCGCATCTTGCAGGCGCGCCCCGTAGCATGGGCCGCCATGGCGCAGGCGATGGCCAAAGCGTTGCCTTGGGATTCCTTGCCGCCAAAGCCGCCGCCCATCCGGCGCGTCTCCACCCGCACCGCCGACATCGGCAGATGAAGCGCATGGGCCACTTTATGCTGAATCTCGGTCGGATGCTGGGTGGAGGAGACAATCGACACCCCCCCATCATCACCGGGCAGGGCAAAGGCCACCTGACCTTCCAGATAGAAATGCTCCTGCCCGCCCACCTCGAAACTGCCCTCGGTCACCTGCGGTGCGCGAGCGATGGCGCTCGCGGCATCGCCCTTGGTCCAGACCACCGGGCCTTGCTCGAAGCGAGAATTGGCGGCCAGCGCCTGATCGACCGTCAAAAGCGCGGGCAACTCGTCGTAGACCACACGGCCCAGCCGTGCGGCCTTCCGCGCGGCCAGATGGCTTTCAGCCACCACAAGGAAAATCGGCTGGCCGACATAATGCACCCGGACCGTGGCGAGCAAAGGCTCATCATGCACCGAGGGCGAGCAATCGGGCATCTCTGGCCACTCCGCCGCCGAAAACACCGCCACCACACCGGGGGCTGCGCGCACGGCTGACAGGTCCATCTCGGTGATCACGCCATGGGCGCAGGTGGACAGGCCAAAGGCCAGATGCAGCGCCCCCGCCGGCAAGGGCACATCATCGGCATAACGGGCCGCCCCCGTCACATGCAACGGCGCAGAATCATGCGGCAGCGATTTGCCCATGGTCATGGCTGCACCTCCAGCACCGAAACCGGGGTTCCGGCAAGGTCATGGGCATAGCGCGTCAGCATGTTCTGCGCGGTGATCAGGCGGTAGGCGGCTGAAGCGCGCATGTCGGTCATCGGCTGATAATCGGCCGCGATCGCGTCGCGCGCGGCGGCAAGCGTGGCTTCGCCCCACGGCTGACCGATCAACGCCGCCTCGGCCGCGCGTGCCCGCTTCGGCGTGCCCGCCATGCCGCCAAAAGCGATACGGGCCTCTATCACTTTTCCCGCTTCCAGCGTCACATTAAAGGCCCCACAGACCGCCGAGATGTCTTGATCGAACCTTTTCGACAGTTTGTAGACCCGCAGCGCGGGGGCGCTGACAGGGATGGAAACCGCCTCGACAAACTCGCCCGGCTGGCGATCTTGGCGGCGGTACTCGAGGAAGAAATCCTCCAACGCCAAGTCACGCCGCACCGCCCCCTGGCGCAGATGCAAGGTCGCCCCCATCGCAATCAGGGGCGGCGGGCCATCGCCGATGGGCGAGCCATTGGCGATATTGCCGCCGATCGTGGCCGCGTTGCGGACCTGCAGGCTGGCATAGCGGCGCAGCATCTCGGCAAAAGACGGGTGCAGGGGGATCATCGCCTGCAACAGCACTTCGATCGTGACCCCCGCACCGATGCGCAGGGTCTCGCCCTGCCGGTCAATGCGCTTCAACGCGGCCAACTGGCCAAGGAAGGTGGGTTTGGGCAGGTCGCGCAGCTGTTTGGTGACCCACAGGCCCACATCGGTGGCGCCCGCGATCAAGGTGGCGTCGGGGTTGGCGGCGTACCAATCGGCAAACGCGTCAAGGTCGCGCGGGCTGAGCCCTCGCGGGGGCGCTTCGCCCCCCGCACCCCCCGAGGATATTTGCGCCACGTTGAAGGCATCGGTTTGCATCCAGTCCGGCACCGGGGCGGCCTCGCTGGCTTGGGCGGCGCGGATGATCGGGGCGTAGCCGGTGCAGCGGCACAGGTTGCCCGCCAGAACCGTGTCATGGTCTTGGCGGCCCTGCAGGTGGCCCACCGCCATCGAGACGCAAAAGCCCGGGGTGCAGAACCCGCATTGGCTGCCGTGATGGGCGACCATGGCGGTTTGCACCGGGTGCTGTTCGCCTTTGGGGCCGGAAAGCCCCTCAACCGTGCGGACGGCCTTGCCATCCAGTTGCGGCATAAACAGGATGCAGGCGTTCAGTGCGCGGGCGCCGCTCTCATCGGTCACCATCACGGTGCAGGCGCCGCAATCGCCCTCATTGCAGCCCTCTTTGGTGCCACAAAGACCTTTGGTGTCGCGCAAATAGTCCAAAAGTGTCTGCGTCGGCGTTTCTGGCACAACGCGGACCGGCGTTCCGTTCAACAGAAACGCGATCTCTGACATGGTCTAACCCGCCGCCTTCTCCCCGGTTCAGGCATTTTGCGCGTCCGCCCGATGCGGCGTAAAGCGGATCACGCGCCTGATGTGGCATTTTGCCTTTTTCTGAACCGCCATGAAGCCCCGGACGGCAGATTCTGGCAAGCGATAACTTTCCTGAATTGGCGAAAGCAGCTTCTGGTTTGGCCATCAAATGCCATCTCATTCGGTGTGGGCCCCCTGCCGGGCCTTTCGCCACCGCCGCCGCTTCGCTAGGCTGGCCGGCATGACAGCCCCGCGATTCATCCACCTGCGCGTCCATACCGAGCATTCGCTTTTGGAAGGCGCAATGCCGGTCAAGAAACTGGTCAAGGCCTGCGCCGCGGCCGAAATGCCTGCCGTTGCGGTGACCGACACCAACAACATGTTTGCCGCGCTGGAGTTTTCGGTGCTGGCCAAGGATGCGGGCTTGCAGCCGATCATGGGTTGTCAGCTGTCGGTCGCGCATGATCCCGCCGCTCCGGGGGAAAAGCACCGCGCGCCGGCGCCGTTGGTCCTGCTGGCGCAGTCCGAGGCGGGCTACATGAACCTGATGAAGCTGAACTCTTGCCTCTATCTCGGCAAGGGTGGGCAGTTGCCGCAGGTCACCCTGGACGAGCTGGCCGCCCATGCCGAGGGTCTGATCTGCCTCACCGGCGGGCCGGATGGGCCGGTGGGCCGCTTGCTGGCCGCCGGGCAGGGGGCCAAGGCGCGGGCGGTGTTGGAGCGGTTGGCGGCGATTTATCCGCAGCGGCTTTATGTCGAATTGCAGCGCCATCCCGGCGAGGGTGGCCGCCTGCCCGAGGCGGAAGCGCGGTCCGAACGCGGGCATATCGAATTTGCCTATGAGATGGGTCTGCCTCTGGTCGCCACCAACGACGTTTATTTCCCGAAGGCCGAGATGTATGAGGCGCATGACGCGCTGATCTGCATCGCCGAGGGTGCCTATGTTGACCAACAGGAACCCCGCCGCCGCCTGACGCCGCAGCACTATTTCAAGACCGAAGCCGAGATGGCGACCCTGTTTGCCGATCTGCCCGAGGCTTTGGAGAACACGGTGGAAATCGCGCAGCGCTGTGCCTTCATGGCCTACAAACGCGCGCCGATCCTGCCGAAGTTCGCCGATGACGAGGTGGAGGAGTTGCGCCGCCAGGCGTTCGAGGGGTTGGAAAAGCGGTTGGCCGTGATCCCCCTTGCCGCCCCGCGTGAGGAGTATGTCGCGCGCCTGACCTTTGAGGTCGACATCATCGAAAAGATGGGGTTCCCCGGCTATTTCCTGATCGTGGCCGATTTCATCAAATGGGCCAAACAGCATGATATTCCGGTGGGTCCGGGCCGGGGTTCGGGCGCGGGGTCACTCGTCGCCTATGCGCTGACCATCACCGACCTGGACCCCCTGCGCTACGCGCTTCTCTTCGAGCGCTTCCTCAACCCCGAGCGCGTCTCGATGCCCGACTTCGACATCGACTTTTGCATGGACCGCCGCGAAGAGGTGATCCAGTACGTCCAAGGCAAATACGGCCGCGACAAGGTGGCCCAGATCATCACCTTCGGCGCGCTTTTGTCCAAGGCCGCCGTGCGCGATGTGGGCCGGGTCTTGCAAATGTCCTACGGGCAGGTGGACCGCCTGTCCAAGATGATCCCGGTCGAAGGGGTGAAACCCGTTTCCATCACCAAGGCCTTGGCGGATGAGCCGCGCCTGCGCGAGGCCGCCAAGGAAGAGGTGGTGGGCCGCCTTCTGACCTATGCCCAAGAAATCGAAGGGCTGTACCGCAATGCCTCCACCCATGCTGCAGGCGTGGTGATCGGTGACCGGCCTTTGGACGAATTGGTCCCGCTTTACCAAGACCCCCGCTCGGACATGCCCGCCACCCAGTTCAACATGAAATGGGTCGAAGCGGCGGGGCTGGTGAAGTTCGACTTTCTGGGCCTGAAAACCCTGACCGTCATTCAAAACGCCATCCAGCAGATCCGCGCCTCAGGCCGCGCCCTGCATGAGGCCCCCGATGGCCGCCGTCTCTATGACCCCCCACCGGGCGCGGAAAATGACATCGGCCATATCCCCTTGGACGACAAGGCGACCTATGACCTCTATGCCGCCGCCAAAACCGTGGCCGTCTTTCAGGTGGAATCCTCGGGCATGATGGATGCGCTCAGGCGCATGAAACCCACCTGCATCGAGGATATCGTGGCACTAGTGGCCCTTTATCGCCCCGGCCCGATGGAAAACATCCCCACCTATTGCGAGGTCAAGCACGGTCTGCGGCCACTCGAGTCGATCCATCCGACGATTGACCATATCCTCTCTGAGACCCAAGGCATCATCGTCTACCAAGAACAGGTGATGCAGATCGCGCAGGTCATGGGCGGCTATTCCCTTGGCGGGGCCGACCTTCTGCGCCGCGCGATGGGGAAAAAGATCGCCGAGGAAATGGCCAAGGAACGGCCCAAATTCATCGAAGGCTGCAAGGCCACCCACAACATCGACGCCAAGAAATCGGGCGAGGTGTTCGACCTTCTGGAAAAATTCGCCAACTACGGCTTCAACAAATCCCACGCCGCCGCTTACGCCGTGGTCAGCTATCAAACCGGCTGGCTCAAGGCCAATCACCCGGTGGAATTCATGTCCGGCGTGATGAATTGCGATATTCATCTGACCGACAAGCTCGCCGTCTACAAACGCGAACTCGACAAGATGGGCATCAAGGTGGTGGCGCCTTGCGTCAACGCCTCGGCCGCGACCTTTACGGTCAAGGATCAGGCGCTGGTCTACGCGCTGGGCGCGTTGAAGAATGTGGGCGTCGATGCGATGGGTCTCATCGTCGCGGCGCGTGGGGATAAACCCTTCGCCACGCTCTTCGACTTCGCCCGCCGGGTGGACCTTAAGCGGGTCGGCAAGCGCCCCTTGGAAATGCTCGCCCGCGCCGGGGCCTTTGACCAGCTGGAACCCAACCGCGCCCGCGTGTTTGAGGCAGTGGACAGTCTCGTCGCCTATTCCGCCGCGATCCATGAGGCGAAAGCCTCAAACCAAGTCAGCCTTTTTGGCGATTCTGGCTCCGACATCCCCGAACCGCGCCTGCCCTTCCGCGATGACTGGCTGCCCGTCGAACGGCTGGGCCATGAACATCAGGCGGTGGGCTTCTATCTTTCCGGCCATCCCTTGGACGACTATATGTCGGCCCTGAAACGCAAAGACGTGAAAACCCTGGCCGAGATCGCCGCCCGCGCCGCCAACGGCCCCTTCGTGGGCAAGCTCGCTGGGTCGGTCGCCTCCAAACAGGAACGAAAATCGGCCAAGGGCAACCGCTTTGCCTTTGTGCAACTGTCTGACCCGACCGGGCTTTACGAGGTCACCGTGTTCTCCGACGTGCTGGAACAGGCGCGCGACTATCTGGAACCGGGCAAGAACGTGGTGCTCACCGTCAAGGTGGACCCCGACGGCGACGGCGTCAAACTCCTCGCCAATGGCGTGCAGCCGATTGATGCCGTGGCCGATCAGGCCGGCGCGCAGGCCATCCGCATCCACCTGAACCGGGCCGAGGCTGTGGCATCGCTGGCCGGACTTTTGGAAAAGCTGGAAGGGCGCACCCGCGCCGAGGTGACGCTTTGCCTGCCCGACGATCAGGGCCGCGAGATTGATGTCGCGCTGCCCCGGCCCTATCCGGTCACCCCGCAGGTCAGGGGCGCGATCAAGGCGATGCAGGGCGTGATCTTGGTCGAGGATGTGTGACGTGACCCGCGTCACCGCCGAAAAGGTGACGACGGGCGGTTGCCTCTGCGGGGCCTTGAGGTTCGAGGCGCGGGGTGAGCCCTATCGCGTCGGCCTCTGCCATTGCCTTGACTGCCGCAAGAACCACGGCGCGCTTTTTCACGGCTCTGCCATCTTTCCCGAGGCCGCCGTCACCGTGACGGGCGAGGCCCGCGACTATCAGCGCCGCTTTTTCTGCCCCACTTGCGGCTCTCCGGTCTATGCCCATTTCGACGATGAGATCGGCATCAACCTTGGCTCCTTCGACGCGCCGGACACCTTCCGCCCGAGTTATGAGCTGTGGACCCTCCGCCGCGAAGGCTGGCTGCCCGCCTTTCCCCTCGCGCATCACTACCCCCAGAACCGCGAAGGCACAGGCCGGACCGAGGAGTGACGACGTCATCGACGAGGGGACCGATAAGGCGGCCGATTCGTTCGTATGGTTAACGCCCCGCCCGCCCGCTGCCTGTCGGGACGGATGCCCGACGGAAACCCGACAGATGCCAGACGCAGACCAGACAGCATGCATCTCGGATTTTCTGGGGTTAATGCAGCGTTCCCAAGGGCTTAGATCAGCCGCTTGCCCAGTTTGGCAAAACTCACCGCCAGCACAATCCGCAAGACATGATGCGCAGTGACATAGATCACGCTCATGTTCAGGCTCAGCGCCACAAGGCTCATCTCGGCCAGCCCCCCCGGCGCGAAGGCCAAAAAGGCCGCCGCCAGCGGCTCACCCGCCAAAAGATGCACCAACTCGGCAAAGACAAAGGCCAGAACCAGCGCCAAAGCGCCGTTCACAACCGCAAGCTTTCCACATTTTATCAGAAGCTTACGATCCATGCCGACAAAACGCACACCCAATCCTGCACCCAGAATGATTTGGGTCACCGACACCAGCCACCCCGGCGGAATGGCCTGCATCAGCCCTGTGGCATGCAAGGCCGCCGAACACAAAAGCGGCCCGGTGATGATATATCCCGGCAGCCGCAGGTATTTGCCCGCCTGCGCGCCGATCAGACCTGCCGCAATCATCAACCCCACATCTTGCAGGGTCAGTGGGGCGGATGCCCCAACCATAGTGGTCCCCGCCGCCGACCCCACCGTGTGGCCGGTCAGCGCCAGAAAGATCAGGGGCACCGCGATGATGGTCCCGATCAGCCGCAAGGTCTGCAAGGTGATCAACACCCGCACATCCGCCCCCGCCTCTTCGCCCATCTGCACAGATTCGATCAGCCCGCCGGGAATGGCCGAGTAATAGGCCTCCGCCCGCGCCAATCCCCCCCGGCGATAAAGCGCATAGCCCATGACATGCGCCACCGGCACGAACAGAAACAAGGCCGCAAGCGACGGCCCCCACCCCAACGCCGCCTGCGCCACCTCGGGGGTAAAGGCCCCGCCGATGGCAACGCCGATCACAGGGACAAAGGAAAACCGCAACCGCGGCGGCAAGGTCAATGTGCGACCTAAGGGGTTGATATCAAAGGCGGCCAGAACGCCAACCAAGACCATCGAGCCCAAAAGATAGCCCAAAGGCAGCTGCGCCGCATGCGCCGCAAGGCCACCCACAGCGCCCAGCGCCAAGGTCAGGGCCAGCGCCCGCAGATCAACGCCCGCGATCTTCATGATTTACCAATGCGGCGGTGGCACATTGGCCTCAGCCGACCCCATGCCCATCGCTTCACGTTCCGCCTCGCGCTCCATCAGCATCTGAACACGCCGGGTCAGGGTGTCGATATCCCGCGCTTGCGCGGCCACCACATCCGACAAATCCTCGACCGAGCGGATCAGATGCGCGACGCGTTCTTCTAGGCTGTCCAGTCGTTCCATGTCTCATCCGCCGCTTGCCGTGTCTTGCCCCCTTCGTTAGAGGAAGGACCAAGCGATGCAAGGTGCAATTCCGATGTCTGATGCCAAAATCCGCCGTCCAAAGGCCGAAACCCCGAAAGGCTTCCGCGATTACTTCGGGGCCGAAGTGACCGAACGCAAAGCGATGCTGGATGCGATCACCGGCGTCTATCATCGCTATGGCTTTGATCCGTTGGAGACATCGGCGGTTGAGACTGTGGAAGCCTTGGGCAAGTTCCTGCCCGACGTCGACCGCCCGAACGAAGGCGTCTTTGGCTGGCAGGATGAAGATGCGGACTGGCTGGCGCTGCGCTATGACCTGACCGCCCCCTTGGCGCGGGTGGCGGCCCAGTTCCGCAATGACCTGCCCTCGCCATATCGGCGCTATGCGATGGGGCCGGTCTGGCGCAATGAAAAGCCCGGTCCGGGACGGTTTCGTCAGTTTTATCAATGCGATGCCGATACGGTCGGGTCAGGCTCGGTGGCCGCCGACGCCGAGATTTGCGCCATGCTTTCGGATGCTTTGGAGGTCGTCGGCATCCCGCGCGGTGACTATGTCGTCAAGGTCAACAACCGCAAAGTCTTGAACGGGGTGATGGAGGTGGCCGGGGTGCTCGACCCCTCTGACCCCGAGCGTTTTACCCACGAGCGCGGCATCGTCCTGCGCGCGATCGACAAGATCGACCGGCTGGGGGATGAGGGCGTGCGTGCGCT
>JBMSKG010000069.1:0-11779 GCA_049419625.1 Paracoccaceae bacterium | reverse complement strand
GAATAGGCGATCACGCGCTTGATGTCATTCTGCACCAGACCGATGGTCGCCGCGACAAAGGCCGTGAGGGCCCCCAGCACGGTGATAAAGGCGGTGGCATCGGGCGCGTATTCATAGACCGGCGACATGCGGCAGACGAGGAACACGCCCGCCGTCACCATGGTGGCGGCGTGGATCAGCGCCGACACCGGGGTCGGGCCTTCCATCGCGTCCGGCAACCAGGTGTGCAGGAACAGTTGCGCCGATTTGCCCATGGCCCCGATGAACAGCAAGACGCCAATCAGATTGGCCGCGTTCCATTCAGTCCACAGGAATTTCAGATTGGTTTCTGCCAGCGCAGGGGCTGCGGCAAAGACATCGTCAAACTTGATGCTGTCGGTCAGATAGAACAGCGCAAAGATGCCAAGGGCAAAGCCAAAGTCGCCCACACGGTTGACCACAAAAGCCTTGATCGCGGCGGCATTGGCGGTGGGCTTGCGGTAGTAGAACCCGATCAGCAGGTATGAGGCGACACCCACGCCTTCCCAACCAAAGAACATCTGCACAAGGTTATCAGCCGTCACCAGCGACAACATCGCAAAGGTAAAGAACGACAGATAGGCAAAGAAGCGCGCCCGGTAAGGCTCGTCATGGCCCCAGTTGTCGTCATGGGCCATGTAGCCGAACGAATAAAGGTGAACGAGCGCCGAGACCGAGTTGACCACGACCAGCATGATCGCTGTCAGACGGTCAAGCCGGATGCCCCATTCAGTGGCCAAAGTCCCGCTTTCGATAAAGCGCAAGACAGTGATGTGCTGGGTCTCACCGTCAAAGGTCAGGAAGATGACCCAAGACAGGATGGCCGCCAGAAACACCAAGGCCGTCGTCAAAATCTGCGCCGGCCGCTCGCCAATCAGACGCCAGCCAAAGCCGCAGAGGATGGCCCCGATCAGGGGAGCAAAGAGGATGATCTGCGCCATCATGTCAGCCTTTCATCACGTTGACGTCTTCGACGTCGATGGTGCCGCGGTTGCGGAAGAACACCACAAGGATCGCCAGGCCGATGGCGGCCTCGGCGGCGGCGACGGTCAGGATGAATAGGGTGAACACCTGCCCCACCAGATCGCCAAGGTAAGAGGAGAAGGCGACGAAGTTGATGTTCACCGCCAGAAGCATCAATTCAATCGACATGAGGATGACAATGACATTCTTCCGGTTGAGAAAGATGCCAAAGATGCCAATGACAAACAGCGCCGCCGCCACTGTCAGGTAATGTTCAAGTCCGACCATACTCATGTCCCTCAGGGCTTTTGCCCGTTGTCTGGTGGTGGGGTGGAACCCCACCCTACACGTCATTCCCTAGGGTGGGGTTCTACCCCACCTTGATTAAAGCCCCTGCCCCGGCTTCACGTCTTTCAATTCCATCGCCTTGGCCGGATCGCGCCACATCTGATGCAGCACGTTCTGGCGCTTCACATCCTTGCGGTGGCGCATGGTCAACAAGATCGCACCGATCATGGCCACGAGCAGGATCAGGCCCGAAAGCTGGAACAGCAGGATGTACTTGTCATAGATGATCAGACCCAAGGCGCGGGTGTTTTCCACCTGATCCGCCGCAGGCGCGACAGCATCGCGCAAGCCCATCGCGCCATCGGCCTGCACCCACGCGCCGACGCCAAGCGACAGTTCCATCAAGATGATGATCCCGATCAGCAAGGCCAAAGGCATTGTGCGTGCCATTTCGCCCTTCAACTCGGCAAAGTCGATGTCAAGCATCATGACGACGAACAAGAACAGAACCGCCACCGCCCCGACATAGACGATGATCAAGAGCATCGCGACAAACTCGGCCCCCAAAAGCACGAACAAGCCCGCAGAGGATAGAAAGGCCAAGATCAGCCACAAAACCGAATGAACCGGGTTGCGGCTGATGGTGACCATAAGGCCCGCTGCCACCGTGACGATGGCAAAGGCATAAAAGGCGTAATCAGCGACGGTCATGCGTGTTTCTCCCCAGTGGTCGTACCCGTGTTGGCGCCCGTCTCGGCAAAGACCGACTGCGCGATCTCGAACGCCTTTTGCATGGCGGGCACGCCGCCAAACATGCTCATCTGCCAAATCACTTCGGCAATCTCGCGTTGTGTGGCACCTGCACTCAATGCCTGACGGATGGTCATGCGCAATTGCACATCCGCCTGCGCACCCAAAACCGTCAGCGCCGCAATCGTCACCAAAAGGCGGGTGCGTGCGTCCAGCCCTTCGGGATTGAAGGTTTTGCCAAACCAAGCCTCTGCCATGTCTTTCGGCATGGCCGGGAACAGCTTTTCAAAGCTTTTCATGTCCATGCTTTCCAACGCAGGATTGAAGGCAGCGGCCATTTTCTGGCCCTGCTCCATCATCTGCTGGAAAAACTTGGCAAGATCGTCGGTCATATCAAATCACCGGTACGGCGCGTCGAGTTCAAGATTGCGGGCAATCTCGGCTTCCCAGCGCGCGCCGTTCTCCAACAGCTTGTCCTTGTTGTAAAACAACTCTTCGCGCGTTTCGGTCGAGAACTCAAAATTTGGGCCTTCGACAATGGCATCCACCGGGCAGGCCTCTTGGCAGAAACCACAGTAAATGCACTTGGTCATGTCGATGTCATAACGCGTGGTCCGGCGCGAGCCATCCTCGCGCGGTTCGGCATCAATCGTGATGGCTTGCGCGGGGCAGATCGCTTCGCACAGCTTGCAGGCGATGCAGCGTTCCTCGCCATTGGGATAGCGGCGCAGCGCATGTTCGCCGCGGAAACGCGGGGACAACGGGCCCTTCTCATGCGGATAATTCAGCGTGGCCTTGGGGGCAAAGAAGTATTTCATCCCAAGGCCGAAACCTTTGAAGAAATCCATCAGCAGGAAATACTTCGCTGCGCGGGCGTAATCGACCGTCATGCGTCCCTCTTATCTTCCTTGGCGTTTTGCCATTTCGTCTCGTAATCCGCTTGCAGGACATCGCCTTCAAGCACTGCACCCAGGGGTTTGACGACCTCATAATAGATCGACACCCGGCCCATGGGCACGCGTTTGTCATATTCGATGCGGTCCACATTGCCCTTGTTGTCGGGCAAATCGAACGTCGGCTCATCCGGATCGACGGGCAAGGCAATACAGCGGTGCACTTGGCAATGTGCCATGTACTTCCAAAACGACCACACAAGATCGGGCTGGAACTGGTAGAAGCCATGCCCCGGCCAACCGGTGAACCCGTTGATCGACGCAAAGATCCCGCCCGGCTTTAGCATGGTAAAGATGTTGCGAAAGGCCTGCGGAATATCAAAGACATGCTCCAACGTGCCGCCGTCAAAGACGAAGTCGAACCGGTTGTGGAATTTCTTGGCCAAGGGCTTGGACAGATCAGCCAGATGCTGGGCACCTTCATAGTCCGAGAAATCCATGGTCTCGACCTTTCCGAGACCGATCTTTTCCAAAGGCAATTCTGCGTAACCCGAAGCGTCGAAGATGTCTTTCACAGACAGATCCTTACGCCCTGCCGCGTCCAGCGCCTTGCGATACACACGGCGGTGCTGATGCTTTAGGCGGCACCGCTGTCGGCCAAGCATGACCGAAGCCGTGGGCGTCGCGATTTGCGCGCCCAAGGCTGCCAGCTCCCGGAAAGTGGATGCCCCGATGCCCATGGATCAGCCACCAATCGTCCAGCGGGCCCAGAACTGGCCAAACACTTCGTATTTCGCAAGGAAGGCCACGATGACAACCCAAGCCAGCGACATCGGCAGGAACACTTTCCAGCCAATCCGCATCAGCTGGTCATAGCGATAGCGCGGCACAATCGCCTTCACCATCGCGAAGAAGAAGAAGAACACCCACATCTTTGCAACCATCCACCACCAGCCATCGGCCAGACCGGGAATAGGCGACAGCCAGCCGCCAAAGAACAGCAAGCTCATCAGCGCGCACATCAGGAAGATGGCGATGTATTCGCCCGCCATGAACAGCAGGTAAGGGGTGGACGAGTATTCCACCATGAACCCGGCGACGAGTTCAGATTCCGCTTCGGGCAGGTCGAACGGAGGGCGGTTGGTTTCAGCCAAGGCCGAGATGAAGAACAGGAACACCATCGGGAAATGCGGCAACCAGTACCAATTCAAAAGGCCCAAATCGCCGTCTTGCGCGGCCACAATGGCGCCAAAGCTCATGGAACCCGTCGAGATGATGATGCCGATGATGATAAGACCCAGCGAGACTTCGTAAGAAATCATCTGCGCAGCGGACCGGAGCGAGCCAAGGAACGGGTATTTCGAGTTCGACGCCCAGCCGCCCATGATCACGCCGTAGACTTCCAGCGAAGAGACGGCAAAGACAAAGAGGATCGCGACGTTGATGTCAGCCAAGACCCAGCCTTGGTCAAACGGCACAACGGCCCAGGCAAGGATCGCGAGCACGAAAGACAGCATAGGGGCCAAGAAGAACACCGGGCGGTCCGCACCCGCCGGAATGACGATTTCCTTGACCACATATTTCAGCGCATCGGCCACCGATTGCAAAAGACCAAAGGGACCCACCACGTTGGGGCCTTTGCGCATTTGCACAGCCGCCCAGATCTTGCGGTCGCCGTAAACAAGGAACAACAGGCTGATCATCACAAAGGCAATGATTGCAAGGCTTTGCAGCGCGATCAGCACCGCAATCCCTGCACCGGTTTGGAAGAATTCAGCCATGATCCCTTACGTCCCCTTAGCCTTTTTGTGGCCCTTACACCGTCGGAATGCCACGTGCGCCACAGTCGCGCACGGTCACTTCGGCGTCTATTGTTCTCAACCCTTCGGGCAGCGCCGCCGAGACGGTGTAAACCGCATCCCCGCGCCAAGTTCCACCCTGATTATCGACATTTGTCCGCACATGGCGGGCAAATCCAAAACCCCGGATCAGCGCATATTGCGCCGCAGCACAGGCCGCATAATCCGCCACGTCCTGATTGCCGCGTGCGCCCGTCATTTCCACCCGAAAATTCACGAGATCCCCGTCCAACAGCAGTGTCTCGATCCCGCCGTAACTGGGTGAGAAGGCACCACTGGTCACCTGCTCGCCGCTCGCACAGCCCAACAGGATCGCAGAAGCGACCCCAAGACTGGCGATGGTTTTGCAGGCAAAGCACATCACCGCTTACTCCGCCGCAATCTGGTCTGCCGCGCGCGCTTTGGCCATGGCGGCCAATTCGCCCATCACGGCGCTTGCGCGTGCAATCGGGTTGGTCAGATAAAACTCTCGGATCGCCGGGCGGAAGGTCGCCTTCGCGGGCGCCTTCACTGCCAAAGCCTGCCAGTCGTTCGCCGCCACCTCGTCAATACGGCCCAGATGCGGGTGCTTAGCGACAAGGTTGGCACGCAAGGCCGCAAGGCTGTCCCAAGACAAGGTCTGACCCAGTTCAGCCGAGAGCGCGCGCAGGATCGCCCAGTTTTCCTTGGCCTGCCCAGGAGCAAAACCGGCCCGCATGGCCAGTTGCGGGCGGCCTTCGGTGTTCACGAACAGCCCGTTCTCTTCGGTATAGGCGGCACCCGGCAGAATGATATCGGCGCGTTGTGCGCCCCGGTCACCATGGCTTCCCTGATAGATCACGAAGGGCCCTTCAGCGATGTCGACCTCATCGGCGCCAAGGTTGTAAATCACCTCGGCCCCTTCGGTTGCTTTGGCCAAACCGCCCTCGGTCACCGCACCAACATCCATCGCGCCAACGCGCGCAGCGGCGGTGTGAAGCACCATGAACTTGGCCCCTGCCCCGGTGGCATAAGCCATAGCTTGCGACAGAACCGCCTCGCCATCCGCCTCGTTGATCGCACCTTGGCCGATGATGACCAGCGTGTTGTCCTTGGCCGTGACCTTGCCCACAAGATCCACCAAAGCCGCACGGTCGGTGCCCATGTGCTTGTAGTCATAGCTCAGATCGCAGGCTTCGCCGATCAGCCCGACCGTGGCGCCCTTGGCCCAAGCCTTGCGGATGCGGGCGTTCAGCACCGGCGCCTCGATACGCGGATTGGTGCCAATCAGCAGAATGACCTTGGCGCTGTCGATGTCCTCGACCGTCGCGGTGCCGACATAGGCCGAGCGGTTGCCGATTGGCAGCTTGGCATTGTCGGTGCGGCATTCCACATGCCCGTCCAGACCTTCGATCAGGGTTTTCAGCGAATAGGCAGCCTCAACCGGAGCCAGATCACCGACCAGACCGGCAACCTTCTTGCCCTTCATCGCCGCCGCCGCTGCGGCCAGCGCCTCGGGCCAGTCGGCTTTGCGCAGTTTGCCGTTTTCGCGGATGTAAGGCGTGTCCAGCCGCTGACGGCGCAGACCGTCCCAGATGAAACGGGTCTTGTCGGAAATCCATTCCTCATTCACCCCATCATGATTGCGCGGCAAAATGCGCATCACTTCGCGGCCCTTGGTATCGACGCGGATGTTGGAGCCCAAAGCATCCATCACGTCGATGGATTCGGTCTTGGTCAACTCCCACGGACGAGCGGTGAAGGCATAGGGCTTTGACGTCAAAGCCCCCACTGGGCAGAGATCGATGATATTGCCCTGCAAGTTGCTGTCCAAGGTCAAGTTCAGATAGCTGGTGATCTCGCTGTCCTCACCCCGGCCCGTTTGGCCCATCTGGGTGATGCCGGCCACTTCGGTGGTAAAGCGGACGCAGCGCGTGCAGGAAATGCAGCGCGTCATCTTGGTTTCCACCAAGGGGCCCAAATCCAGATCTTCCGAGGCGCGCTTTGGCTCGCGGTACCGGCTGAAATCAACGCCGTAAGCCATGGCCTGATCCTGAAGATCGCACTCACCACCCTGATCGCAGATCGGGCAATCGAGGGGATGGTTGATCAGCAAGAACTCCATCACGCCTTCGCGCGCCTTTTTCACCATCGGTGATGTGGTTTTGACCACCGGAGCCTCGCCGTTGGGGCCAGGGCGCAGGTCGCGCACCTGCATCGCACAGCTTGCAGCAGGCTTGGGCGGACCGCCGACCACCTCAACCAGACACATCCGGCAATTGCCGGCGATGGTCAGACGTTCATGATAGCAAAACCGCGGAATCTCCACGCCCGCCACCTCGGCCGCCTGAATGATGGTCATCGCACCGTCCACCTCGACCTCGATACCGTCGATGCTGATCTTCTTGAGGTTGGTCATGGCTGTGAGTCCGCCCTTGTCTTTTCGCCCACAATTGCGGGCGTTTTGGTAATTTCAGAGATGTGTTGCCCGACCTGAATATGCGCCGGACGCGCTTTTTGGCCTTTTTCCAGCACAACAAGGCTGTCGTGAATATGCAGACCTACCAGTTGATCGGCCGTCGCAGCAATGGATTGGCCGCCCGAGTGATACCAGTGATGCATGTCGTCCGTCAGACGGCCCAAGAGCCGCATAAAGTTATGCCGGCTGAAGCGCCCGTCATAGCGCCGGTTATAGGCGGTGTGGACATCTTCAATCAGGTAAAGACCGTCCTGCGCCAAGTGCGGGAACAGCACATCGAGGCTGGCACGGATGTGGCGGCCGATGTGGCTGCCGTCATCCAGAACCACATCGACCCCGCCCATTTCCGCAACAACAGCCGCCAGAAACGCGGGATCAGCTTGTGACCCAATACGAACCTGCCCGTCGATGCCATCAAAGGCCGCGCAATCAGGGTTGATGTCGATGCCGAAGATGGTGGCTTTCGGACCCAGATACTCACGCCACAAATGCAGCGACCCGCCCTTATAGACGCCGATTTCCAGCATCCTGACGTCGGTGCCGCGGTATCTTGAAAGGTAGCGATCATAAATCGGCAGATAGTGCAGCCATTTGTGCACAACAGGCCCGGTGTTTGACCAAAAAATCTGCTCGATCTCTGACATATCGGCGTTGACGGGCAAAGGTGCGGCCAGCGTGTACTGTCGCAGACGGCTGACCCCGGTCAGACGGCGTTTCAGGTCTGCAAAGGCGCGCGCAAAACCGCTCATCCATCGAACCTTAGCAATTGTCCAATCAGACTGCCCTTGGCGATCTCATCCCGACCAATCTTGCAATACTGGTCCTGTTCGCCATCCACCGCGCCGCGCGCGCGCAACCAATCGGCGGCTTCGGCCTTACCGCGTGCTTTTTCTGTTTTGGAGGTGACAAACGCCCTCACCTCTTGGCTGCTATAGCCCTTTTCCAACGCATAGTTGCGCAGCGCGTTCAACTCGGACAAACCCCGCAGCTTCCGCGCCGAGATGCTGTCGCAGTTGTCGTCAATGCGGTCGGCGATAAAGCCCTGCAAAAGCGTCTCGTTGATGTACTTTTCGGTATTGATCGGCTCCAGCGCCAAGGCGGGCGCGGCCAAGGCCGGGATGCAAAGCGCAAACAGCGCTGCCGAAAGGATGGAACGTGTCATGGTCGCCTCCAAAAGGACTACGGCCCCATGACATGAACCCTTTGGCGTTGCTATGCCATGACAGAGGTTCATAGCGCTCATACGCAACCCCCATCGAACACCCAAGACCCGGCGACAAACCGCCCAAGCGCCCGGCCATCAAGCGCGGCACCCCGGCTTTCGCACAAAGCCTTAGCCGCGCGCTTGGCCGTCAGCCCCTGATCCATCGCCATCGCACCCTGATCGGCCGCCACGATGATTTGTGCGCCGGCCGTGGTGGGCTGCAGATCTACCAGATAGCCCGACCCGTCTTGCGAAATAGCCACAGGTCCGCTGGCAGCCAGCGGCATCGGGGCGGGCCCCGGCGCAACGCAAGCGGTCAACAGACCCATCGACATAATCGCAATCCTCTTCACTTACTCGGCCGCCATCGCGCCCATACGGCCGGTTTTCTTCGCCTTGATCCGGTCTTCAATCTCTTCGCGGAAGGCCCGCACAAGGCCCTGAATGGGCCAAGCCGCAGCATCGCCAAGGGCACAAATTGTGTGGCCTTCGACCTGTTTGGTCACCGAAATCAGCATGTCGATTTCCTCGACCTCAGCCTCGCCGCGCACCAAACGGTCCATGACGCGCATCATCCAGCCGGTGCCTTCACGGCAGGGCGTGCACTGGCCACAGGATTCGTGCTTGTAGAACTTGGACAGCCGCCAGATTGCCTTGATGACGTCGGTCGAATTGTCCATGACAATCACCGCCGCCGTGCCAAGGCCAGACCGCTGCTCGCGCAGCCAGTCGAAATCCATGATCGCATCATCGCACTGCGCCTGCGTCAGCAAGGGCACCGAAGAGCCGCCCGGAATGACCGCCTTAAGGTTCTTCCAGCCACCGCGTACGCCGCCGCAATGGCGATCCAAGAGTTCCTTCAGCGGGATCGACATTGCCTCTTCAACGACGCAAGGGTTCATCACATGGCCCGAAATACCGAAGAGTTTGGTCCCGGCATTGTTCGGACGGCCGAACGAGGAAAACCAATCGGCCCCACGCCGCAGGATGGTGGGCACCACGGCGATGGATTCGACATTGTTCACCGTGGTCGGACATCCGTACAGGCCCGAACCCGCCGGAAACGGCGGCTTCATCCGCGGCATGCCTTTCTTGCCTTCAAGGCTTTCCAGCAAAGCGGTTTCTTCACCGCAAATATATGCACCCGCCCCGTGGTGCAGATAGCAATCAAAATCCCAACCGGACTTGGCGGCGTTCTTGCCCAGAAGGCCCGCGTCATAACATTCGTCAAGTGCGGCCTGCAGCGCCTCACGCTCACGGATGTATTCGCCGCGGATATAGATGTAGCAGGCATTGGCCCCCATCGCGAAAGAGGCAATCAACGCCCCCTCGATCAGCGTGTGGGGATCATGCCGCATGATCTCGCGGTCTTTGCAGGTACCGGGTTCGGATTCGTCAGCGTTGATCACCAGATAGGACGGCCGCCCATCCGATTGCTTGGGCATGAAAGACCATTTCAGACCCGTCGGAAAACCCGCCCCGCCACGACCGCGCAGGCCCGACGCCTTGACGATTTCAACAATCTTGTCGCGGCCCAGCTTGATGAGATCGCCCGTGCCATTCCAATGACCGCGCTTTTTGGCACCTGCCAACGTGCGGTCATGCATCCCATAAATGTTGGTAAAGATGGGGTCCTGATCCTTGAGCATGATGCCCCTCTTCCTAACCCCGGCGCTTGCGCCAGATCTGATATGTCACGGCCAAGCACCAGATAAACCCGGCCAGCGCCGCAAGGTCGAGAAGCAGGGTCAGCTCGGCTGGCCACCCCATGTCTCGCCCTACAACCTGCGCCCCCATCCACAGGATCATGGTCCCCGCCATCACAACCGCGACACGCCGCGCCTGTTTGGCCGTTCCGTCATCCTTGGGCGTGGGCGCTTTCACCCCATCACCTCAATGGTGGCCGTGACCATGGCCCGCGCCATGATCTGCACCATCCACCCGTTCCACCCCGCCCTGCCCCAGCAGAACGCCAAAAACGCCAAAGGTCACCAGACCCACGACAAAGGCCGGCGTCAGCGAAACATCGCCAATTGCACGAGCGACAATCGCCGCGATCAGCCCGGCAACGGCAGCCACAAGCCAGCCTCCGGCCCAAGGGCCATCAACGGGCGCATGTTCGTGATGATGATCGTCCATCCCCTACCCCCGTCAGTAATTGTTGGTCTTGGCGCGGATGAGGAATTCTTCGATCCCCACCTCACCAATCAACTTGGCCTGCGCGACCCACTTGTCGCGCGTCGCGCGGCCGCGGAAGCCCTTGAGGTTGGCGTCGATCCAAGCAATCTCGGCCGCGCCCCATTGGGCGATCTGATCGAAATGGAAGATGCCAAGCTCGTGCAGCAGTTTTTCCAAGACCGGGCCAATGCCTTCGATGATCTGCAGGTCATCAGCCTTGCCCTTCTTGGCCGCCTTCAGCCCCTTCGGCGGCTTCCCACCCGCCGCCACAGCCTCGTCGGCCTTTGCCGATTTGGCCACGTTCGGAGCCTTGGCAGCACTGTCAGACGCCTTGGCAGGTTTCGTCTGCGCCGCTTTGGGCGCTTCGGCCTTGGTAAGCTTTGCCGCTGACTTGGTGGTCTTGCCCAGCCACGGCGTGGTCAAGGCGACCTCGGTGCCGTCGATGCGCTTGACAGTGTCACGGATATCGACAGCCAGTTGAGCCGAGGCATTGAACTGCTTGCGGCCCGAGTCAAATTCTTTCAGCGTGGTCAGCCCGGACAAAGGCTCAGCCGCGTAACGGCCATTCTGCGGCCCCGGAACCGGAACCTCTCCACTGGAGAACCGCGCGATCAAATCACGCAGTTTCTCGGCCGTCAGGTCCTCATAGTAATCCTTGCCGATCTGGGCCATCGGTGCATTGGCGCAGGCGCCCATGCACTCGACCTCTTCCCAAGAAAACTTGCCATCCGCCGAAAGCGCATGCGGCGACTTGGAGATCAGCTCCTGACAGACCGCGATCAATTCTTCCGCGCCGCAGATCATGCAAGAGGTGGTGCCACAAATCTGGATATGCGCCACAGAACCAACGGGTTGCAGCTGGAACATGAAGTAGAAGGTCGCAACTTCCAACGCCCGGATATAGGCCATGCCCAGCATATCGGCGACATATTCAATCGCCGGGCGGGTCAGCCAGCCGTGCTGTTCCTGCGCGCGCCACAACAGCGGGATGATCGCCGATGCCTGACGGCCCTCGGGATATTTGGAAATCTGCCCCTTGGCCCAGGCAAGGTTCGCCGGGGTGAATTCAAAGGACGCAGGTTGGTCTTTGTGCAGACGGCGCAGCATTAGCGGTCAACCTCCCCGAACACGATATCCATCGTGCCGATGATCGCGGAGACGTCTGCAAGCTGGTGGCCTTTGCAGATGT
>JBMSKG010000068.1:0-11800 GCA_049419625.1 Paracoccaceae bacterium | reverse complement strand
CGCGACTCTATACGCCGATGCGGCAGCGCTGCTTGAGCAGCGCAAAGTGGCCACTCCGACACAGGGCGCAGGTTTGCTGCCTGATGCGCAGGATGGACTTGCCGGAATGCGCTTTGTGAATGCCTGCGTCCGCTCAAGCGAAGCGGGCGGGATCTGGATGCCCACCTAACCAGCGGTCTGGGTTGGGGGGTTAAAGGCGGGTTGAATGCCATGGTGCAGCAACCATCAGTGCCGTCGAAGGGCTTGGTCAACGAGAGACCTTCGACCTTTTCAAAAGGGCCTTTGGTGAAAAGCACAAGTCGCGCAGCCAGGATTCGAAGGTGGTCAAACACTCTGCCTGTTGCACTTGAGGACAACCGGCGAGACCAGCCGCGTGGTTACACAGCTTTCCATCCGCTTCTCGCAGTCACCTAGAAGCTTTCAGGATCTGATATACGAGTGCTGCACCGAGGTCGGCCAGGCTCTCGGAGCAAGGCAGCACTGAAGTTTTTTGAAGAAAACCATGCAGCGCCATGCGCGCCCGGAGAACAGCGTGACGGATCCGCTTCGTTCTTACGGCGCAGCCTTGAAGGACCTAGGCCATGGTGATGACCGCGAGCTGGGGCGATGCCTAAACAACCGGGCGGAGAACTCACACCTACCCTTCCGACAACGGCGACGGGCGATGTTGCGGCTCCGGCGCATGCGAACGTTGAAGAAATTCGCGTCTGCGCATGCCTCGGTCCAAAACCACTTTCCGACAGAGTGCTACCTCCTAAGCCGTGACCATTTCAAATAGTCATGCGCCGCCGCTCTCGCCGAGTGGCGCGGCCTTCTTGCGGTCTGATACCCGAGTTAGGTTGGGCAAACGGAGACTGGTTCGCATGTGTCTGACAGCACCGCACGATCGGCGTAGATCCAGCCGGCTGCGCGGCTGCAGACGCCGCGTGGGGCGTAAAAGCCTGTTCAACTGGCAGGACTGGTTGATTGCAGCTTCGGACCGCGGACAACTTGGGCAATGTCGGTTGCCGCAGCCCGTTCCTGCGGCTTATCCTTTACCAAAAGGGAGACATTCCATGACCCATCGCAGCCATCCGAACCCCGATCTTGTGGTCGGCGAGGATCAGCGGCCCCGTTGGAATTCGGCACCCTTCCGACGGCACGGCTTTCACAACCTACACCGCCTGACCCGCTATGCCCAAAGCTATCGCGCCGGGCAGGTGATGGACCTGCGGCTCTCAACCGATCTTTCCATTCCCCAGCGCGAGGATGTGCGTCGCCTGACAGGGTTGCCGTGGTTTTCCGCCATGGCAGTGATCGAAGGTAACCGGCTCCTGTATGAAAGCTATGCCCCGGATTTTGGACCGGATCGGCCACATTCGATCATGTCGGTCTCAAAGATGTCGACCAACCTGATCATCGGGCGGATCTGGGAAGAGGGTCAACTCGCGCTGGACGAAAAGATCGGCGCGATCCTGCCTTGGATCGGTGCGGGCTATCATCAGACTAGCTTGCAGGATGTCCTGAACATGAACGTCAGGAACGCCTATGACGAGGATTACAGCAATGCTGACTCGATCGTCTTTCATCACGAAGCCGCCTCGGGAATGCGGCTGCCCAATGGTCCCGAACCTACGAACCGAGCATTCATCGCCGCTATTGGGTTGGAACCGGGCAGGCAGGATACGGTGAACGACAGCGACAGTTATCTCTACAAAAGCGCGAACACCGATGTCCTTTCCTTTGTGGCCGAGGCGCGGGGCGGGCAACCGATGGGGCATTGGCTGGCCGATCTGGCCGACGCCACCGGGGTTGAAGGTGCTTTGCATGTCGCGACCGACCGGACCGGATTTCCGCTTCTCAACGGTGGCATCTGCGTCACTGCGCGCGACTTGTGCCGTTATGGCGCGGTCTTCGCCCGAATGGGGCAGGGTGTCGACGGCCGTGTTTTCGGATCAGCCGAGTTCATCCGGATGACACAGGCCGGGGGTGTGCGCATGGGCCCGCCACGCCAGCATCTGCGCTACTCGAACCAGACCAATACCAACGGGGTCTGGCTTGGCCATGGCGGTTATGGCGGGCAATACCTGGTGGCAAACCCCGCGACCGGTCGGGTGGCCTGCTTCCTGTCGGTCCTAGATGACGAGAACGGATATGAGCAAAGCTATTATCCGCCGATCATCTCCATGCTGGCTGATATCTGTGAGGGGGCTTGACCCGTTAGCCGCACTGCGCAGGCTTCCGCGTGCTGGATGATCAGATTGGCTGCGCCCTGTCCAAGAGGATTGGCATCGGGAACAAGGCGGACAATCCCTTCGCCCTCGAAAGTATTCAGAGGGTCACGTCGCCTCGCGTCGGGATGAAAGCTTTCGTTGGCAGTGTCAGAGCAATGTCTGTTGCCGCGTGAGCGCGACTCTAGAAAGCTATGTCAGAAAGACTCGGGATCGTAAGGCAGCATTGACCTTCCTGAAGAAATCCATGTGCAGTCACGGACGCCAAGGAACCATTGTCACAGACCGAATGTGCTTCTATTGGCCGGCGCTTAAGGACCATAGTAGGGGTCATGATCGTGGCATTGCACGGGTGGGCCAACAACAGGGCCTAGAACGGCAACTGCGGTTCAGAAGATGAGCGTACGCCATGCTTCGGGTCAGGTGAACGCCAAAGTTACAAGAGTTCGCCTGCATCCATGCCTCTGCCGAAAAGTGCTTTCCGATCCAGCCCCCTCCAGAACTGCAACCACTCATGGCCGCACCGCGCCACCGCTCTGTTGGAGTGGCGCGGCCTTCTTGCGGCCTGACAACCTAGATGGCTTACGGGAAACGGAGTCTGATTTGCATGGCTCTGCCAGCACGCCCTTACATTCCCAAAGCAGTTTTGCGTGTTTCGGACCAGCGCGTGATCAGGTGATCTGTCATGAGCCCCATAAACGCCACCGCGAATCCCAGCACGAGCCCCTTACCGACATCGGTCGAAGACAGGGCACGCTGCATCTCTTGTCCCAGATCCTGCGTGCCGATAAAGGCGGCGATGATCACCATGAACAGCGCGAACATGATCGATTGATTGGCGCCCACAACCAGGGTCGGCACGGCAAGTGGCAGTTTCACATGCCAAAGGATCTGCCCCTTGGTCGCGCCTGACATCTCGGCCGATTCCACGATCTCGGGTGGCACGCTGCGAAGCCCTTCAATGGTGTAGCGAATGATCGGGACAGTCGCAAAAACCATCACCGCTGCGATAACTGCAACGTCGTTCACCCCAAATAGCATGACCACTGGGATGAGATAGATAAAGCTGGGGAACGTCTGCAGCGTATCGCATACCAGTAAGAACCGCTGTGCGCGAACGGGCTTGGTGGCACCAAAAATGCCCAGAGGTACCCCGATAATCAGCGCAAGCGCGACAGAAACCGCCACAGTATAGACCGTGATCATCGCGCGGTCCCACCAACCTGACAGCGCAATGGGCAAAAAGAAGGCCAGACAGATCAGCGCCGAACGTCCGCCCCCAATGCGCCAGCCGATCCCCGCGAGAAATACCAGAACGGCTGATGTTGGTAGCCATAGGAAGGCATCGCGGACCGGGATGAGGACCCATGTGATGAGGAACCATCGTAACCAATCGGTCACTGGCGAGATCATGTCGATAAAGCCGCCGACAAGAGTGTCAATCGGCCCTGCCAGGCTGAGCGCCTGTTTGCGGTCAACTTCGATGAAGTAGGGGTGGAGAGCTGCAAGGACAAACCCGATAGCCACCAGCACGGCCCAGATCACCCAAAGCCGATGGCGCTGGACCCAGCTTGCGCCCGGCGCGTGATGTTCGGGCTGCTTCATCGCCCAAGCCTTGGACAGACGGTCCAAAACGACGGCCAAAAGCACGATGGTGATCCCAATCTCCACAGACAGACCGATTTTCAGCGCCTGCAACAGTTGCAAGAGTTTCTGGCCAAGGCCAGGCATCCCAATGAACGAGGCGAGAACCACCATGGCCAAACTTTGCATGATCACCTGATTGACGCCGATCAGCAGTTCTGTCCTCGCAGCCGGCAAGCGGACACGGGTCATCAGTTGCCACCGCGTCGCACCGCTCATCTTGCCGCTTTCGATGATTTCGGGTGATACCGCGCGCAGTCCCAACAGCGTCATGCGGATCATGGGTGGCACAGAGAAGATCACGGTTACGATTGCGCCGGCCTTGGGACCAACGCCAATAAACACCACGACAGGGATCATGTAGGCAAAGTGTGGCATCGACTGTGCGATGTTCAACAACGGATTCACGATCCGCTCGGCAAAACGCGACCGCCACGCCAGCGTTCCCACCGCAAGGCCCAGTGCGATCGACAGCGGCGCTGCAACCACGATGACTGACAGCGTCTCCATTGCCCACTTCCATTGCCCCATCACGGCAATCCAGACGAATGTCCCTCCCGAGATCACCGCCAGACGCCAACCCGCCAAGGCGTAGCCGATCATCGCGAAGCTTGCCGCGATCACCACCCAAGGGATCGGACCAAGGCGGGGCCAGCGCGATTTGCCGTAAAGGAGGTTCGCTGTGACATCGAGACAGAACTCCACCGCATCGGAAAATGCGCGGGTGGCCGTCATCAAGCCCAGATCATCACGGGCAAAGGCAAAGATGACGTTGATCACGTCAGCAAAGGGCAACACCAGAGACTCGGGGATACGCAGCAAAGCCGGTGGCAGCGCATTGCGAAACACCACAAGCACGACCGCAGCCAGCACAAGCGCCAGTGCCACGCGCTTTTGATCGAAGGGTTGTCGCGAAGGCTTCATCACGTCCGACATCATGGCGCTGACCCCAACAACAGATCCACTGCAGCCTTCCTGTCCAAGATCCCGGTGATCCGCCCTTGGTCATCGCACAACGGGATCTGCGAACGGGTGTCTTCGACAATCTGGCGGCCTAGCATATTCAGTGTCTGTGATGCGGGCAGGGCGGTGCCGTCAACCGGGGTGCCGTTGACCGCCTTGGCCAGCGCCCCGGCGCGCACCACCCGGGTGCGATCAACCGCGGCGGTGAATTTCGCCACATAGGGCGTTGCGGGCGACAGCACGATCCGTTCGGGCGTGTCGACTTGTTCCACTGCCCCATCCTTCATGATGGCAATGCGGTCGGCCAGGCGCAGGGCTTCGTCAAAGTCATGGGTGATGAATACGATGGTCTTGGCCACCATCGCCTTGAGCCGCAGGAATTCGTCCTGCATTTCGCGCCGGATCAGCGGATCAAGAGCGGAGAAGGGTTCGTCGAGAAACCAGATGTCCGGTTCAACTGCGAGCGAACGGGCAATGCCCACGCGTTGCTGCTGGCCACCCGACAATTCACGTGGGAAATAGCCCTCGCGGCCTTTGAGACCGACCAGTGCGAGCATTTCAGTGGCACGCGCGATACGCGATGTGCGATCTTGCCCGCGCATTTCCAGTGGAAAGGCGACATTCTCCAGCGCTGTGCGATGGGGCAGCAAACCAAAGCTTTGGAACACCATTCCCATCTTTCGGCGGCGCAGGTCGATCAACTCGGCATCGCTGAGGTTGCCGATGTTACGCCCCTCGACCGAAACCGTGCCCGCCGTAACATCCAAAAGGCGGGCAAGACAACGAACCAACGTCGATTTGCCCGAGCCTGAAAGCCCCATAACAACCAGCATTTCGCCCTTGTGAATGTCTAATGTGACATCGCGCACGGCAGCGATGTGCCCCGTCGCACGCAAGTCATCAACGGTGGTTTGCGGTGTCAGGCGGTGCCCAAGCTGTTCGGGCTTGTCGCCGAAAACTTTCCAGACATTCTTGCAGGAAAGGACGATGTCAGTGTCGGCCAAGGGTGTCTCCGGTATGAAAGGACCACCCGGCAAAGCCGGGTGGCAAGTTTTGGACATGTCACTCGAGAGTGACGACGGAGCTCATTCGGTCCAAGGCTTCCAAACAGCCTCGTTCGCAGCCAGCCATGCGGTGGCAGCGTCTTCTGGTTCCATTCCGTCAATGTCGACCATTTTGGCCATCTCGGCGATCTGGGCGTTGTTGAAGTTGATCTTCTGAAGCGTCGCATAAGCGGCGGGCCACTTGTCCTTCATCCCATCCCAAGCGGCGATCTTCATATAGCCATTGGCCGGGTTGCCGCAGTCATAGACCTTGTCCGGGATCGGACCTTTGGCCGGATCCTTGTCGCAACCATCTTCCCATGCCGGGAATTCCACGAATTCGCCCGGCCAGACGGCTTCGGCAAAGTTCGGGGTCCAGTTGAACAGGACGATCGGGGTCTTGTCCTTTTCAGCCGCCGCGATTTCGGCCCACAGGGCTGCGGCCGAGCCCGCGTTAACCACGGTAAAGTTCATGCCCAAGGCTTCAACCTTTTCCGCGTCATGCTTCAGCCAGTCCACGGGGCCACCCAAGAAACGGCCCTTGTCGCCGGTTTCGGGGGTCGCGAACAGCGCGGCGCAATCATTCAGAGCCTTCCAGTCCGGCAGGCCCGGGCAGGCCTCTTTGGTCCACATCGGATACCACCAGTCCTCACGGGTGATGGCAGCGTGGGTGGTCACATCATGCAGCCCGCCCTTTTCCAGTGCCGAGCGGAACGACGCGCCAAAAGCGCCTTCCCAGACCTCAAGCTCCAGCGTCGCGTCGCCAAGGCGCACGGCTTCATAGACCGCCTGACTGTCGGTCGAGACGTATTCAACTGAGTTGCCCATCGATTCGAACATCTGACCGACGACATTCGACATCACGATTTGGCTTGACCAGTTGTGGGTTGGAATCATGATCGGATCGGTCGAGTCTGCGGCCAAAGCAGGCGAAACTCCCAGCGCAAGAGTTGCTGCGCCAAGAAGCAATCTGGTGGTTCTCTGCATAGTTTTTGATCCCTGTTTAACGCACACCCGTTGGGCGGCGAAGTTTCCTCGGAAAGTCGATCGCTTTCCTGAGAGGGAAGATTATGGAGCAGTTGTGAACGTGTAAGACCATTGCGATGAACAGACTGGAAAAAGATGTTACAAAATGTTAACCCATCTTTATCCAACGAGATCCTGGGGCAATCCGAATGACGGTCAGTGCTGCCCACATCGTGGTAATCGAAGATGATCCGGTCACGCGCACCGCGCTTGGGGGGTATCTTGAAACCTTTGGCTACCGTGTAACGGCCTGTGCCGGTGCTGAGGCTGCCGAGAAGGTTTTGGCTCAGGAAAGTCCTGATCTGCTGATTGTCGATATCAATCTAACAGGCAAGGACGGGCTGGAAATCACGCGTGAGCAGCGCGCGCGGTCTGAAATCGGGATCATTCTGCTGTCAGGGCGAACAGATGACGTTGATCGCATCGTCGGGCTGGAGCTTGGGGCAGATGATTACGTTTGCAAGCCCTTCAATCGCCGGGAATTGCTGGCGCGGGTCAAGAACCTGTTGCGCCGCACTGCAGCGATGCGTCAGCTGACCCGGCGGGTGGTGCATTTCGCAGGCTTCAGTTTTGATACGGCGGCGCGGCATATCACGGGGCAGGATGGTCAAGACGTACAACTGACGCGCGCTGAGTATGAGATGCTGCGCACCTTTGTGCTCAATCCGGGCATCGTTTTGTCGCGTGACCGGCTCTTGGCCAGCATCACGCATCGGCAAAATGCCGGCGGCACGCGCACGGTGGATGTGATGGTCAAGCGGCTGCGTGCCAAGTTTGGCGACGATTCGAAAGTGCCGCGGATTTTTGGCACCTCGCACGGTGAAGGCTATGTCTTCACTGCGCAGCTATCCTGACACCATTCTTGCCGTCGATACCGCCGTCGAGCGCGGCAAGCGCGCGGGCCAGATCGCGTTCGGCTTCGGCACTTGCCGCCAGCACGGCATTGGCCGCATCATGGCCATGCGTCACATCACTGCGTGATAGGCCAGACAAGAGTTCGCTTAGACGCGGCAGGTCAAAATTGCCAACTGCTCCTTTCAGCTGGTGCGCACGCCGATCAATCTCATCTTTTCTGCCTGAGCGCAGTGCTGCGGCAAGGGCCAGGCTGTCAGGGGCCAAACGTTCAAGCATGAGATGGAGCAATTCACGCGTTCGTTGCGGGCCAAGGTCGCGCAGAATATCACGAATGGGCGCGGCAGTGATCGTTTCAGGAAACAGCCGATCGAACGCAAGCGTGAGCGCTTCGGGTGCAAGGGGTTTTGAGATAACCTCATCCATTCCTGCCGCACGACAGGCCGCGATGTCCTCGGGCTGGACATGCGCCGACACCCCGATGATCGGCAGCCTGCAGATCGGTGCCTGCAGTTGCCGGATAAGGCAGGTCGTCTCAACACCTGAGATGCCGGGCAGGTTCACATCCATTAACACAACATCAAAACCACCGTTCGGAATCACAGATAGGGCCTGCTCGCCCGATCCGACGATATGGGCCGAGTGTCCGAGCGCCTCGAGAAAGTCCTGCACGACTTGTTGATTGACCGGGTGATCTTCGACCACCAGAATCGATAATGGCTTGCCCAATGGGAGGGATGCATGGGCCGCGGGCATGACCGTTGAACGTGCTTCGGCCCGCATAAACGGCAGATCCAGCATAAATGTCGCGCCCTCGCCAAGTGTGCTGTGTGCGCTCAATCGCCCTCCCATCAGCGCTGCCAGACGGCGCGAGATTGTCAGCCCCAAACCCGTGCCGCCATAGGTCCGCGAGGTCAGGCTGTCTTCTTGTTCAAAAGCGGCAAAGATACGCTCTAGCGCATCAGGACGGATCCCGCGGCCCGTATCGCTGACGCAAAAACGCAGCCAAAGCGGATCGTCCGCTGCCCCCGAACAAATCTCGACCGCGATGCGGACTTCGCCGTTTTCAGTGAATTTCACCGCATTGGACACAAGGTTGAACAAGATCTGCCGCAGCTTTCCCATATCGCCGATGAGGCGAGACACAGGGTCTTGCGGCAATGATATCCCCAACTTCAGGCCTTTTTCCTCCGCCATGGGCGCCATCAAAAGCGCAATATCGCCCAAGGCTAAGGCAAGATCGAAGTCAACCGCTTCGATCACTGCGTTGCCTTGGTCCAGTTTCGAATAGTCAAGGATACTGTTCAAGAGCCCCATCAGTCCCTTGCCCGAGGCCACTGCAGCATCAAGCCGCGCCAGCTGCCCCTCGCTCAGGCCGCCACGGGGCAGGTTGCGCAACATGCCCAGGACCCCATTCATCGGCGTGCGAATTTCGTGGCTCATCATCGCAAGAAACTCAGATTTCGCTCGGTCAGCTGCCTCGGCGCGATCACGCGCCGCGTCATGGGCCACCACCTCGGCGCGCAACTGGGCGGTTTGCTCGTCGACCAGATCTTGTAATTCGCTCCGATGGCGACGCAATTCTTCTAGATGCCGCTCGCGTTCCTCGGCAAAGCTGCGGTTGGCAATCGCCTGTTGACGAAACACTTCGACCGCCGCTTCCATTTGTGCCACCTCATCGGTGCCGCTTGGGCGTATCTCGTCACCGGGTGCGCCCTCGGCCAGATCGGTCATGCGCACGGACAGCGCATCTAGCCTGCGAATAAGATTGCCGCGCACATAAAACCACAAAACCCCCATCGACAGCGCCAAAGCCAAAAGGGTGGAAAAGGCATAAAGCCGTTGGGTTGCCGATATGGCCTGCTCGGCGGACTGGCCTGCGGTTACCGCATCGGCTTCGATCCGGTCTGCCAAGGCCGAGGCCGCCCCTTCAAGCGCAAGCGCCGCCTCGCGCAATTCGGTTTCCGCGCCCGCGATTTGATCTGTGAGCGCCAAGACGAGCGTGGCCGTTTCAAAAACCGTTCCCGTCTCGGGCGGGGTTACCGAGCCCACTCCGATGATGCGCAACAGAACCCGTATCCGCTCGGCGCGACGAGGGTCTTGGATCATTGAAAGGCGGCGCGAAATGACCTTGAAGCGAGTTTCTAGCTCGGCCTGTAAGGTGCGCAACTCGGTCTCATCGCGCACTGCCGCGACACGGTTCAGCAAAAGGCCAACCTCAGAGGCATGGGCCCTAAGCTCGAACATCAATCCAAGCTGAAACAGATCCACCTCGATCAACTTGTCCAATGTCTCAAGACGTTGCTGAGTTGCTGCTGGTGTAAAGATATCGCCATCATAAAGGCTTGAAATGACAGCCGACGCGCCAGATTCGGCATTGGCTACTAAAGTGTCGGCGATTTCGGTCAACTCGATCGCGGCGGCAAGTCCAGCTGCCAGCTGGGCGTCACGCCGATCAATCAAGCTTATCCGCAGCCTGACCTGCTGGTCAATCGAGGCGAGCGCATTTCGCACGGCAACCTCGGCACCAAGGGCATTTGCAAGCGCCACATCCTGCACGCCACGGTGACGCGCGAGCCGGTCACGCAATGCATCCGCTTGGGCATAAAGAAAGGCCGAGCGTTCCTTGCGCTGGGCCTCATCTGTGACGGCGGCAAGTTCGGGGGCCATGGCCACAACACGGCCTGTTTCTTCGACAACGCCCCGAACTTCAGAAATGGCCGGAATTGCCTCGGTCACCACGCGCGATTGGGTCCGCGCCACATCTTGCAATTCGAACCAACCAAGCACGCCGGTGGCCGCAGGAAACCCCGCGATCAATGCGATGGCCAGCAAGAGCCGCCCGCCAAGACTCGACTTGTAGCCAAATTTCCGCAAGGTTTTTCCAGGGCTTTGTGACAAGCTTACGCTATCACTGAATCTGGGGCTTGGAAGAGTTATGTCGATCAAAATGCGCGCTGCACTTGCGCTGGTGATGACGGGGCTCACCTGCGGTGCCCTTTTCGCCGCAGAGCCGCTCGAGCTTGAAGTCCGCTCGGTGCCCTTTGATGATCCGAGCCCTGCCGTAAAGACCAGCTATGTCCCGCTCGAGCATGCGAACAAACCTTGGCGATTTTGCGTGCTTTACCCGCACCTTAAGGATGCCTACTGGTTGTCTGTCAACCACGGCATGGTGCAAGAGGCCAGCCGTCTGGGTGTAGGGTTTGATATTTTTGAGGCTGGCGGCTATCCGAACCTTGCGCGCCAGATCGAACAACTCAAGGGCTGCGCCAGTGACGAATTCGATGCGGTCATTCTTGGCACGGTCTCCTACGACGGTCTGACGCCAGTGGTTCAAGAGATTTCCCGTCTCAAGCCGATCATCGCAGTCGTGAACGACATTGCCACCGCCGGAATCACGGCCAAGGCCAGCGTGCCATGGACCGAGATGGGCGCGGCCGCCGGGCGGTTCATCGCCCAACACCACCCGCCGGGCAGTCCGCCCGTCACCATCGCCTGGTTTCCCGGACCCAAAGGGGCCGGGTGGGTTTCTTTCGTGGAAGAAGGGTTTCAACAGGCCATTGCAAACAGTTCCGGCAACATCGTCATGACCCTTTATGGCGACACTGGCCTAGAGCAACAGGTGTTGCTTGTGGAGGAGGTCCTTGAGGCGATGCCGGATGTCGACTATCTGGTCGGCAGCGGCCCCATGGCAGAGGCGGCGGTGTCCATCTTGCGCGCGCGCGGTGCCGGCGATGACATTAAGGTTGTCTCCACCTACCTGAGCCATGCTGTTTATCGAGGCGTGAAACGTGGCCGCATCCTTGCAGCGCCCACAGATTCACCTGTAGTGCAGGGGCGTTTGGCGATCGAAATGGCGGTTCGCGCAATGGAGGGCACGCTCGATATCCGGCATGCCGGGCCGCCAATCTGGGTCGTCACCCCAGAAACCGCGACTCGTGAAGTGATCGAGGGTTCGTTGGCCCCAGCCAGTTTCATCCCGGTGTTTTCACTAGCTCCGCCCGCGCCCTAGGTGTTCAGTCCCGGCATTTGGTGGATCGGATTTAGGATGAATCGATCTGG
>JBMSKG010000067.1:0-11846 GCA_049419625.1 Paracoccaceae bacterium | reverse complement strand
GCGGCTTTGGGCTGCAAGCTGCTGTTCGCGGTGGATGATGTAAAGGCCCGAGCCGACGATGATGGCGATCCCGATCCAGGTCAGCGTGTTGGGGAAATCGCCAAAGACCAGATAGCCCAACAGGATCGCGGGCAGGATCTCGAGGTAATGGATCGGCGCGAGGGTGGAGGCGGGCGTGAATTTCAGCGCCATGGTCATACACATATGGCTGACCGCCGCCCAGAAACCGACGCCAAAGAGCCAAAGCCAGGCCAAGCCTTGCGGCATCACCGGGTCCAGCGTCGGCCAGTGGGTGACATCGGCAATGGCAATGATCGGCAGGCAGATTAGACTGCCTGCGATTGAGGTGTGCAATTGCTGCATCACCGGGGGCACGGAACTCGCCATGGCGCGGGTCACCAGCATATAGGCAGCAAAGCAAAAGGCCGACAGCAGCGGGAAGAGCGCCACAAGACCAAAGGCGGTGAGCGAGGGCTGGATGACAAAGAGCGCGCCGATAAAGCCGACAATCGAGGCGATGATCCGCCGCGGACCGATATGGTCGCCAAAGATCAGATAGCCAAGGATCAACAGGATGAAGGGCTCGACAAAGACAATCGCCAGCGCGTCGGCAATCGGCATGACCTGAACGCCAGCCACAAAGCCATAGGTCGAGGCCAGCAGGAACACCGCGCGCGCCAGCAATAGTCCGGCATCTCGCCGCCCAAGTCGCCACGAGAAGCCCATCAAGAGCGCAACTGGCACCATCAAGGCGCCTTGCACCAAGAACCGCGCAGCAGTGATCTGCCCGACCGGAATGGTCTCGGTGGCCAGTTTCGAGGCGGTGTCAAGCAAGGGGGCCAGCACACAAAAGGCCAGCATAAGGCCGATGCCGAGGAGGGGGCGATCTTGGGTCATGCGCTTTGGCTAGCCGGTTTAATGTCTGAAAAACCGTCTGAATGCGACCTGAAAGGCAGAGCGGGCTTGGGGGGCATCGAGCCCCCACGCGCCCGCGCTGGCGCAGCACAGGTTTGGGCGCGCGCAGTGGTGGCCAGCGGCGCAAGATGAGTATTTGGAAAGGCGCAAGACATAAAGGCGCTGTGATCTTTGGTTTGCGCCTTTTGAAATACTCCACGGGGGAGGCTGGTTTCGGTACGAAACCGGCCAGGGGGTGTGAAACCCCCTTGTGTTTGGCTCTGGGGAATGGCGCTCAGCAGTTCGGGACGTTGACAGCAAGGCCGCCAAGGCTGGTTTCCTTGTACTTTTCGTGCATGTCATGGCCGGTCTGGCGCATGGTTTCGATACATGCATCAAGGCTGACAAGGTGGATGCCGTCGCCGCGCAGGGCGAGGCTGGCGGCCGAGACGGCCTTGATCGCGCCAAGACCGTTGCGTTCGATGCACGGCACCTGCACCAGCCCCTTCACCGGGTCGCAGGTCATGCCAAGGTGATGCTCCAGCGCAATTTCAGCGGCGTTTTCCACCTGCATCACGGTTCCGCCCATCACGGCGCACAGCCCTGCGGCCGACATGGCGGCGGCGGAGCCCACCTCGGCCTGACAGCCGCATTCAGCGCCCGAAATCGAGGCGTTGTGCTTGCACAACCCGCCCACGGCGCCGGCCGTCAGCAGGAAATCCCCGACCTTTGACACGCTCGCCCCCGGCACATGGTCAAGCCAATAGCGGATGGTGGCCGGCAAGACCCCCGCCGCGCCATTGGTGGGTGCGGTCACCACTTGCCCGCCCGCGGCGTTTTCCTCGTTCACCGCCATGGCATAGAGGCTCATCCAGTCGTTGATCGTGTGCGGCGCGGTCATGTTCAGCCCGCGTTCGGCCATCAGCGCCTCGTGGATCCCTTTGGCGCGGCGGCGCACTTTCAGCCCGCCGGGCAGGATGCCATCGGTCTGCATGCCACGGGTGATGCAGGCGTTCATCACCTCCCACAGCCGGGCGATGCCCTTGTCGATCTCGGCGCGGGTGCGGAATTTCAGTTCATTGGCCAGTTTCATCTGGGCGATGGAGAGGCCCGACTTTTCAGCCATGTCCAGCATTTCAGCGGCCGTTTCAAAGGGGTAGGGCACATCGGCCCGCGCCTTTGATTTGGTGCCGCCCGCCTCGGCCATCTCACCTGCCGTCAGCACAAAGCCGCCGCCGATGGAGTAGTAGGTTTCCTCCATGATCACATCGCCTTGGGCGTCGGTGGCTTTCAGGATCATGCCATTGGCATGGCCGGGCAGCGCCGGGCCATAGTCGAAGATCAGGTCTTTCTTGGGGTCAAAGGCCAAGGGCGGCAGGCCCGGCGCATCAATCTGATGGGTCTTTTCGATCAGCGCGAGCGTCGTTTCGGCCTTGGCCGCGTCATAGCTCGCAGGTTCAAACCCCGCGAGGCCCAAAATCGTGGCGCGGTCGGTGGCGTGGCCCACGCCCGTAAAGGCCAGCGAGCCGTGCAGCGAGGCGCGCAGCCCGTGGAACTGGAAGGGGCTTGCGCGCATCCGGTCCAAGAACCGCGCCGCAGCCACCATTGGCCCCATTGTATGAGAGGAAGAGGGGCCAACGCCCACCTTGAACATGTCGAAGACGGAAAGGAACATCTGGGTCTCTTTTTGCGGGCTCAGTCGAGGGGGGCCGTGAAGGGGGTGGGGCCAAGTCCTTCGTCCTCGGCAATGATCTGGGTGGCGTGCTGCGCCTCTAGCATGACAAGGACCTTGTGCAACGCGGGGTAATCGGTGCTGCGCACCTGCAGGGGGTGATCCTTGCCGAACTGGCCCAGCCAATGCATCAGCATTGCAACGTAATAGCCCAGAACCGAGGGGCGGTTATCGGGCAGCCAGTCCGGGTTGGCTGAGGCGGCGCGGTCGAGCGTGGTGAGATACAGGTCCATGCGCGCCTTGGCATGGGATTGCACTTGCGCGACACATTCCTCGCCGGCGCTGCGTGCGGGATAGAACAGCTGCAAGAGCGTTGTGTGAATATTGGTCGATGTGAAGAAAAGCCAGCTGAGAAAGGCCGCGCGCGCCGGTGAGTCGGTTGCCGGGGCCAGGCCGGGGTGCCGGTCGGCCAGATAAAGCAGAATTGCTGCGGTCTCGAACATCGGCCCGTCCGGTGTTTCCAGTGCCGGGATCAGGCCAAGCGGCTGCATGGCCCGGTATTGCGGGCTGGAGAGCGCGCCGCCTTCGCGGTCGATCAGGGCACAGCGGTGTTGCACGCCCAGTTCCGCCAGAACCATGCGCGGCGCCAGCGAGGCGGTGTCGGGATAGTAATGTAGGACATACATGACGGGCGCTCCTTTGAGCGCGACTATGGCAGGCCGCGCGGGCTTTGGCAGGCGAAAAGCGACATGATCCGACCTGTGACGGCCTGGCGGCGGTTGGTCGGGGCCGAAGGATGATCATCACTGCGCGCTGTGGCGTCAGTCTGCAGGCGTCTCGCAGGGTGGGTCCGAGAAGGCGGGGCCAGAGATGCCCTCGGCCGTCAACACGGCCCGGATTGCGGGCCGCGCCTCCAGCCCTTTGGCCATGGCATGCAAGGCCGGAAAATCGGCGCTGGCGATGCTGTGGTCGGCATAGGCCGGAAACGCCTTGATCCAGCGCAAGAGCATGACGATGTAAAGCGACAGGATCGACGGGCGGTCGGGCGACAGCCACCAAGGGCCGGTCCGCGCGACACCGTCAAGTTCCGCAAGTTGGCTGCGCAGCAAATCATGGGTCGCCTCGGCCACGGCGCGTTGCGGTGCCTCACCGGCCGGGCGTTCGGGGTGCAAAAGCGTCATCGCAGCGGGATGCAGGCCGTTGGTCACAAAGATGAACCAGATCAGGAAGCGGGCGCGGTCGGGCGCATCGTTGCGCGGGGTCAGCCCGCTGTGGTGTTCGCTGAGATAGAGCAAGATCGCGGCTGTCTCGAAGATTGGGCCATCGGGGGTTTCCAGCACGGGTACGCGGCCAAAGGGGTTCAGCGCGCGGAAAGACGGCGCGTCAAAATCGCCAGCCGCAAAATCCAGCGCGTTGAACTGAAACGGGACGCCCAGTTCGGCCAGGGCCATGTGGATGACCTGCGAGCCCCAATCGTGCACACCATGCAAAACGTACATTTTCACCCCTCCCGGTTTTCCCGCCATGCTGGCGCATTGCACACCAAGGTCTCGCCAGATTGCGACATCAAGCACTGACTTGGATGTCGCCGCGATATCGGGGCAGGGGCCGCACAAACCCCCTCGCCGCCCCTGCGCGAAAGCCCTATAAGCGGGGCGTCCAGACCAAAGGAATCTGCCATGCCCGCCGAGCTTTCCCCCATCGACAAGGCCAAGTTTGTCGCCGCCAAACGTGCGGTGGAATTTGTCGAGGACGGCATGAAGCTGGGTCTTGGCACTGGCTCGACCGCTGCTTGGATGGTGCGCTGCCTTGCGGAACGTATCAAGGAAGAAGGTCTGCGCGTGGTTGGGGTGCCGACCTCGACCCGCACGGCGGAGCTTGCGCGTCAATTGGGGGTGCCGGTCACCAGTCTGGATGATGCCAAATGGCTGGATTTGACGATTGATGGGGCCGATGAGTTTGACCCCAACCTGTCGCTCATCAAGGGCGGCGGGGCGGCTTTGCTGCAAGAAAAGATCGTCGCCACCGCCTCGGATCAGATGATCGTCATCACCGATGCTGCCAAGGAAGTGGCGCAGCTTGGGGCCTTTCCTTTGCCGGTGGAAGTTATCCCCTTTGGCTGGCAGACCACGAAAGCGCTGATCGAAGAAATGTTGGTTTCGATGGATGTCTTGGACCGCGTGGTCAGCCTGCGGATGAATGGTGACAAGCCTTTGCTGACGGATGAGGCCAATTACATTGTGGACCTTCACCTCAAGCGCATCGGCAATCCGCGCCAATTGGCTCTGGTCCTGAACCAGATCCCCGGTGTGGTGGAAAACGGCCTGTTCATCGACATCTGCGATATCGTGATCATCGGCCATGGCGATGGGCGCGTGCAAGTGCGCGACATTAACAACGGCACGCAAACCGATGATCGCATTCACTTTGCGCCCACCGACAATATCTTTGCCGATCTGGGTGATTGAATGAGGCGCAAGGCCGCATCTGCCCTGCCTCATCTGTTCTGAAATATCCCGGGGGTCCGGGGGCTGGCCCACGGACCGCCTCCACAGAAAGGCGCAACCATGACCCAATTCGATTATGATCTCTTCGTCATCGGCGGCGGCTCGGGCGGCGTGCGGGCCGCGCGCATTGCGGCGGCCGAAGGGGGCGCGCGTGTGGGTTTGGCGGAAGAATCCCGGATGGGTGGCACCTGCGTGATCCGGGGCTGTGTGCCGAAAAAGCTGATGGTTTATGCCAGCGAGTTTCCCGGTGAAATCGCGGATGCTCGTGCTTATGGCTGGGATGTGCAGGCGCACGGCTTTGACTGGGCGCAGTTCCGTGGCACGCTGGAGGCGGAACTGACGCGGCTGGAAACGGCGTACCGTTCGACGTTGAAGAACGCGGGCGTGCGCATCCATGATGCTCGGGCCACGGTGATCGATGCGCATACTGTGGAACTCGCCACGGGCGAGCGGTTTACCGCCAAGCACATCCTGATCGCCACGGGCGGGCGGCCCTTTGTGCCCGATGTGCCGGGGGCAGAGCTTGCGGTGACCTCGAACGAGATGTTCCATCTTGAGACCCTGCCCAAGCGTGCGCTTGTGGTCGGTGGTGGCTATATCGCGTCCGAGTTCGCCTGTATCCTGAATGGGTTGGGCGTGCAGACCACCCAGTTTTATCGCGGCGCGCAGATCCTGCGCGGCTTTGATGACGAGGCGCGCGGCCATGTGGCCAATGCCATGCAAGCGGCCGGAATTGCCATTCACTGCGGCACCGATGTGATGCGGCTGGCAAAGACCCCCGGCGGTATTCGCGCCGTGGCCACGGATGGGTCCGAGGCCGAGTTTGATCTGGTGCTTTACGCCACGGGCCGCAAACCCAACAGCGCGGGGCTGGGGCTGGAGGCTTTGGGCGTGGCGCTGGGCCGCAATGGCGAGGTCGTCGTGAATGACTGGTCGCAAACGGCGGTACCTTCGATCTATGCGGTGGGCGATGTGACCGACCGCGTCAATTTGACCCCGGTTGCCATTCGCGAAGGCCATGCCTTTGCCGACACCGTGTTTCGCGGTGTGCCGACGCGGTTTGACCATAAGAACATTGCCAGCGCTGTCTTTACCCAGCCAGAACTCGGCGCCATCGGCCTGACCGAAGACGCGGCCCGCGCGCTTGGGCCGACCGAGGTGTATGTCGCGGCCTTTCGCCCGATGAAAACCCTGTTTGCAGGCCGTCAGGACCGGGTCTTGATGAAGCTTTTGGTCAGCGTCGAGACGCGCAAGGTTCTGGGCTGCCACATCGTCGGGCCGGGTGCGGGCGAGATGATCCAACTTGTCGCGATTGCCATTGGCATGGGGGCGACGAAAGAGGATTTTGACCGCACGGTTGCGGTGCATCCGACCATGGCTGAAGAGTTGGTCACGCTGCGAAAGCCAACCCGCGTGGTCTGAGCCGAAGACTGCGCCAAATCGCGGCTTGATTTCCGGCCTCATCCGCCCCAAGTCAGGGGGGAACGGAAATTCAAGTGAGGTTTTCCTAATGGCGGGAAGCGGTGGGCCCTGGGGCGGCGGTGGCGGCAATCAGGATGATGACGGGCGCGAAGGCCGGGACGAGGGCCGCAAGGGCGGCCCGCGGCGGCCGGGCGAGGGACCGCAGATTCCGGAAATCGACGAGCTGGTGCGCAAGGGGCAAGAGCAACTGCGTGTGCTGATGGGCGGTGGTGGCGGCAAGCGTCCGCAGACGCCGGGTGGCGGTGCGGGTGGGCAGGGGCCGAACCTGTTTTCCAAGCAGGGTCTTGTGCTGGGTGCCTTTGCGGCGGTGGCGCTGTGGGGCTATGCCTCGTTCTACACCGTCAAGCCCGAAGAACAGTCGGTTGAGTTGTTCCTTGGGGAGTTCAGCGCCATTGGCAATCCGGGTCTGAATTTTGCGCCTTGGCCGTTTGTGTCGGCCGAGATCGTGCAGGTCACCGGCGAACGCACGACCGAGGTTGGCTCGGGTGCGGGCGGTGCGATGGACACCGGTCTGATGCTGACGCGGGACCAAAACATTGTGGATATGGAATTCCAAGTGGTCTGGAACATCGAGGATGCCTCGAAATATCTGTTCAACCTGGCCGATCCGAATGACACGATCCGCGCTGTGTCGGAAAGTGCGATGCGCGATATCATCGCGCGCTCGGAACTGGCGCCCGTGCTGAACCGCGACCGGGGCCGGATTTCGACCGACCTTTTGGCGCAGGTGCAGGGCACGCTGGATACCTATGACGCTGGCATCAACGTGGTGCGGGTTAACTTGGCAAAGGCCGACCCCCCGCGTGAGGTGATCGACGCCTTCCGCGAGGTGCAGGCCGCGCAGCAGGAACGCGACCGTCTTGAGAAAGAGGCCGATGCCTATGCCAACCGCGTCACGGCGGGCGCGCGCGGTCAGGCGGCGCAGCTTTTGGAAGAGGCCGAAGCCTACCGCGCCCAGGTCGTGAACAACGCCCAGGGTGAGGCGAGCCGCTTCCTGTCGGTCTATGCCGAATATGTGAAAGCGCCAGAGGTGACGCGCAAGCGCATGTATCTGGAAACCATGGAGAAAGTCTTGGGTGGCATGAACAAGGTCATTCTGGATGGGGTTGTCGGGGGTGAAGGCGGACAGGGTGTGGTGCCCTTCTTGCCGTTGAATGAATTGGGCCGCATGAACACCGGTGCAGCCGCAACCGAGGGGACCAACTGATGCGCGCCGCTGTCATTCTTCCGGCGATCTTTGTGCTTGGCGCCGTGGTCGTGTCGTCTGTGTTCATCGTGGATGAACGTAAGCAGGCGCTTGTCCTGCAATTCGGTCAGGTGAAGCAAGAGGTCCGCGAGCCCGGCTTGGGCTTCAAGATCCCCTTCATTCAGGACGTGGTCTATTACGAGGACCGTATCCTTGGCCTTCCGACCAACCCGATCGAAGTCACCCCGGCCGATGATCGGCGTCTGGTGGTGGATGCTTTTGCGCGCTGGCGCATCGTTGATCTGGTGCAGTTCCGGCAGGCTGTCGGCTCGGGCGGTGAGGACACGGCGCGCCAGCGTCTGGACCGGATCATCAACGCCGCCATCCGTGAAGTGATGGGGGGCGTGCCCTCGACGGCTGTTCTGTCCGAGGACCGCACCGCGCTGATGAACCAGATCCGCGATCTTGCGCGGCGTGAATCTGGCAGCCTTGGGGTTGAGGTGATCGACGTGCGTCTGACGCGCACCGATTTGCCCGAGCAGAACCTTGAAGCCACCTTTGCCCGGATGCGCGCCGAGCGTCAGCGCGAGGCGGCTGATGAGATCGCGCGTGGTAACGAAGCCGCGCAGCGCGTGCGCGCGTCTGCGGACCGCGAGGTGGTTGAGGTGACGTCCGAGGCCCGCAAGACCGCCGAGATCGTGCGAGGCGAGGCTGACGCACAACGCAACGGGATCTACGCTGAAGCCTTTGGTCAAGATCCGGAATTCTTTGCCTTTACCCGCTCGCTCACCTCGTATGAGCGGTCGTTGCAGGCGGGGAATTCCTCGATCGTGATGTCGCCGGACTCGGAGTTCTTCGATTATATGAACAGCGATCAGGCACCCGAAGTGGCTGCCCCTGCGGTTGGGCAATGACCACCCTTCTTCTGGGGCTCGGTCTGGTATTGGTGATTGAGGGGCTGGTGCTTGCACTGGCCCCTTTGCGTCTGGAGCAGATATTGCAGGCGCTGGCAGCGCTTGGCCGCGATCAGCGGCGCATGCTGGGTCTGGCCACCGTGGCGCTGGGCGTCGGCTTGGTTTTGCTGGCCCGCCACTTCGGCGCTTGATGCCGCGCACGGCGGGTGACATGTTTTCACAAGCGGTTGAGGCATGCGATCTGGCATTGCATTGGGCGCATAGCTGGCTACCTGATGGGTTGTCTGAGGCCAGACGGGTACGGCCTTTGCGCCGTCCCGCAAAAGGAGTTCGATCCGTGCTTGATCTTTTCCCGCCCCTTCGCATGACCCGCCCAAGACCGCTGCGACTGGTCGCGGCCCTTGGGCTTGGCTTGACGTTGGCTTTGTCGCCAGTTGGCGAGGCTTTCGCGCGCGGTGCGCCGGATGGCTTTGCCGATCTGGCCGCCGATGTCAGCCCTTCTGTGGTGAACATCACCACCTCCGCCATGGTGGCCGCACCGACGGGCGGTGGGCCAATTGTGCCCGAGGGTTCGCCCTTTGAGGATTTCTTTCGCGACTTCATGCCGCCCGAAGGTGAAGGCGGTAATGAGGCGCAGCGCCAGCAGGCGCTGGGGTCTGGCTTTGTGATTTCGGCCGATGGTTTCATCGTGACCAACAACCACGTCATCGACGGGGCGGATGAAATCGAGATCGAGTTCTTTGACAAAACGCGGTTGAAGGCCACGCTTGTGGGCCGCGATACCAAGACGGATATCGCGCTGTTGAAGGTGGAAAGCGGCACTGAGCTTCCGTTTGTCAGCTTTGGCGACAGCGACACCATGCGGGTGGGTGACTGGGTTATGGCCATGGGCAACCCACTCGGGCAGGGCTTTTCGGTCTCGGCCGGTATCGTTTCGGCCCGTGGTCGCGAGCTGTCGGGCAGCTATGACGACTTTTTGCAGACCGATGCCGCGATCAACAAGGGCAACTCCGGGGGCCCCTTGTTCAACATGGACGGCGAAGTGGTGGGGGTGAACACCGCCATTCTGTCGCCGACCGGGGGGTCCATCGGGATTGGCTTTTCGATGGCGTCCAATGTGGTGACCAAGGTTGTGTCGCAACTGAAAGAGTTCGGCGAAACCCGGCGCGGCTGGCTTGGCGTTCGTATTCAGGATGTGACGCCAGATGTGGCCGAGGCGATGAACCTCTCGGTGGCCAAAGGCGCGCTGATCACCGATGTGCCTGAAGGTCCGGCCAAGGATTCGGGACTTTTGGCGGGTGATGTCATCACCACCTTCAACGGCAAGGCCATCACGGATGTTCGGGATCTGACCCGCACCGTGGCCGACAGCCCGATTGGCGAGGCCGTACCGGTGGTGGTGCTGCGCGAAGGCAAGGAGATGACAATCGACGTGACATTGGGCCGTCGCGAGGTTGCCGAAGGCGAAGTGGCGGCGGAAGGTAAACCGAGTGCTGTTCCCGAGGCGCCTGTGCAGTCTGAAGTGCTGGGCATGACGTTGAAACCGATTGATGGCCCGACCGCCGAAGAATTGGGCCTGCCGGCGGGCAGCGAGGGTCTGGTCGTGGTCAAGGTCGATGGTGCCTCTGAAGCGGCCACCAAAGGCCTGTCGCGCGGCGATATCATCGTTGAGGCCGGCCAGCGCCCCGTTACCAGCCTCAAGGACCTGAACGACCGCATCGAGGAGGCCAAGGCCGGTGGGCGCAAGTCGATGCTGTTGCTGGTGCGCCGGGATGGCGATCCGCGCTTTGTGGCGTTGTCGGTCGAGTAAGGCCGCCGGGATGAAAGTGCGGGGCGGCAGGGCAACCTGCCGCCTCTTTGCTTTGCCTGCATACACACAGTTTTTGCGCCGACTTTCGGCTCCGCGACCATTGGACAATGGTAAGACACGGCCCTCTCGGCCATGATGGGGGGAACAGGAGGACTCATGGACCACGACCATATTCCCGAGATCGCGCTGGAATGGCACCGCACCGGCCGGAAGGCCGCGCTGGCCACGGTGGTGGAGACTTGGGGCTCGGCCCCCCGGCAGCCCGGCAGCCAATTGGCGATTTCCGGCGAGGGGCAGATCATGGGGTCCGTCTCGGGCGGCTGTGTTGAGGGGGCGGTGGTCACCGAGGCGCTGGAGGCGATGGAGGATGGTGGCGCGCGGCTTTTGTCCTTTGGCGTCAGCGATGAGACCGCTTTTGCGGTGGGGCTGGCCTGTGGCGGCACGATCCGGGTGCTGGTGGAACCGGTGGGCAAGGCTTTGCCCGAGGATATGCTGGCGGATCTGGTGGCGGCACGCGCGGCGCATCATCCGGTGGCCTATGCCGTGCATCCCGAAACCGGGGCGCGGGCGCTTTATCGGCCCGGTCAGGATGGCGCGGCCGATCTGCGGTTGCGCTCGGACAAGGCCGGGTTTGAAGAGGATGGCCGCTTTATCGCGCCGCACAATCCGCCCTTGCGGCTGATCGTGGTGGGGGCTGTGCATATCGCGCAGCCTTTGGTCACCATGGCCCGCACCTGCGGCTATGCGCCCACGCTGATTGACCCGCGCGACACCTTTGCCGCCGCCGACCGGTTTCCGGGGGAAACCGTGCTGGATGATTGGCCCGATGCGGCGCTTGCGGCCCTTGCCCCCGACGCGCGCACTGCGATTGTCACGCTGACCCATGACCCCAAGCTGGACGATCCCGCCATTCGCTATGCGCTGCGGTCACCGGTGTTTTATCTGGGCTGTCTTGGGTCGAAAAAGACCCATGCCAGTCGGCTTGCCCGGTTGAGGGAGGCGGGGTTTTCGGAGGCGGAAATCGCCCGCATCCATGCGCCGGTGGGTCTGGATATTGGTGCCAAGACACCTGCCGAAATTGCGCTTTCGGTGCTGGCCCAGATCACACAGGTTTTGCGGAGGCCGGGATGAAGTTCGGCCCGGTTCCTTTGGCGCAAGCCTTGGGGGCGATTTTGGCCCATTCGCACCCCGGGGCCGAGGGTCGCTTGCGCAAGGGTCGTGTGCTGGAGGCCGCCGATCTGGCCGCTTTGGCCGATGAGGGCTGTGACAGCGTGGTCGTGGCGCGGCTGGAGCCGGGGGATCTGGACGAAAACGCCGCTGCGGCGCGGCTGGCCGCGGCCTTGGTGCCTGATCCTGCGGCGCAGGGGCTAAGCCGCTCTGA
>JBMSKG010000066.1:0-12033 GCA_049419625.1 Paracoccaceae bacterium | reverse complement strand
CCCCCCCCCCCCCCCCCCCCCCCCCCCCCCCCCCCCCCCCCCCCCCGGGCTGCCAGAAAGAACCATGACATGAAACACTTCCTTGATATCCACACCACCGACGCGGGCGAGCTTCGCGCCATGATCGACAGTGCCCATGCGATGAAATCGGCGCGCAACAACCGCCCCAAGGGCATGGCCGATGATGACCAGCCCTTGGCCGGGCGCATGGTCGCCTTGATCTTCGAAAAACCCTCCACCCGCACCCGCGTGTCCTTTGATGTCGGCGTGCGCCAGATGGGCGGGCAGACCATGGTGCTCTCGGGCAAGGAAATGCAGCTGGGCCACGGCGAGACCATTGCCGACACCGCCCGCGTGCTCTCGCGCTATGTCGATCTCATCATGATCCGCACCTTTGAGGAAGCCACGCTTCTGGAAATGGCCGAACACGCCACGGTGCCGGTGATCAACGGCCTGACCAACCGCACCCATCCCTGCCAGATCATGGCCGATGTGATGACCTATGAAGAACACCGCGGCCCCATCGCGGGCAAAAAGGTGGTCTGGGCCGGCGATGGCAACAACGTCTGCGCTTCCTTCCTCCATGCCGCCGGGCAGTTCGGCTTTGACTTCACATTCACTGGCCCCGAACCCCTTGACCCGGAACAGAAATTCGTCGACTTCGCCCGCGCCAAGGGGGCGAATGTGCAGATCGAACGCGACCCGAACCGCGCCGTCGAAGGGGCCGATCTGGTGGTCACTGACACCTGGGTCTCCATGCATGACCCCGAATCGGCCAAGGAACGCCGCCACAATCAATTGCGCGGCTATCAGGTGAACGAAGCCTTGATGGCGCGGGCCAAGCCCGACAGCCTTTTCATGCATTGCCTGCCCGCGCACCGGAATGACGAGGCGACCTCTGCCGTCATGGACGGCCCCCATTCGGTGATCTTTGACGAGGCCGAAAACCGGCTTCACGCGCAAAAGGCCATCATGCGCTGGTGCCTCGGAGTTTGAGTCACTGGGTCTGATTTCCGGCTCTGATCCCCCGGCGTTCCGGGCCGGGCGCGATGCCGCCCCAACTCTGCCATACCCGCGCTGCATTGACCGTTCTCACTGCGGCGCGGACAAAATTCCGGCACTTTGGGGTTCGGGCACTGAGGGGCATCGCATCGCGGCGACTTTTGCCCTAGATGAAGCACAGGGCTTGTGCCCGACCCCTGCCTTGGGCCGGGGGCAAGGATTTGATTCAGGCGATTGGTTTGGGAAAAGGGGTTAGGCGCATGCCGATGGATGTCACAAGCGCACGGCTGCGGCGGTTGGACTTCGTCACGCGCCCCGCCTGCCCAAGCTGCGGCGCAGGCACCGCCAAAACCCTGTGGTCTGGCCGGTTTTCCGATCCCGCCGTGGCCAACCATCTGGCCCAGTTCCACTACAGCGCCGATCTCTCAGCCGAACTCGGCGATCAGCCCTTTGATCTGGTGCGCTGTCAGGCTTGCGGCCTGACCTATCACCGGCTGATCCTTTCGGACGAAGGTTTGGCCGCGCTTTAGGGCCGCTGGATTGACGCCAATCAGGTCACCCGGTTCGAGGCCGCCCACACCGCCAAGCGCAGCGATCCTTTTGCCCAAGGGGTGCAGCGGCTCAAAACGCTTATGCGTCTGCGCCACCTTGTGCTTGGCCAATATCCCAATGCCGCGACGATCCGCCTGATGGATTTCGGCTGCGGGGATGGCGAGATGCTGGCGGCAGGCCGCGTCCTTGGGATGGAGGCGATCGGCATCGACATCAGCGCCACCCGGGCCGATGCCGCGCGTGGGGCAGGGGCCGTGGTGCTGCCCGACCTTGCCGCCTTTGATGCCCTTGGCGGCGGCAAGGTCCATGCCGTGGTGCTGAGCCAAGTGCTGGAGCACGTCAGCGACCCGCTGGGCCTGTTGCGCGCCATCGCGCGGCACATGGTGCCGGGCGGCGTCCTTTTCGTGGCGGTGCCCGATTGCAGCGGTCTGACCCTACCGCGCGATTTTGACGGCTTTCACCACCTGCAACCCTTGGAGCATCTCAACGCCTTCACCCCGCGCACCCTGCGCGAGACGGTCATGCGCGCAGGCTTCCAACCCCTGCGCCGACCGATGGCCAGTTTTGACACCCGCCCGCTGGGGGTGCTGCGTGCCTTGGCCAATCTGATCTATCAGCCCGCGACGACCGACCAATTCTTTCGGCTGGCTTAGGCATTGCGTCCTCAGACGCGGTCAAACCGCCATTCGGTGATCTGCCGCGCCGGTGCATCGGGGCACAGCGTGATGGGCGGGAACGCCGGGTAGGACGGCGCGTCTGACCAGCCTTGGGTCTCAATCGCAAGCGCTGCATAAGGCCCACGGCTGGGGCATTTCCCGTCGCGCCCGTCATAGATCTGCACGCCGGGCTCGGTGGTGGCCACCGTCATCCGCAGCCCGGATGCGCCTTGCAGGATCAAGACATCGCGCAGGGGCTGCGGCCCGTTTGACAGGCAAAAGCAATGGTCCAAAGCCGGGCTGCCGGGCTCAGGCCTGCGCAGTGTGCGAAAGTCCATCGGGCCGCCCGCCACTGGGGCTATCTCGCCGGTCGGTCGGGCATTGGCATCGGTCGGCAGCCAATGCTCGGCGGCGATCTGCAGGCTGTGTCCGGCCCAAGTCTCAGCCCCGTCCAGCGTCCAATAGCCGTGGCTGGTGGCGTTCCACAGCGTCTCGGCATCCGTCGTGGCGACAAGTTCCAGCCGCAGCGTGGCGCGGCCGGTCAGGGAAAACCGCGCCTCTACCCGCCGATTGCCGGGAAAGCCGCCAAGCCCATCGGGCAGGCTCAGCCCCAAGGTGGCACTGTCGTCCGTGACGCTCACCACATCCCACACTTGCGCATGGGCCCCTGTGCTGCCCGAATGAAGGCAATGCCCGGCCTGATTGGCCTCAAACTGCACCGCACGCCCGCCGATCATCGCCTCGGCCCCGCCAATGCGGTTGGCAACCGGCGCGATGACCGGGCCGTGATAGTGCATCGCGCCCTGGTAATCCTCCATCCGGTCTGACCCCAGCGTCAGATCATGCGCCACCCCCGCCAGCCGGACCGAATGCAAAACTGCGCCCCACGTAAGCAGGCCAATGGTCAAATCGCCCTTGGCCAGCGTGATGCGCTGCACCTCACGCCCATCCGAACTGTGCCCGAACCGTGCGATCTGCGCCATGATAACCCCTCGGCCAACCCCCTGATTTCGGGGCCAGATTGGACGGGCCGCCGCCGCTTTGCAACCTTACTTGGCGCAATCCGCAATGGTCCCAGCCATCGCACGCAGCATCTGACCGTAAAGCGCGGCCCCGGGTTCGATGAACGACCCTTCTGGGTCCAACGCGCCCGCAGGCGTTAGCCCGGTCGCCTCGGCCAGCTGCGCCACAAGGTTCGGGTCATGGTTCGCCTCAGGGAACAGACACACCGGGCCTTCGCGCAACAGCGCCTCCAACTCGGCGATGTGCTTGGCACCGGGGTTGGCCGCATCCCCCTCGGCGATCGAGGCGGCAATGGTCAGCCCATAATGCCCGGCGAAATAGCCATAGGCATCGTGGAACACGACCAAAGGCTTCTCCTTCACCGGGGTCAGAAGGGCGGTGATTTCCCCGTCCAGCGCGGCCAGATCCGCCTGCGCCTTTTCGGCATTGGCGGCATAGATGGCCGCGTTTTCAGGGTCTTGGGCGGACAGTTCGGCGGCGATCAGGCCCAGCCAATGGCGGGCATTGGCCGGATCCAGCCAAGCATGCGGGTCCAGGCCGGTATGGGAGTGGCCCGCGTGGTCGTCATGGCCATGATCGTCGTGGCCGTGATCGTCATGCCCCGCCTCGGCCCCATGATCATGCGCGGCCTCGGCCCCGAAATCCTGCCGAAACGTCCCCTCCGCCGCCAAAAGCCGCAACTCCTTGGCGGTTGAGGTGCCCTCCAGCGCCCGATCGAGCCACGGCGTCATTTCCGGCCCGATCCAGACCACCAGCCCCGCCTCTTGCAACCCCGCCGCCTGCGAGGGGCGCAACTGGAACGAATGGGCGTTTGCCCCCTTTTCCAGCAAAAGATCAGGCTGGCCCAGATCGCCCATCACCTGCGCCACCAGCGAATGAACCGGGGGAATGTCGGTGACCACGCGCGGCACCTCGGCCATTGCAGGAAGCGTGAGGACGGGGGCAGCAACACTGGTCAACAGAAGCGATATGATATAACGCATGGCAATGGCCTTCTCTTTGCGGATGAGGGCTGATATGTATGTAATACTATAACATGTCAAGGCGCCAGGATGCCCCATGATACCCCCCATGTTGAGGCCTGCCCGGGCTGTCAGACGCCGGATCTGGCCTTTGCCCAGCATGACCACGGTCACTGCAGCACCGACGCCCTGTCGCGGGCCGAGGCTTTGGCCCTGACGCGCGGCGTCCGGCTGACGCCCGTGCGCCGCCGGGTGCTGGAGATCCTCTTGGAAGAACACAAGGCCATGGGCGCCTATGACGTCCTCACCCGGCTGGCCGCCGAAGGCTTTGGCAACCAGCCCCCGGTGGCCTATCGGGCGCTGGAATTTCTGGAAGATCAGGGCTTTGCCCACCGCATCCGCCGCCTGAACGCCTTCACCGCCTGCATGCATCCCGGCGAAGACCACGCCCCCGCCTTCCTGATCTGCCGGGTCTGCGACACGGTGGCCGAGGCCCCCGCCGCCCCGGTGATGGCGGCGCTGACGAAAGCGGCAGCGCAATCCGGCTTTGCCGTTGAACGTGCCAATATCGAAGCCGTGGGGCTCTGCCCGGCCTGCGCGGGGACGGCATGACCGCAGCCCTTATTTCCGCCGACCGCATTTGCGTCCGCTTTGGCGGGGCCGAGGTCTTGCATGACGTCTCGCTTGCCGTGCGTCCGGGCGAGATCGTCACCATTCTTGGACCCAATGGCTCGGGCAAATCCACCTTGATCCGCGCGCTTTTGGGAATTGTCCCGCTCGCTCATGGCGCGGTCACCCGCGCGCCAACGTTGCGGCTGGGCTATGTCCCGCAAAAGCTCGCCGTCGATCGATCCATGCCCATGACAGTCCGGCGCTTTCTGTCGCTCCCGGTGCGGGTCAGCGATGCCGCCGCCGCCGAGGTGCTGGCCCGCGTCGGGGTCGAGGGCGTGGCCGACCGCCAGATGGCCTCGCTCTCCGGCGGTCAGTTCCAGCGCGTGCTTTTGGCGCGCGCGCTCCTCTCCGCCCCGCAACTCCTGATCCTCGATGAGCCGACCCAAGGGCTCGACCAGCCCGGCGAGGCGGCCTTCTACCGCCTGATCGAGGCTGTGCGGCAAGACACCGGCGCGGCGGTCCTGATGGTCAGCCATGATCTGCATGTGGTCATGGCCGCCTCTGACCGGGTGATCTGCCTCAATGGCCACGTCTGCTGTGAAGGCACGCCACGTGTGGTGTCCAACGCGCCGGAATACCGCGCACTGTTCGGCCTTGGCACCAAGGGCGCCTTGGCGCTTTATCAGCATGACCACGATCATGAACATGACCATGGCCACGATCACGCCCACCCCCATCACCACGAGCATACCCATGCTGGATGATTTCACCACCCGCGCACTCTTGGCTGGGCTTGGCGTGGCGCTGGCCGCCGGGCCTTTGGGCAGTTTCGTCGTCTGGCGGCGCATGGCCTATTTTGGCGATGCCACCTCTCACGCCGCCATCCTTGGCGTGGCCTTGGCGCTTGCCTTTCAACTGCCGCTGACGGTCGGGGTGCTGACCGTCTCGCTCGCCATGGCGATGACGGTCTCCACGCTGGCCGCCAAAGGCTGGGCGATGGATACCACCTTGGGCGTGCTCGCCCATTCGGCGCTCGCCTTTGGCCTTGTCGCCATCTCCTTCGTTCCCGGTGTGCGCACCGACCTTTCAGCCTATCTTTTCGGCGATATCCTTGTCGTCTCACGCACCGATCTTGCGCTGATCTGGGGCGGGGCGGCGGTCGTTCTTGCACTCCTTGTCTGGCGCTGGCAGGCCCTGCTGACCGCCACCCTGTCGGAAGAGCTTGCCCATGCCGCCGGCCTCAACCCCGACCGTGAGCGGTTGGTGCTGACGGTGGCCCTCGCGGTCGTCGTGGCCGTCTCGCTCAAGGTCGTCGGAGCGCTTCTGATCGCCGCCATGCTCATTATCCCCGCCGCCGCCGCACGCGCGCTGGCCCGCACGCCCGAGGCGATGGCGGTCATGGCGGTGGCCATCGGGGGGCTTGCGGCCTTTGGCGGGCTGCAACTCTCGCTCTGGCAAGACACCGATGCCGGGCCCTCGATCGTCGCCTCGGCGGCGGTGATCTTTGCGCTGGCCGTCGGCTTCGGCCAGATCCGCCGGGGTTGAGCCTGCCTTGGCTGCGCGCTAGCCTGTCCCACCCCTCGGAAAGCCCGCTATGCCCGTCACCGCCTTGCCCAAACCGCCCTATTACGTCGTGACCTTCTCCAGCCAGCGCAGCGAAGGCGACAACGGCTATGCCGCGATGGCCGATGAGATGGTCGACATGGCCGAATGCCAGCCCGGCTATCTTGGCCATGAAAGCGCGCGGGGGGCGGATGGCTTTGGCATCACCAATTCCTATTGGACCGACGAGGCCGCGATCCGCGCCTGGAAACTGAAGGTTGACCACCTCGACGCCCAGCGGCGCGGGCGGGTCGAATGGTATGTGACCTATGCCGTGCGCGTGGCACGGGTCGAACGCGCCTATGACTTTGACGAGCACAGCGTCAGGCACAGCGTCCGGCACGGGGCTTAGCGGCCAAAGGCCCCGCGCCCGGGCCGGAGGTGGCAAGACGGAAAGGGCGCGGCCCTCCCCGTCCTGCCGGGTTTCATGTCAGCTGAGCACCCGCTTCAGGGGCGGCAGGCTGCGCAGCACCACAAGATCCATCAGCGCAATCGCCGCGATGATCAGGCCCAGAACCGGGAACACCAGACACATCGCCACCGCAATGACGATCATCCCGCCCGTCAGCGGAATCTGGTCGGGCCGGGGTGGGGCGGCCAAACGCAAGGCCCCGGCAGGGCGGCGCTTCCACCACATCACCATGCCCGACACGCACAGCGCCACGGTCGCCAGACAAAAAAGCGCGTTGAGGATGAAGTTCACCACGCCGACCTGCCCTTCATGCAGCGCAATGCCCACAGCCATGGCTTTGGCCGCCACCGAGTATTCGCCGTAGCGCGCATCGGCCAGAACCTTGCCGGTATACTGGTCGACATGCACCGTGCGGTCCAGCGTCGGCGGCGCACCGTCATAGCTCATCGAATTCTGGCCCAGCGTCCAGACCCCGGTTTCATCGCCGGGCACGGTCACGCGGAACCGCCCCTCGATCCCCAGCTTGCGGCCCAGATCGACCATTGCCGCCAGGTTCAGCACAGTTCCCTCGGGCAAGACCGCAACCCCGGCAGCCGATCCGGACGCGGGCAGGGGCGTCTGCTCCAGCCCCCAAGGCACCTGCTTTTCGCCGGTCCCGTTCAGCGACAGATGGGTCTTGTCCGACAAGGGCACATTGTCCCATTTCTCAGCCGGAAAGGTGCTCCAGGCCTGCACCTGATTGCCCCAGATCCCGGCCCAGGCCAGACCCGTGACCAGAAACGCCGCCATGATGATGGCGGTCCAGCTGCCGATCACCAGATGCAGCGATTTCCACCATCCACGCCCCTTGCCTGACAAGTCCGGCACGAACATCTGCCGGAACGTGGCCCCGTTGCGCGGCCAGGCCAGATAGACCCCTGTGATGACCATCAAAAGGCCCAGCGTTGCGGCAATCTCGATCAGCCGATCGCCCAGATCGCCGATCAACAGCGTGTCGTGGATATCCTCGAAGAACAGGTTCCAGGTGTTGCCGGTGACGGTCTGGCGCAGCAGCTCGCCGCTGTAGGGGTTCAGCGCCACCACCATGCCAGCGCCCGCATCCGCCACCTCGAACAAGGCGGGGTTGGTGGGACCATAGGGCGCGATGTATTCGACAAGCCCGGTCGCGCCCGGCACACTGGCCAATGCCGCGGCCTCTTGCGCGGCAATCGGCAGCGCCTCACCCGCCGGGGTGATCGACAGCCGGTCGCCATATTCAGGCAGGTAGGTGGTGAACAGCATCATGAAAAAGCCGGTGATGGCCAGCATGAGCAGGAAGGGCACGACATAAAGCCCGGCATAGAAGTGCCAGCGCCAAGCGGCAAAATACAGCTTGTTGACCCCGGTCGGGGCCGTGGTTTCGACGTCAGACATCGAAAGACTCCTTGAGTGATTTCAGTTTTTTGGGGGGAAATCAGACAAGGGCAGGGGGGCCGCGTGCGTACAGACCACGCGGGTCATGCGCAGGACGCCAAACTGCGGTTTCCATGGCCGGGGCGGCCCGGTGTTCCAAGGTTTGGGGCGGGGTCACAGCAGGGGCTTCGGCCACGACGGTGGCCGTGCTTTGGACCGTCGCCCAGTCACAGGCGGGCTTGGCCGAGCCCGAGGGCATCTTGCGACTGGTCTCGCCGGTAATGGTGTCGACCACCATCGTCACCGGCCCGTCAACCGAACACAAGACCAGTTCCAGCGCACCGGCTGCCCCGACATGGGGCATCACCCCATGTGGCAAGATCGCAAGCCCTAAGGCCGCGACAAACGCCACAAGGCGTGTCGCGTCTTGGGCCATACGTCGGATCGGGCGCAAGCATCGCATCCCGCACACGTGCCACAGCTAAAGCCGCAGCGTCAAGCGACTGCCTGCCCGCATTGAAAATGCCGCTTTCTGGCCCCCATGTCGTTTTTCGCCGTCATATGTCGGGCCGTCTTGCCCATTTTCCCTGACTTCGGGCAGATAGGGGCAAACGCCCATTCAGACCATTCGGAGTCTTCCCATGAAAACCCATGTCAAAGCCCTTGTCGTTGGCGGCGGTGCGGTTGGCACCGGCATTGCCTATCACCTCGCCAAGGCGGGTTGGGACACGATGCTGGTCGAACGTGATGAGCTGACCGCAGGCTCCACATGGCATGCCGCGGGCCTTCTGCCCTTGTTCAACATGTCCTACGCCACAACCCATATCCACAAATACTCGGTGGATTTCTACAAAGGGCTTGAGGCGGAAACCGGCCTGAACGCGGGCTTTGCCGTGGTCGGTAATCTGCGCATGGCCCAGCGTCAGGAGCGCATGGATGAATACATGCTCTATTCCTCGGTCGCCGAAACCGCCGGGGTCTATCATGAATTTCTGACCCCCGCGCAGATCAAGGAACGCTGGCCCTTGGTGCGGACCGAAGACCTCGTCGGCGCGCTTTATCACCCGCAGGACGGCTACATTAACCCCGCCGACGTGACCCAAGCCATGGCCAAGGGCGCGCGCCAGCATGGCGCGACGATTGAGCGCAAGATTCAGGTCAACGGCTATCGCTGGACCGGGTCGGAATGGATCGTCTCGGTCACCCGGATGGAGGACAAGGGCGGCATGCTGGTGCCGACCGCAGAGACCTATGACATCCACGCCGAACATGTCGTCACCGCCACCGGCAACCACGCACAGCGCACGGCCAAGCTTCTGGGCATCAAGATCCCGGCCATTCCGGTGGAACACCAGTATATCGTGACCGAACCCGATCCGATGCTGCAGGAATACCGCAAGACCCACGGCGAACACCCGGTCCTGCGCGACGCCGACGCCAAATGGTATGTGCGTGAGGAACGCGGCGGCTGGATCCTTGGCCCCTACGAATACGGCGCTCCGGCGCGGTTTGAATATGCTGTCCCCGACAGCTTCCGCGCCGACCTCTTCCCCTTGGATCTGGAGCGGATCGAAGCCGAATACATGTCGATGATCCACCGGATTCCCTCGTCGGAAACCGTGGGCCTGAAGGACGATTTCAACGGCCCGATCTGCTATACCCCCGACGGCAACCCGCTTGTCGGCCCGGTTCCCGGCCTGCGCAACATGTGGATCGCGGAAGGCTTCTCCTTCGGCATCACCGCCGCAGGCGGCACCGGCTATTACCTTGCCCAGATGATGACGCAAGGCGAGGCCGAGATCGACATGGCATCGCTGGACCCCAAGCGCTACGGCAACTGGATGACCACCGAATACGCCGCGCGCAAAAACGAAGAATGCTACAACCACGTTTTCATCCTGCACCACCCCGACGAAGAGCGTGAGGCCTGCCGCCCGCTCCGCACCGCGCCTGCCTATGAGCGTCAGTTGAAAATGGGCGCGCAGATGGGTCAGGTGAACGGCTGGGAACGCCCGAACTACTATGGCCCGGTCGATGCGCCCGCGAATTTCGACCATGATGGCCGCAGCTTCCGCCGTGGCGCATGGTGGCCCTATGCCGTGGAAGAGGCCAAAGCCGTGCGCAACACGGTGGGCATCATCGATGCGGCGGCCTTCACCAAGCACCTTGTGCGTGGCCCCGGCGCGACCGCCTTCCTTGACCACTTCACCTGCAACAAACTGCCGAACGTGGGCCGCATCAACCTGACCTATGCGCTCACCAACCACGGCACCACCCGCACCGAATACACCATCGTGCGGCTGAAAGAGCATGAGTATTACCTCATCTCCGCTGGCGCATGGACAGCCTATGACGCTGATTTCCTGATGAAATCGGCCGAGGACTTCATGGCGGCAGGCGGCGGTTATATCGACATCCACGACATCACCACCCAGTGGGGCGTCTATGCGCTGGCCGGCCCGAACAGCCGCGCGCTCCTCAATGACATCGTGAAAGACGCCGATCCGGCGACCGTTCTGTCGAACAAGCGCTTCCCGTGGCTGTCGTACCGCGACATTGAACTTGGCATGTGCCCGGTCCGCGCGGTGCGTGTCGCCTATACGGGCGAGCTTGGCTGGGAACTCCACTACCCGATCGAATTCGGCCGCTACCTGTGGGATCTGATCTGGTCGGTCGGCGAAAAGCACGGGCTGAAAGGCGTCGGTGCACGGGCGCAAAACTGGCTGCGTCAGGAAAAATCCTACCGCGCCTTCGGCAACGAACTGGGCCGCGACGCGACGCCACTTGAAGCCGACCTGCCGCGCTTTGTCGATCTGTCGAAAGAGTTCAACGGCAAGGCCAAGATGGTCGAAACCGGCGTCCGGTCCAAATGCTGCACGCTGCTGATCGACGGCCCGTCGGATGCCGATCCGTGGGGCAAAGAGGCGCTCCTCTTGAACGGCGAAAAGGTTGGTCGTCTGACCTCGGGCGGCTACTCGGTGGCCTTCGGCAAGCAGATCGGCATGGGCTATGTCCGCCCCGAACTGGCCGTGCCGGGCACCAAGCTCAAGGTCAAGATGCTGCGTCAGGAATGGGACGCGGTTGTGGTTGAAGACAGCCCGTTTGACCCGACCAACGCCCGCATTCGCATCGACGGGTAAGGCGCAAACGCCAGCCAAAGCCGGGGCAAACAGCCCCGGTTTCGGCCTTGAGCGAAAGCCGCGTCTCTGGGACACTGCGGCCATGCAGGCTGTGGCTCAGGTTCTGATTGCAACGGGTGTTTCGGTGGCTCTAGCCCAGTGGCTTGAGCTTTGGTACCGCTTTGGCGCCACATGGGTGCCCGAGTTGTTCACCGGGGCCGTCGTGCCCTACACGCTCATGGCGCTTGGCTTTCACATGCTGATCCAATGGCTTCCGCGCGCGCCGGTCTGGCTGTGGCTGATCTTGGGGTGCTCGCCGGGCATGGCGTTGGAATGGTTCGTCATCGGCAATTCCCCATGGGATAACCCCGATGCGCTGCAATTGGCCATGGTTGTGTTTCACGGCGCGTGGCCGATCTGGGGGCGGATGTTTGACACCCGCTGGTTCCGCCCCGGCCAACGCCGTGCGGCGCTGATCCTCTTGGCGCTGGCCACATTGGCCTTGGTGCCCGGTTTCCTCATCGCCTCTGCCGATTGGCGCTATGCCTTCTTTCTGCTTGTGCCCTTACCGGTCTATCTGGCCCTGTGGATCATCGCGCTTTGGCCCGCGCGGCGGGCATAAGCTGATCGCTGCCGTCCTGACCGTAGCAAGGCCTCCTAAGGCACCGCCCGCCGCGCCAGCCACTCGGCCCAATCCTCGC